>NZ_JBKQXO010000003.1:0-339760 GCF_046762885.1 Yoonia sp. SDW83-1
GCCGCCACTCGACCATCGGCTATCTAAGCCCTATGACATTCGAGGAGCGAGCAATGAAAGCTTAAGTTGCCGTCCACAAAACCGGCAGCAGGCCACAGTTCAATCCAACCGTTGACGAAGCAGCTGAGATAGTTCCTGAAGCCGATATGGTTTACGCAACCACAAAGTTCCGTCGTTGGGCAAGGTGCCCTTTTCCGCATAGCCTGAGGTAATGATGCATTTGATATGTGGGTATAATCTCTGCACTTCTAAAATCAGATCGGCACCGGACATGCCGCCTGGCATCACCATGTCTGTGAAGACAAGATCAACATCAGTGGTCTCGGCTAAGACTTCTAGTGCTTGATGCCCGGTTTCAGCTTCCCGTACGGTGTATCCCAGACTATCTAGCCGGTTGATTGTCAACTTTCGGACGCGTGGGTCATCTTCCACCACCAAAATGGTCTCACCGCCCTTTTCAACAGGCGGAGCACCCCGAGCATGTTCGGCAGTACCATCTTTCAGTTTGGCCGCATCAGGAAGATACAGGCTTACGGACGTGCCGTGACCAAGTTCACTGTAGATTTCAAGGTGACCTTCGGACTGCTTGGCAAAGCCATGCACCATGCTCAGTCCCAAACCTGTACCCTTGCCTACTTCTTTGGTAGTGAAGAATGGCTCAAGAACGCGGGACTGGACTTCCGGAGGCATACCAATGCCGGTATCGCTGACGGACAATCGAGTATATCGTCCGGGTGCAAGTTCATCACGTTCGCGCGCCGTTTCCGCATCAAAATCTATATTGCTGGTTTCGATTGTGAGGTCGCCGCCATCGGGCATGGCATCACGCGCGTTTATCGCAAGATTGAGCAACGCGTTGTGGACTTGCGTCGGGTCAGCGAAGGATTTTCCAAGCTCATCTGCTAGCTTGATATTCAGTGTGATTGTCTCACCAAGCGTACGGTCAAGCATATCTTGAAGGTTGCGTACGAGCTCATTGAGATCGATTTCTTCCGATGCAAGCGGCTGTTGGCGGGCGAACGATAGGAGCTGACCTGTTAGCTGCGCCCCGCTTTCAGCGGCGCTTGTGGCGTCTTCCAGCAACGACGCGGCAAACTCATCATCGCTGAGACGGTCAGCAAGCAGTTCATTATTGCCGATGACCACTGTGAGCAAATTGTTGAAATCATGCGCAATACCACCCGTTAGTTGACCAATTGCATCCATCTTTTGCGAATGGCGAAGTCGCTCTTCCATGTCTAATTTCGCAGTGACGTCGGATTGAACGCCTATGAAATGCGTTACCTCGCCTGCATCATCGCGGATCGGCGATATCGTGACCTCAACGTAAAAGAGAGAACCGTCTTTGCGGTAGTTGCGCAGTGTCTCATGTACCGGCACTGCCTGTGAAATGGCCGAACGGATATTGTCCAACGCTCGCTGATCACGGTCGTCACCTTGCAGAAAACGAGGGTTTCGGCCAAGCAATTCTTCGGCCTCATACCCTGTCATTTTTGCCATAGCGGCATTTGCGTATATGATGGCGTTTTCCCCGCGCCTGGCATCGGTAATGAGAACCCCGGTGTCGATTTCTGCAATTGCCCGTTCGCGTAGTCGTAAGTCCTCGGTCAACTTGAGCTGTTCGGTCACATCCCGGATGATCGCCACAAACAGGGAGTGTTCATCAAAACGCATCAGCTGAAGCGTTACATCTACAGGGTAGGTGGTGCCGTCTTTCCGCTGATGGATGGTGCTGAACGTAAGCAGGTTTTTGCTCCCATCCCTGAGAGGGGCAATTACTTGTTCAAACTGGTCTTTTGACATCTCCGGTTTGATGTCGACTGGTGTGATATCCAGCAATTCTTCACTGGAGTAACCGATGTTTTTTTGCGCTCCAAAGTTAGCCTGTACAAATCTCAGGCTGTCAGCGTCAAACATGTAAATCTCGTTGAGTGAGCGATCCAATATTGCGCCCAACTGATCGCTACGTGAGCGCTCCGCTCTTAGTTCGGTCAAGTCTTGAACAACGGCAACAAAAACAGGTTGATGTTTCGTCTTCAGTAGCTGCAATTGTGTTCGGACGGGATAAGTAGAGCCATCCTTGCGAATTTGAACTGTTTCGAATTCCTGCCATTCTTTGCTCTCGTCTGTTAATGGATCGAGCAGGGTTTCGATGTTTGCCCGGTCGAGTCCGTGGACAAAATCCCAAGGCTTCAGACTGGACACTTCTTCGGTCGAGTATCCAAGATTAAGTCGCGCCGCGCGGTTGGCGTGTACGATCTGATAGGTCTCCGCGTCCGAAATATAGATTTCATTAACGGAGTCTTCGACAATTTGAGCAAACTGACGGGTTCTGCTTTCCGCCTGCTTAAGCTTGCTTTGGTCCCGTATGACGCCCGTGAACATGCGACGGCCCTGCACAAACATCTCGCTAACGGCCAGATGAATTGGGAACACTGTTCCGTCTTTGCGCTGCGCCTCCACCTCTCGCCCGATACCAATGATCTTCTTCTGATGCGTGGCTTTGTAGTGGTCCATATAGCCGTCATGTTCATCGCGATATGGAGCAGGCATCAGCATCTTGACGTTCTGGCCAATGACCTCGCTGGCCGCATATCCAAGCATCCGCTCGGCTGCATGGCTGTATGACGCTATCAGACCTTCTTCGGTGATTGTGATAACGGCGTCAGGTAGAGCGTCCAGGATGGAGTTTAGAAGGGCTTCTGCATCGATAGTATTGGGCAAATTGTCGACCTTTCAAGAGATCGGAGCAGTCTGCGCACCTTGCCCGCAATTTAAGGCCCAGACAAGTTCGCCCTTACTCAGCGTTTGTTTGCGGAGGTGCGTCTCGTCTGGACAGGCGCAACTGCGTTACTTCAGCCTCGCTCCATCCGAACGTTTCCGCAATCTGACGATCAGTAAGAGCAGCCAATAGCAGATCGATATCACGTTTATCGATATCACGGCGTTTGTCCGAACCTGTCTTGCCGTCATACCTGCTTCATCAAACGGTCATCGTTGTCTTGGGTTTCTATCTGGTTCAGCTACCAACTGGCGCAACATGGAAATACCTTGCTATCTGTATGACGTCACTGGTGGCGATTTGCGCGGCATGCTCAACCTCCAAAACCACAACCTCCCCAAGATCCCCGATTAATGCAACAGTCCCCTCTGGACAGGTCAGCGATTACATTGGAACGCGGGCGTTGCTGAGCAGCTTGCCAAACTTTGAATGGTTGCTCAGGGATCGTGGTAACGACGCCGATTGGCTGAGAGAAGCCCTACAAGACAGTGGCTTGCGACCATGCATCCCGCCCCAATAAGGGCGCAAGGTTCCAATCTCTCTTGACGAAGCGCGATTACGCAAAGGTCAAAGGATCGAATGAGGGCGTTCGAACCGAACGCGGTGAATAGGTGGTCTTGATCTTCGTCAATTTGTTCGACGTGCATGGGGATAGGCTGAACCGGTATTCATTCAAAGGTCTTGTCTCAATGCAAAGGTGAAGTGCGCCTGGCAGAGATACAGTACTGGAGGGTTGGAATGGCCGGATCGGTCCGATCGAGCCCACCAGGTCTTTGATCCCCAGGAGCCGAAAGCGATGCCAACAACATCCCGCGATCCAAAGCAAAGTATGAACACCAAGAAACAAAGGCCGGAGGGAAGTGGCCCCAACTGCAACGTAATCGTTTTCCTTGAAGAGGCACAAAAAGATCTGGAGCCGGTAAAACACGCCGATAGAGTCGCTGCTGCCTTGGGTGGACACGTGACGTTGTGCCACGTCATGGTGCCCCCGCATGACGGATCCAAACCGGTTGATCCGGTCGATTGGGACATCAGGAAACAGAAAACCCGAAATTGGCTGTCGGGGGTCGCGCGTGCACATAGCTCAAAGGGAAGCAAGACCGAGGCGCTGCTTCTCGAAGGGCAGTACATCAAACAGATTGCGTCCCATATGGCCGTCAGGCAAGGCGATATTGCCGCCGCCCTGCGAGTGCGTGGCGAGGAAGGTAAACGGCTAAGTGACACGGTATTGGGCGTCTTGGCATCGGGCAGTGCCGCGCTTTTGATGATCCCCGTAACGGCACGAGAGCCGAAAAACGGCACCTACCAGAAAATCTTTGTTCCGCTTGATGGTTCGTCTCGTGCAGAAAGCGCGCTCCCTACCGCGGCCAAGCTGGCGCTCGCAGAAGACGCCGAACTATTGCTGTGCCATGTGGCACCCCAGCCCGGAGTGACCGAGTTTGGCGTGATGGATCAGGAGGCTGCCAGGCTCAGCTCTCAGGTAACAAAGCGGAACACGCAGCTAGGGCAAATCCATCTGACGAAGGTCAAGAACAGCCTCGCACATCACAAACTGAACATTTCGACACTGATTTTGCCCGGCGGCGATGCGCGGCGCGCTCTGATTGACACTATTGAAAAAGAAGCAGTCGACTTTGTGGTGATGGCCACACATGGGCAAAGCGGTCATCGCGATGTGCCTGCAGGTGATGTCGCCAGTTTCATTCTGGATCGTGCTGACATCCCGGTTCTGATGGTGCGTAGCAAGATGAACCAATCCAGAGACCACGCGTTTGGTCGCGTCGTTTCCAAGGGTATCAGACAACCCGCCGGGACCGATAAATGACCGCCGACCCCGAAAAGGATGCAATCATCCAAGGGGACCCAGCCGCATTGGCCGTGGGCCATAACATCGCTCAGGGCCGGCCAGCCATTATTGACATCTATCGAGCTTTGCCGGTGCTAGACGACTGGCTCGCGGATGTGCGCAAATACTGCGCCCATCCGGCATCTGAACATGCCCGCGCGGCGGATTGGCTGCTGGATAACGACTATCACATCGCACGCGCCTTGCGCCGTGTCCGCGAGGATCTGCCACCAGACTTTTACCGCCAACTTGTCGCTCTTGACGCAGCACAGGGACGGGTTCCCCGTATTTACGCTTTGGCGGAGGCGATCTTTGATGACGTGCGCCCGCAGATCACTCTGCCCAGCCTGATCGCGTTCATCCGCACCTACCAAGAGCATGCAGATCTTACCAATGCCGAGCTTTGGGCATTGCCGTCAATGCTCAGGCTTGTCTGCATTGAACGACTGATCGATGCGTTTGGATCCATGAATGATAAACTGCGGCCGAAAGCGGCGCATCGGCCTGAACAGCAACGCATCAGTGACGAAGTTCAGACGGAGCTAATTGCACAGGCCATCTCCAATCTTATCGCGATCCATGGCATCAAGTGGACCGACTTCGTTGATCTGGCAAGCCGGATAGAGGCCGTCCTGGCCAGTGATCCCGCAGGCGTGTATGCCGATATGACATTCGAAACCCGCGACAGGTATCGATCAGCGGTCGAGCGGCTGGCACGCCGATGTGATTTTTCAGAAGTCGCCGTTGCGCACAAGGCTATCGCGGCCTGTCATCCGACAAGCGGCGATATTTCCAGATCGCATGTCGGATACTGGCTGATCGGCGACGGTCTTGCCGCCTTTGAAACTGAATTGGGCTACCGGGCGCCACGCGCGCTTGCCTTGCGTCGTCGGTTGGCGCGATATGCTGGTACCCTTTATGCAGCCGGTTTGGTCGCCGGTGTCTTGATTGCCCTGATCGTACCGCTGGCCTACCTGTGGATGCAGAACGCCAACTTTCTTCAATGGTTGCTAGGAACCACTATTTCGGTCCTACCCGCGACCATTCTGAGCGTCTGGGTCGTGCATTGGATCATTACCAAGATCACTCGCCCAGAGACACTACCAGAACTCGATTTTTCGAAATCCATTCCGGGCAACTGCGCGACGGCAGTTATCGTGCCAGTGATTGTCGGATCTGAGGTCGATGTTGAAGGGATCATTGAAAAGCTTGAGATCTTGCATCTGGCCAATCCCGATCCCGCCTTGCGGTTTGTGCTTTTATCCGATCCGGTAGATGCTCCGACGCAGACGGTGCCAGAGGATGAGCCGATCCAATCCGGTTTCAAAAACGGAATTGCCTCACTGAATGCACGGTACAGTAAAAATGGGAGTGCACCCTTTGTCGTGCTGCACCGTGGTCGTCAGTTCAACGCCGCCGAAGGTTGCTGGATGGCGTGGGAACGCAAACGCGGCAAGCTGGAAGAGTTTAACCAACTGATCTTGGGTGAAAAAACCGACGCCTTCTCGGTGGTGGAGGGCGATATCAAGGAACTGTCCAAGCTGCGATACGCGATCACGCTGGATGCGGACACCCAACTTCCACCTGGTGTGGCGACACGACTGATCGGGATCTTGGCGCATCCGTTGAACAGGGCTGAGTTTGATTCTGAAAGCGGGCGGGTCGTTTCCGGATATGCGATCCTGCAGCCCCGCATCGAAATCCTGCCGAAACTTGGCAAAGACACGCATTTTTCCCATCTTTATGGCGGCGATACGGCGGTCGATATCTACAGTCGCGCGGTCTCGGATGTTTATCAGGATCTGTTTGGCACCGGCATTTTTGTCGGCAAAGGTATCTATGACATTGCTGCCCTGCATCGTAGCATGGCTGGCCGAGTTCCTGAAAACCGCATTCTCAGCCATGATCTGTTCGAGGGGCTACATGGGCGGTCTGCGCTGGCCAGCAACTTGGTTCTCTACGAAGACCTTCCTGCCAATTACCCGGAATTCGCTTTGCGTCAGCATCGGTGGATCCGCGGCGACTGGCAATTGGTCCCGTGGTTGTGGCGCCGTGTACCCTCTGCTGATGGAGGAAAGGTCCCAAACCCCCTTTCAGCACTGGATCGTTGGAAAATTCTGGACAACCTGCGCCGCAGCCTCGTGCCGCCGACGCTGCTGCTTTTCTTTGTTGGTGCATGGATGGCCTTGCCGGGCAGCGCCTGGGTCTGGACGTTATTGGCCGTCGCGGCACCGGGCAGCTATCTGGCGGGCGAGGTGTTTGCCATCGCGACGGGGAGCATTCGTCGTGGGGCACTGGGCACTGCAATTCATCAGATCAAAACGAAGGGCGGACGCTGGTTTTTCTCAGTCGTCTTTTTGGTAAGCGACACGGTCATCGCCACTGACGCAATTACGCGCACGCTTTGGCGTCAGCGCATCAGCGGCAGAAACCTTTTGAAGTGGACCTCGGCGGCGAGCGCGGCCGCAGAATTCCGGGGCGGCAGCATCCGTAGCGCGTCATGGCGGTTGATGTGGCCATCATCAGCGTTGGCGCTTCTGTTGTCAGCTGAGCTCGCATTCTATGAGGCCCACGGGTTCTTGTCGGCACTGCCTGTTCTATTGCTTTGGTTCCTTGCACCTGAAATCGCGGTGTGGAGCGCGCGATCGCGCCTGTTCAGCAGCCAATCGCTGGATGATGGGCAACGCCGCTTTCTGATCCAAGTCGCCCGGCGGACCTGGCATTTCTTTGAGACCTTTGTCGGCCCGGACGATAATTGGCTGCCACCCGACAACTATCAACACAACCACCACGAAGAGATCGCGCACCGCACCTCACCGACCAATATAGGAATGTTCCTGGTCTCTGCCCTTGCTGCAAGGGATATGGGCTTCATTACCACTAACGACTTTCTGACCCGAAGCCGCAACGCCGTCGACACGCTTGGTCGAATGACGATGTATCGCGGGCACATTCTGAACTGGTACGAAACCCGGACGCTTGAGCCGTTGGAGCCGCAATATGTTTCGACCGTTGACAGCGGCAATCTCGCGGTGTCGCTGATCGCACTTAAACATGGTTGTCTGGAACTGGCCGATCAGCCAGCAATCGGGGGCGCATGTTTTGGCTGTCTGAGCACCACATTTGACCTGCTGGTGATCGCGATTCACGAGCTGCAGGACTTTGATGAAGGCGAGTTGAACCGTATTGAATGGGCGATCCGTACTTTGATCGATCAGGCAAAGGGTGCACCTCTTGCGTGGAAATCAATTATTGCCGAACTCAATGGCAGCTGCTTGCTTGATCTCGAAACGCTGGTGCGCGATGCAATCCAGAATACGCCGGACGCGCTCGACAGCCAGATTGCCGAAATTACTACCTGGCTGGACCGCTATCAACACGACCTGCACGCGATTGGACGCGATATCGACGGCTTCATGCCGTGGCTATCGGTTATTGCCGCCGCGCCGCCCGAAAGAATACCTCTGGCCGAGGATATTCTCAAAGAGCTCCAACCCGCAAATCCCAAGTCGAAAACGGCTGTTTTTGAAAAGATCAAGGCGCGACTCGAAAGCTGCGATGCTAATGACGAACCATTGAAGGCATTTCTGACCGAGATGCAGCAGGCCTTGCAAGATGGTTTCGCAAGGCAAGCCGCGCTGCGTGACGGGCTGATCGCGCTTGCCGATCAGGCCGAGACGATCGCCTATGGCATGGATTTTGCGTTTCTCTATGACTCCACGGTGCGCCTGTTTACGATCGGCTATAACCATAGCCTCGGTCAGATGGACAACAGCCACTACGACCTTCTCGCGACAGAGGCCCGGTTGGCCAGCTATTTTGCAATCGCCAAACACGATGCACCGGCGGAACACTGGTTTTCTTTAAGTCGTCCCATCACGCGCTTGCAAGGCAAGCCGTCAATCCTGTCTTGGAACGGGTCGATGTTCGAATACCTCATGCCGCCGCTATTTCTGCCCAGCTACCGCGACACATTGCTGGGTGAGAGCGAGCTGACGGCGGTCGAGTTCCAGCGTGCCTATGCCCGTGAACGCGGTGTACCATGGGGCATATCGGAATCCGCATTTGGTGTCACCGATGCGCAAGGCACGTACCAATACCGCGCTTTCGGAGTACCCGGGCTGGGCATTCGCCGCGGATTGACCGAGGATATCGTGATCGCTCCTTACGGATCGGCACTGGCCCTTTGTGGCTGGCCTGAAGCCGCGGTCGAAAACCTGAAAAAGCTCGCTGGCCTTGGCGCGATGACCCGCTATGGATTCTTCGACGCGCTTGATTTCACGCCGGACCGCCTGGCGCCTAATCGCGATTTCATCCCAGTTCAGAATTACATGGCGCACCATCAAGGCATGATCATGGCCGCCATTGTTAACGCCACTGCTGACGATGTAATGGTACGCCGCTTTCTGCGCGACAAATCCGTGCATGCCATGGATCTGCTTCTGCAGGAGCGGGTTCCGTGGGATGTGCCGCTGGAGCGCGGCCGTGCCGACGAAGCATGGGAGCATCATGCCCCAGCGCCCGCCTCTGCTTTGGCACCGTGGGCCCCATCATCCGATCTCGCGGTGCCGCAGGTCCATCTACTGGGCAATGGTCGCATGTCTTCACTGATCACTGAAACCGGCGGCGGTGGGCTGAAAGAGCGGCAGAGCGCGCTGACGCGGTGGCAACCGGACCCAACACGCACTGCCCATGGTTTATGGCTTTACCTGCGCGATACCCAAAGCGGTGAGATATGGTCGCTTGGCGCTGCACCAACCGGGCGCGATCCCGGTCAAAGCAGTTGTGTTTTTCACCAGCACATGGTCGAATTGTTGCGCCGAAATGCCGGTATTGTCGCGCGGATGGACATCACAGTTGCCCCGTTCGACGATGTTGAAATTCGTCGTGTGACGCTGGTCAATGAAAGTGATGAGGAGCGAACCATTGACCTGACCAGCTATGCCGAAGTCGTGCTGGCCCCGCCGCTGGATGATGAGCGCCACCCGGCCTTCAGCAAGCTCTTTGTGCAAAGTAGCTATTTGGAGCAGCATCAGGCCCTGCTATATCAACGCCGTCCGCGCAGGCCAGAAATCCGCCCACCGGTTCTTTTGCATAAAGTCGCGGCACAAGACCCAACGATCCAGATACGCGCGTGGGACACCGATCGCGGGTGCTTTATGGGGCGTAACCGAAGTGATCGGTCACCCAAGGCCCTGTTTGATGGTCTGACGGAAACCGCAGGATGGACACTTGATCCTGTCATGGCGCTGCAGGTCAGGGTGCACCTGAAACCGATGGAGACCAAGGAACTGACTTTCCTGACCGTCGCTGGCAATTCGCGCGAGGACGTTGTTGGTGCCGCAAATCGCTATCCCGCTCTTAGGATCGAACGCGCGTTCCGCGATGCCCATTTTGAAAGCGGTCGGGTCATACAGCAGCTTGAAATCGATCCCGTTCATTTGCCGGAACTGCAGGTGCTTTCATCGCTTCTGACCCATTTTAACCACACACTTCGCGGGGCGCCATCAGATGATCCAAGCGCGCGCATCGGCCAGCCTGACCTGTGGCGGTTTGGTATTTCGGGCGATTTACCCATTCTGTTGCTCAAGGTCGCAAAGGTTGGCGATCCTTCCCTGCTGGACGTGCTGGTGCGCGCGCAACGATTGTGGCATCGATCAGGGCTTGATGTGGATCTGGTCGTGCTGCGCGATGCAGTGTCGGGTTACGAAGAACCCTTGCGCGAACAGGTGCTTTCGATCCTGCGTGACACCCAATCCGACAGTGTTCTCGGCAAGCGTGGCGGGATCCATTTACTGGCCGCTGATCAGATGGACGCACGATTGCGGCGCGGGATCGAGGCGGCGGCGCATGTGGTCCTTAGCGACGATCACCTGACCTTGCGCGAGATGCTTGATCAGGCGCTCGAAACCCGTCTGCCGCCGCCTCGATTTGATCCGGGCTCGGCTCCTGCTTACGATCCCGCTCCGGAACTGGATCGGCCATCGGATCTGCTGTTTGACAATGGCTATGGCGGCTTTGATCAGCAGACTGGCGACTATCTGATCCATCTAGCACCCGGCATGCATACGCCCGCCCCATGGTGCAATGTGCTGGCCAATGATGATTTCGGGTGTCTGGTCAGCGAAGCCGGGTTTGGCACAAGCTGGTCCATCAACGCTGGCGAACACCGTCTGACCCCCTGGTCCAATGATCCGGTCGCCAATGCGCCCGGAGAGGCCGTGTATCTGCGTGATGAGGCCAGTGGCGATATCTGGACCACAACGCCCGCGCCCATTGGCGATGATGCGACCTGTCAAGTCCGTCACGGCGCAGGCGAAACATCATGGCGACAGAATAGCTATGGGCTCGAGCAGGAAATCCTGACGTTTGTGCCCCTAGATGCGTCGGTCAAGCTTGTGCGGCTAAGAGTGACAAACCGGTCCGGGCTGCACAGGCGTATATCGGCCACCTATTATGCCGAATGGTTACTTGGCGCGTTGGGCAGCGTTGCACGCCCGCATATCACATCGCACTACGATGATTTTCTGAAGGCAATCATCGCGCGCAACAAATGGAACCCCGAGTTTGGGGACGGAGTTGCGTTTCTGACCGCCTCGGCAGAGCCGCACAGTGTGACGGGTGACAGGCACGACTTCCTCGGGCGGGATGGAAGCGTGCATGACCCGGATGGGCTGCGGCGCTGGGACCTTGGCGGACGCTTCACTTCCGGCGGCGATACTTGTGCGGCGTACCAGGTCCATCTCGACATTGCGGCAGACGAAACTGTCGAGGTGATCTTTGCACTGGGTGAGGCCGCGAATGAAAGTAGTCTGGCAATGGATATCCGGAAATGGAAAGACCCCGCAGAGGCAGACCGCGCCCTTCACGCGTTGCGCGAAACGTGGCAAAAGCGGCTTGGCGCGGTGCAGGTCCAAACCCCCGATCCGGCCCTTGATTTGATGGTCAATCGGTGGCTGCCCTATCAGAACCGGTCATGTCGGATCATGGCGCGCGCAGGGTTCTATCAGGCTGGCGGTGCTTACGGATTCCGGGATCAACTGCAGGACGTTCTGGCCCTGCTTCACACTGATCCTGAAAGGGCGCGTGAACACATCCTTCTTGCCGCATGCTATCAGTTCGAAGCAGGCGATGTTCTCCACTGGTGGCATCCGCCTGCAGGGCGGGGCGTTCGCACCCATTGCTCGGACGATTATCTGTGGCTTGCTTTCGTGACGGCCCGCTATATCGCTGCGACAGGCGAAAGCGGAATACTTGATGTGAGGCTGCCATTCTTGACCGCCCCCGAACTTCGCCCCGACGAACATGATCGCTATGCCTTGTTTGACGGGGGCGAGATCTTACCGCTTTATGACCACTGCGCGCGGGCCCTTGACCGGATGATGGCAACAGGGGCACATGGCCTTCCGCTTATGGGTGCGGGCGATTGGAACGATGGTATGGACCGCATTGGCGAAAAGGGGCGCGGCGAAAGCGTATGGCTCGCTTGGTTTCAAATCGCAACAGTGTCACTATTTGCACCGCTAGCCCGCAGCACCGGCCATTCAGAGGATGCGACGCGCTGGGAAAGCTATGCCGCTGATCTGCGCCGCGCGGTATCAGAACATGCATGGGACGGCGATTGGTATGTCCGCGCCTTTGATGACGAGGGATTGCCATGGGGAGTCAAGGCGAATGATGAATGCCAGATCGACCTGATCGCGCAGGCATGGTCGGTGCTGTCCGACCCCAACCCCAGTGATCGTGCGCGCAAGGCATTGCAGTCAGCCCGTGAACGGCTGGTGGATACGGATGCCCGCCTGATCCGTCTGCTGACCCCGCCCTTTGATCAGACAGATCGCGATCCGGGCTATATTCAGGCCTACCCGCCTGAGATACGTGAAAACGGAGCGCAGTATACCCATGCCGCGACTTGGCTAGGTGTGGCTTATGTTGCATTGGGCGATGGTGATCGGGCGTACGAGGTCTTTGACATCATCAACCCGATCCGACGCGCTGCCGACACGCAAGGTGCCGACCACTACAAAAGAGAGCCCTTTGTCCTGGCTGGTGATGTTTCCGGTGCAAGTGACCGGGTCGGCCAGGGTGGCTGGTCTTGGTACACTGGGGCGGCTGGTTGGGCTTGGCAGCTTGGGCTTGAAGGAATCTTGGGGATTAAGCCAGAGGCTGGAGGAATTCGCATCGCGCCATGCCTACCGACTGCATGGAGATGCGCGCAGATCACACTTGATGGCTATCGCGGGCGCATCGACATAACGATCGAGCGTGATGATAGTGTAGACGAGCCCAACGCGCATGTGACAGTTGATGGCCAACCGGTGTCGGACGACACAGTGCAATATCCCGGTAAGGGGAAGACACGTCAGGTCGTCGTTAAGCTGGCAGCAGTATCCGAAGTAGCGCAGGTATAGGCCGAACCGGCTGCTGATCTACCCCACAGGCACGATATCCTCTGGTGCCAGATACTCTTCGAAAACCTCCGCATAAGCAGGATCATCACGGGCCAGAAACAACGTTGCCGCTAACATCCCCTGTTTTGAGCCGCAGTCGAACCGGCGTCCGGAGAACCGAAAACCCGCTACCCCGGTCTTTACCGAGCTGATCGTGATCGCATCTGTCAGCTGGACCTCGCCACCGGCACCCGGGGCTTGCTGCGCAAGGGCATCAAAAACCACAGGATCAAGAATATAACGGCCCACAACAGCCATCTGTGATAGCGCCTTGTCTGGTTCAGGCTTTTCAACGATACCGCTGGCCTGCACAAAGCGGCCGTCCTCCGCGGTTACGGAAAGAATACCGTACCGGCCGGTCAGCGCCTTTGGCACTTCCATCACGGCCACCAGATGCCCCGCCTTGCCACGGTCATACGCATCGACCATTTCGCGCAGGCAACCCGGCGTTCCAATTATCAGATCGTCAGGCAGAATAACGGCAACGGGGCCGTCCAACACATGCGGCCGCGCGCACGCCACGGCGTCACCCAAGCCGCGCGGCTCTGGCTGCGTGACAAAGATGACCTCGCAGTCGCGGGTGTCCAGCGCGGCCTCTTCCAACTCATGCGCTAGGTCCGATTTGCCATGGTCCACAAGCGTGGCGCGCAGTCGTGCATCGTCCATCACGTAGTGTTCAATGGCGGCCTTTGACGGATGGCTGACAAAGATCATCCGCTCCACGCCAACCTCGCGCGCCTCATCTATCGCGTATTGGATCAGCGGTGTGTCGATCACAGGAAGCAGTTCCTTTGGTGTTCCCTTTGTTGCAGGCAAGAACCGTGTGCCAAGCCCGGCCACGGGAAAAATTGCGGTACGGACACGTTTATGGGTCATTGCCGAACTCCCTTTCTGCTAGAATTCACGCTGCAATCTGAAAAGGCTCGGGCTTGGAGCCCAACCGGGTATACATCGCATCACGGCTGAAAGGCGGTCGATTGTCTCCTTCCCCCCTTTCTCATTGGCCTAAGAAGAAGGCATGCGCGTTGATTTTTCTCAATGCGGCCTCATCAGACGCCTGCCATGTAACGCCGGCCGGTCGCCACCACAAATTGGCTTCTGGATCACTGCGCCATCGAATGAGTCCAAATTAGCTCCGCCAAGTATTAGCGCCGTCCTCAAGCCAACGCTTTGAGCAAGGTACTACCCGAGAAGTTTGTCGTTCGTTGTGACGTAAACCGATGATCATAACGATGGGATGCCCGCTCGACGCCCGGAACACATAGGAGCTCCGAAGTACGCCGGTGATACCAAACCGGGAAATTCCTCCGGGATCTACTTTGGTACTACGTTCGGCTCCTGGCACTGGTACCCGGACGGGACTGCTCCAGCCGACAATGACTTTGGCGGAGACAGGTAATCGAATTCTAACATCTCAGATGTTGGCAAACTGTGCCACTTAGGCCGGCGCATGACGTCATCGTTGATCACGACCTGCGCGTTCACGCCTTCGACGATCGCACCAAGAGCGACCTCGGGATTGCCGGCCGCTCCGATCTTGCGCACCAGCACCAGATCAAGCGGTCCGTTCAGCTTCGCGGCTAGCTCAACCGCGACAGGAACGCCACCGCGCGGCAGGGCAAAGACAAGTGGTTGCATCAACCCCATGGCAGCAAGCCGATCAGCCAATAGCCGCCCGGCTTCTTCACGCCCCGCAAATCTCTGCATGATGTCTGCCATGGAGATGAGCGTAGCGGGCCGACACCCTGCCGGGATTGATCAATCTCAACGCCCGCACGCCGTCCGTGTCAAAGTGCCCGGACACGCGCCAACGCCTCCTCGATGAGCCGATCTGCATCGTCCTGTTGTTGCGCAATGGCCAGAAGGTTCAGTGACGCGCCGCGCGGCGCATCGGGCGGGGACAGGATGACGAGACCACTGCGCCGATGGCCCACCTGCAACAGCAGGTCCTGAGTGCAGTTGATCAACCCGCTGGTGTCCAGGTGCACCTTTGGCAGCACGTCCTGCATGATGCTTAGCGCCGGATGGCCGCCTGTCAGACGCTGGGCGACCGTCATGGGGATCGAAACACCGCCCCAGCGTCCATTGCATTCGATCCAGTGGATCGCGCGACCCGGCTGTGCATTTTGACAGATGACTGCATCCATGCTGCACCGCCCATAGTAGCCGACCTTTTGCAACACCCGCGCGATCTGCATCGCCTCATGACCCAGTTGGGTCTGGATACCCTGCGGCAAACGCGAAGGTGCGCCGCCGACAAAACTTCCAATGGTGCCGCGAACATGTTGTTCAAAAACCCCGTCGACAACCGGCGGCCCTTCGGCGGCCAGCGGTATCCAGAGTTGGACGGACGGGCTGCATGTCACCTGCGCGTCCCAGACACCGACGAGGATGGGATAGGTATCGCGCCAACCGACCGCATGCAGGCGCTGTCGCAGAAACTGACGCAACACCGCGGGCGGCGTGGTTCTGATTGCCGCGCTTTGCAGGCGGATATTGCCCACCGAACCCGCGCTGTCAGGCACTTTCACCACCACATGCGCGCTTGTCCTGCTCAGTCGTTTGACAAGACCTGTCGCCGCCGCTGGACCATAGGCGGCCATGGTCGGCGGCGTCGCATCACGACCGATGATCTGCCGAGCCAGTTGTGCAAACCACAGCTTGTCATTGGCTCGGCGCATGATCCGGGGGGACGGGCCGCTGACATGAACCCGGCACTGCGCGCGTTGCCCGATCACCCGCGCCAACCGCCAGACATGACCGGTTGTCAGGTAGGATTGGATCGTCAGGCCACCAGCCTTTGCCGCTGCGCTGACGCAGGCCGCAACCGCAGTGTCAGACCTGCGGGCCTGTTTTGCCAGGGGGCCGATGTCCTTGGCGTCGCCACCCAGAAACACCATCCCGGACAGGCCAAGGTAATCCGCCAGATAGTCTTCAAAAGCCTTGTCAGGTCGCCGCACCAGCATCAGATCACCAGGTTGCGCCAGAAGGGCCATGCGAAAATCAAGCTGCATCTGTGCGGCATTGCCAAGAAGGCTAATCTCGGACTGATCACCGATCAGCAGTGAGGCACCGGCCCCTTTGCCCTGCTGCACACATGGCCCAAAATCCAATGACGACAGCAATGCAGGTTCATCAGCAAGCAAATGATGAACGATGTCGTTTTCGTACGGCTGGGACACAGACGACAGATTGGTCATGCACCAAATTTACGATCCGGGTTGCGCAACGGAATTGACCAAAGTCATTTTGCTTTGCCTCAAGCTGCTAGCATGCGGCGGTAAAGCAAAGGGATCCGCCGATGTGCCGTCTTTACGCCATGCATGCCAACGAACCGACCAAGGTCGAATGTGGGTTGGTCAAGTCACAGAACGCGCTGATGGCACAAAGCAAAAGTGACATGCAGGGCTATGCGCATGGCCACGGCTGGGGCGTTGCAGATTACAACGACGGCGTACCCATGATCGAAAAACAGGTCTGGGCGGCCTTTCATGGCGAGCATTTCAGCCGCAAGGCCGCACGGGTCTATGCCAGAACAGTCGTGGCCCATGTGCGCCGCGCAACCGTGGGCGGCACAAGCATCGAGAATACTCATCCTTTTCATCATGGCCGCTGGATATTTGCCCACAACGGCACCGTCACCAGCTTTGACGAGGTCCGCATCAAGATGCTGGAAGAGATGGATCCGCTACACCGCGCTGAAATTCGGGGAACAACAGACAGCGAACATCTGTTTCGCTACCTTCTCAGCCTTTTTCTGCGCCACCCCGAGCGCGGCCTTTGCGCTGTCGTCCAAGAGGGGCTGGAGCATGTGATCCGCTGGTGCGCCGACGTTGACCCGACGGCGCGGCCCGGCCTGAACATCATCCTGACCGATGGCGACCACATGATCGGTTCGCGCTACAACCGTTCGCTTGTCTATCTGCAACGCGACCATGTCTTTCACTGCCCGATCTGCGACCAGCCGCATGTGCATCACGACCCGCAAACCGGCTATCAGGCGATCGAGATCGCGTCCGAACCGGTGACCTTTGTCGATGACTGGTATGAAGTCCCCGACCGCACCATTTTTCAGGTGGCAGAGGACTATCGCCTTGATATGCAGCCATTGGGGCGCGCGCTGTCAGACCAGCAATAGCAGGGCTGTGATTGGGCTTGGCCTGAGCGGCGTTCACCGGTTTCGACCAGCCAACGCAAGAACGCTAGCGCGGTGTATCGGTGAAGCGCATAGCGCCAACCGGGCGGACAAAGGAGGCGTGCGGCCCTTTTTCGGAGCCCTTGTTGTCGAGGGACAACTCGACCGGGTCGCCCTCATTGAGGGCATCAAAACCGTCACCACCCACCGCGTTGCGATGAAAATAGATCAGGCGGCCATCCGTCGTTTCGATATGACCGTAACCGGTGTGCCCATTCAGCATCGCGATCCTGCCCTGAAGCTGCTGTGCATGTGTCTCTGGCCTGCCCTTGTGGGTATCGCTCCATTTCTTCAGCTGGCGCTCCATCGCGCTGAAGGCATCCCGTATCGCGATATGGACATCGGTGTGTGCCTTGTCATCGCCCGGATGTCTGGTGATGGCCAGCGTCTGACCGGGCAGTTCGGCAGAGATGTCGATGATGTATTGCGTTGCTTTGTGTTTCTTGTGCGGCGCCCGCACCCAGACGTTGCATCTGTGCAAGTCCGGGCACATGGCTTCAAGTCGCGCGACCCTTTCTCCTATTTTGGCTTCGATCGCATCCGAGGGGTCAATCCCCTGAAAGGTAAGGTTCATAGCCTCTGTCACTGTTCACTCCTTTCTTGCTGTCTTGGGGGGCCTGAGCTGATACGCAAAGGCCGCGGCCCGCCTTGCCTGCACGATCATGCACGGGTGTTATAATGCCGGGATCGAGGCATTCCCGAATGGCGGCCGCACCCAGCGTTTCTTCGGTTTCCAGCCGTGCAATCAACGTCGCAATACGGTCGCCATGTTGTTTGATCAGTGCCTCCGCGCGCGCCTCGGCCTGCTGTAGAACTGCCATCATGGCCTCATCCACTTTTCCGGCTGTTTCGTCGGCAAATGTCACCGGCTGCGCAATCTTCCGGCCAAGAAACGGGCTTTCCTCGGCATTGCTCAGGTCAACCGGCCCGATGTCGTTATCCATGCCCCAACGTGCAATCATGGATCGGGCAAGGTCTGTGGCGCGGCGAATGTCATCTTCGGCGCCAGAGCTGACTGTGCCGAGAAAGTGCTTTTCTGCAGCCCGCCCGGCCAGCAGAACGCTCAACTGAGCGCGCAGATAGTCCTCGGGGAGTACATGGCGCTCATTTTCCGGCAGCGCATGGGTGCCGCCAAGCGCGCGGCCGCGCGGAATGATCGTGACCTTGTAGATCGGATCAGCAACCGGCGTATGGAACGCAACCGCCGTATGCCCGGCCTCATGCACCGCCAGTCGGCGTTTCTCGTCAGGCTGGATCGCAAGTGTGCGTACTGTGCCCATCATAATTTTGTCGCGTGCCTCTTCGGTGTCGGGCAAGCCGATTTCGACATTCCCCTTGCGCGCAGCAGAGATCGCAGCCTCATTCAACAGGTTTTTCAGGTCAGCGCCGGAAAACCCCGGCGTGCCCGCTGCGATCTGATCAAGATCGACGGATGCATCAAGCGGCAGTCCCCGGGCGTGGATGTCCAGAATGGCGCGCCGTGCCTGTTTGTCAGGTAATGACAAGGTCACATGTCTGTCAAAACGACCCGGACGCAAAAGCGCGGGATCCAGCACATCAGGCCGGTTTGTTGCGGCCAGAACAACCACCGCATGCTTGCCTGAAAACCCGTCCATCTCGGCCAGGATCTGGTTGAGCGTCTGTTCACGTTCATCGTGCCCGCCACCCAGCCCGGCGCCGCGCGTCCGGCCAATGCTGTCCAGTTCATCAATGAAGATGATGGAAGGGGCCTGTTTGCGTGCCGCTTCGAACATCTTGCGGACCCGACCGGCGCCGACACCCACAAAAACCTCAATGAATTCCGATCCGGTCGTGGAAAAGAACGGAACGTCAGCCTCACCCGCAAGCGCACGCGCCAGCAGTGTTTTGCCCGTTCCTGGCGGCCCCATTAGCAAAACCCCATGGGGCACCTGGGCTCCAACGCGTGAAAACCGGTCCGGCTCGCGCAAGAAATCGACCAGTTCGGCCACCTCTTGTTTGGCACTTTCCTGCCCGGCCACATCGGCAAATGTCACCTTGCGCCCGTGACTGACAGGCGAAGAGAACCGCCCCGCCATCAGATCGCCCAAGCCTTGCCCCGGAAAACCCGCACCGCCCATGGATGTGCGCCGCGTCAAGAAATAGAAAAACCCCGCAAGGAAGATCCACGGCAGCAGCGCCCCAATGATCGAGCCGCCACTGGGGGCCTCTGCAAAAACCTCAACGTCGTGTGCGTTCAGAAGCGGTAACAACTCAGGATCGCCTTGAACCGGCACGACAGCCCGTGACGGGACATCATCGTTGTAGGGCTCTGCTATCAGATGTGTTTCGGTTAAGACGACGCTTTGCACCCGACCATCTGCGATCTGTCGCTTGACTTCGGAGTAAGACACAGTCTGGGTCGAGGTCATCGTGCCTTGAAACAGTGGGGCCAAGATGAACACGGTCAGAACGGTGATAAGGATCACCCGAAGCCCTAAGGAAAGCTGTCCGTTTGGATTTGGATCAGGCCTATCTGCCACGCTGCGGCTACCCCCTGACGCGATCTGCGTTGCACAATCGAAAGTCTTTCAGATTTCCACCTTTCAGGATTGAGCTATGTCAAACCAGAACCGAGGGAGCGGGATACCCCTAGCGCAGGGCGCCAGACCGTTGCCCACCACATCAAGGGCCACTAGGGCAACTGCAGCGGCGCAAGCTGACGATACAAGCGAGAAGCGCTTCATCGCGCAAAAGCTGATTGAGGTTGCGGATCTGTTGCAGCAACAGAATGCCAACGGCTTTCGGGTCAATGCTTGTCGGGATGCGGCCTCTTACATTCTGCGGATGGGGCCACATCTGCGCGATATCGTGATCAAGGACGGTCGCAAGGACCTGGAAGGCCTGCCTAATATCGGCACATCGATTGCGCGGGCCATTTAAGAGCTGCTTGACACCGGATCATTGACGATGATCGACCGGCTGCGCGGCGCGATTGACCCCGAAAGACTCTTTCAGTTTGTCCCGATGATTGGCCCAAATCTGGCGCATCTCATCCATGAAGAACTGGAGATCGAAACGCTTGAAGACCTCGAAGCGGCCGCACATGATGGCAGCTTTGTTGGTCTGAAAGGCTTGGGGCCGCGTCGGGTTAACGGGATCCGGATGGCACTGGCGGAGATTTTGGCGCGCCGCCGTCCACGCCATGGACCTGTCACGCTACACCGCCAACAATCGCCGAAATACTCGATGTCGATTAGGAATACCGGGTGGAGGCCGATGCGGGCACCTTGCCGACGATCCCGCCAAGGCGTTTCAACCCGCAAGGCAGCGCTCGGGTTCCCGTTCTGCATACCGAACGCGGACCGTGGCAATTTACCGCGCCTTATTCCAATACATCCCGCGCCCGCCGGCTGGGTCGCACAAAGGATTGGGTTGTGGTCTTTTCTGACCAGGACGGACAAGATGAGGGACAATGCACGGTTGTGACCGAACACCACGGAACACTGAGCGTCTTGCGGGTTGTGCGCGGGCTTGAAGCCGCCGGTATGCAGCACTATCGGGCGGACTGGGCGGTGGACACGTCATTCCATAACCCTCCGCCCCCACCACCTGTCTGAGGTAACGCTTTGCCGTGCCCGTACACTCACACCGACAAGCAGGATGAGTATGGAAAACAGGCACCAAATGGCAGGCATTTCGTTGGGATTGTTTGTCAGTGCAGAGGCCAGGATCGGCCCCGACAAGACGTGGAACACGACGAACCGCCATGCGCCATAGGCCAAGGGCAGCACAAAGGCCACAATCATATAGGCCGGAAACCCAGATGCGATCCCGGTCGCGGCCTCAAACGGGACGAAAAGGCCGTTGTAGGGAATGTTCCAAGCGATGTGCCATTCGCCCGAAACGGTACAGAATTCCGGACCACAAAGCGGCGCACCCGCAGTGCAACGCCCAAATGCACCAAGTGGAACAAGCTGGATCAACAGGATCGCGGTAGCAGCAGCACAAAGCAGCATCACCCAACGCCACACGCGCGCCTTGACGGGCGCGGGCACCAGTTCCATCGCGAAGGCATTGATGAAGAACGGCTGAAAGGCAATGTGTAGGTAAGAGGCAAGTGTAACAGCCACATTCGCCCGCGTTCCGCATTGGTCCAGAACCACGTAACCTGCGACCTGCAGGGCCTCCATCACGGTGAAATAGCCAATTGTCAGCCAGATGGCGGGCGGGTTCTTTCGGCTGTAGGAGACTGCGGTGCCGACGCCGCCGACACAGGTCATCGCCGCGGATGCTTCAATGCTCCAACACATTCATCAACCCCTTCACGCCTACGATAGGAGGGTCAGTGTAGGTTGATTTGATAATTGTCAGTTGGGGTTCCGGCGAGCGGAAAGATCTTGCTGGCTGTCGTCAGGCTGCTTGCGCGCCTGGTTGCGATGCCAGGTCGCGCATCGCCGCGTGGGTGCTGAGATAGATCCTGCAGTCACCCAGCATATGAGGGAATGAAACCCGCTCCAGCCGGTCCATCACTGGCCCTTTCACCTCGGCCAGGTGCATGGTTACACCTGCGTCGTGCAGGCGTCCGGCCAGGGTTTCGAGCGTCTCGAGCGCGCTGGCATCAATGAAGCTGACCGCACTCATGATCAGAACAAGGTGATTGATCCTGGGCTGGTCGGCGACACGGGCCAAAAGCTCGTCTTCCAGAAAGGCGGTGTTGGCGAAATAGAGGCTTTCGTCGACACGCACGGCCAGCACATCGGGGTGTGTCTGCACCTCGTGCCGCAGGACGTTGCGGAAATGTTCGGTCCCGGCCACACGGCCCACTTCGGCCATATGCGGGCGGCTGGTCCGCCACAGATAAAGCGCAATGGACAGCCCCCCGCCACGATGCCAATCTCGACCCCAAGGGTCAGCGCGGCGAGGAATGTCGCGATCAGCGAGGCGGCATCGGCCTTGTTGTAGACCCACGCGTGGCGCAGGGTTTTCAGATCGATCAGATTGGCCACCGCCATCACGATGATCGCGGCCAGCGCAGTCGCTGTGACGATATTCGCCTAAAGTATGGGGTGGCGAAGCTGGATGGCCTTTCGGCCCCTCACATTAAAAAGGACTTGGCGTTCTTTGATGGCCACGCAGCGAATAACCGTTTAAAGGTCTGGCGTTCGTTGTGCGCATATTGGGATCAGGTTGGGCTGATTGAAACCAACGTCGCCCGACTGGTTGCGCCACGAAAGACGCCTAAGACCGATGGGCATATGGCATGGTCACGTGATGACTTCGCCGCCTACAGGACGTTTTGGCCCGTCGGGACAAAGCAGCGACTTGCTTTCGAACTACTGTATCCAAACAACACCGAAAAAGAAAAACATTCTAAATCAGTATTTTGAGCATCGGCTGTGGGTCCGTGTGAGCACCATTTCAATGAAAAGCAGTACGTTACAGCTCAAAGCTACAGCGCATTAGAAGCGCTGCAACCCCCCTCAATGCACAGGCGGGTCCTTCGCCCCGGTCATGAAAGCGACGGCGTCGGACATGGTGTAGTCCTTGGGATCGATCACGCAGAGCCGCTTGCCAAGCCTGTGAACGTGGATCCTGTCGGCCACTTCAAAGACATGCGGCATGTTGTGGCTGATCAGGATAATCGGGATGCCGCGGGACCGTACATCAAGGATCAGCTCCAGCACACGCCGGGACTCCTTAACCCCCAAAGCAGCGGTCGGCTCATCCAGGATAATCACCTTCGATCCGAAGGCTGCGGCCCTGGCCACGGCAACACCCTGCCGCTGTCCGCCTGACAAAGTTTCCACGGCCTGATTGATATTCTGGATAGTCATCAACCCCAACTCGGTCAGCTTGTCGCGGGCAAATGCCTCCATCGCCTGCTTGTCCAGCTTTCGAAACCACTTACCCACGATCCCCGGCTTGCGCAATTCGCGGCCCATGAACATGTTGTCGGCGATTGACAGGGCCGGGCTGACCGCCAGTGTCTGATAAACCGTTTCAATCCCGGCATCGCGCGCGTCAGTTGGTGAATGAAAATGGGTGCGCTGACCCTCCAGATAAATCTCACCATTGTCAGGGGCAACCGCCCCTGAAAGCGCCTTGATCAGCGTTGACTTTCCTGCCCCGTTATCCCCGATCACGGCAAGTATCTCACCGGGATAAAGCTCAAAATCGCATTGGTCGAGTGCGACAACCTTGCCGTACTTCTTGGTCAGGTTCGTTCCCTTCAGGATAGGTTCCATCACGCCGATACCTTTCTGATCCACTGATCCACCGCCACCGCACCGATGATCAGCGCGCCGATGATAAGATAGGTCCATTGCGCATTCGCCCCGGCCATCCGCAGGCCCAGTTCGAACACGCCGACAATCAGTGCGCCAAAAAACGCACCCCAGATTGATCCGCGCCCGCCGAACAGCGATATGCCACCAATCACGACAGCGGTGATCGACTGAATATTCCCCACGACTCCGGTCGAGGCTGACGGCGATACCGATCCCAGCCGCCCGATCATGACCCAAGCCGCAATGGCACAGATAAATCCGGACAACATGTAAACCGACATCAGCGTTCCCTTGACGTTGACACCGGCCAGTTCCGCCGCCTCCGGATCATCGCCCACGGCATAGACATGGCGCCCCCAGGCGGTCGATCGCAGCATATAGGCCAGAATGATCGCCAACAGGATCAACACCAACACGCCATAAGTGATCTTGGTCTGCCACAGCAGGTCGAGCAGAAATTGGTCCGTCTCATTGGGGCGAAGACGTTCATACGTGATGCCGCGGGCGTTTTCGATCCAGATGACGAGTTGCTCGTTCGGCTTGTATCCCAGCCATTGCAGAACCGGCGCATCGTCGCGGATTTCGCGGGGTCTGATCGTCTCATTACGCGAATAGATGTAATTCGTGGCCAGCACGATCTGCCAGATGCCGAGCGTGGCAATAAAAGGCGGGATCTTGACGCGGCTGACCAGCCAACCGGACACGGCACCCAGCCCGGTACCCACGATGAAACCACATAAAATAGCGACGGACGGTGGCAGCCCATAGCGAAAGGTAAACTGCCCCATGATGACAGAGCAGAAGACGGCAATCGCCCCAACCGACAAGTCGATACCAGCAGTCAGGATGATCAGTGACTGGGCCAGAGCGAGGATGCCGACAATCTGAATTTGCTGAAACACCAGCGCCATCTGTGGCAGGAACCGGGGGCCAAGCCATCCGGTAAAGATGATAATCGCGACCAGCAGCACGATCAGCGGCACCAGCGACGGCGTACGATGCAAGGTGGATTGCAGCATCATCAGCGGCGTCTTGCGCTCCTGCGCGAACGCCGCCACCGATTGTTCAGCACCTTCCAGAACAGCTTCGTAATTGTCGCTCTTGTCAGTCATCTGCAACTCTCCCCTGAGCGTCTGGTTCTGCAGTCATGTGTCAGGGGCGGGCCAGCGGTCCGCCCCCAAGGATTGGCTAGCTTGCAGGGGTTAGATCACCCCCAGCAAAGATCCGTGCCTTCCTCGACCGAGATCGACTCGACCCCGTCAACCGGCTGATCGGTGACAAGCGCTACTCCGGTGTCAAAGAATTCCTTGCCTTCCGTGTTCTCAGGCAGCGTGCCATCGGCGGCATAGGCCGCAATCGCCTCGATCCCCAGCGATGCCATCAGCAGCGGATATTGCTGTGATGTGGCACCGATCACACCATCGGCCACGTCGGCCACACCCGGGCAACCGCCATCAACCGACACGATCAGCACATCTTCCTGACGACCAACCGCCACCAGCGCCTCATAAGCACCGGACGCCGCAGGTTCGTTGATCGTGTAGACGACGTTGATATCGGGATCGATCGCCAGGCAGTTTTCCATCGCCGTGCGCCCGCCTTCTTCGTTGCCCGCCGTCACCTCATTGCAGATGATCCGCTCATCGGTTTCATCGCCCCAGCGCGACGGATCGCCCAGATCAATGCCGAACCCTTGCAGGAAACCCTGGTCACGCAGCACGCCGACCGTTGGCTGGCTGATTGCCAGATCAAGCATCGCGATCTTGGCATCGGCGGCCGCATCGCCCAAGGCACCTGCCGCCCACTGACCGATCAATTCACCGGCAAGGAAATTGTCAGTGGCAAACGTCGCGTCAGCGGCATCAATCGGGTCGAGCGGTGTGTCCAGCGCTATCACCAGCAAACCGGCCTCGCGGGCCGCCTCGACCGATGGAACAATGGCCGCCGTATCAGATGCGGTAATCAGAATACCGGATGCGCCATTGGCGATGCAGGTTTCAATGGCCGCCACCTGCGCCTCATTATCGCCGTCGATCTGACCAGCATAGGAATTCAGCGTGATGCCCAACTCGGCGGCCGTGGCCTCGGCCCCTTCACGCATTTTGACGAAAAACGGGTTGGTATCAGTCTTGGTGATTAAACAGGCCGATGTGCCATGAGCATCGGCCATGGCCGATCCGGCAGTTGTCATGCCAACAAGCGCAGTTCCAATTAGCAGTCTTTTCATAATTTCCTCCCAGAAACGCGGTTTTTGGTGAGGGAAGCCCCCTCCCCGACACGCCCGGATTGATCGGGCGAATGCCCCTACCCAACGCGATTCTCACGAACCTGTCAATTAATTAGTTAACTTTCCTTATTAATTGAAACCATGTAATGTAACGGTTGGAGGATGCCCGATGACACGCGGCCATGACATTCCCGACATAAGGTCAATCAGCGCAGGGCTGAGCCAGAAGGGCGTGCGTGATCATAACGAACGGCTGTTGTTGTCCCTGCTCCAGCGCCACGGCGACATGCCCGGCAGCGATCTGGCGCGACGGGCCGGGCTATCACCGCCTACGGTGTCGGCGATCCTCAAACGGCTGGAAAATGACGGGCTTCTTGAACGCGGCGAACCGCAACGCGGCAAGGTCGGCAAGCCGTCTGTCCCGATGAAATTGTCCCCCAGCGGGGTTCTGTCGTTCGGACTCAAAATCGGGCGACGCTCTGCGGATCTGCTGGTGATGGATTTCGCAGGCCGTATCAGGCACCAGCGCCAGACCACCTATCCATACCCCATGCCAGAGGATGTCTTTGGGTTCGTCGCTGACAGTGTGGCAGACATCACTACCCTGCTTGGCGCGCAGGCCGCAGCCCGTATTTGCGGCATCGGTGTCGCCGCCCCGTTCGAGATGTGGAACTGGAGCGACCTGACAGGGCGCGCCGCCGAAACCTTTTTGTCATGGAAAAACATAGACATCCGTAGCCGGATCGCACAGATCACCAGTCTGCCCGTTCTAATCGTCAATGATGCCACCGCCGCTTGTCAGGCCGAACATGTCTATGGCCGGGGAAAGGCCTTCCGCGACTACGCGTATTTCTTCGTTGGGGCGTTTGTCGGCGGGGGCATCGTGCTGAACCATTCTGTCTTTGAAGGGCGCCAAGGCAATGCCGGTGCCCTGGGGTCCCTGCGCAGCATTGGACCAGACGGGAAAAACCGGCAACTGGTCGATACGGCCTCACTTCATCTGCTTGAGGCGCGATTGAAAGCGGCATCAATTGACCCCGCCCTTCTTTGGCAATCGCCGCAGGACTGGGGCGCATTCGCCGATCACGTCGATCCTTGGCTGGACCAGACCGGGTTGGAACTGGCCAAGGCCAGCCTGTCGACCTGCGCTGTAATTGACTTTGAGGCGATCCTGATCGACGGGGCCTTTCCAAGTGCGGTACGCGGCGATCTGGTTGAACGGGTCCGGCATCACATCAGGGATCAGGACACGCGCGGCCTGATCCTGCCCGCCATCGAAAGCGGCAATATCGGCGGCAATGCACGGGCCATAGGCGCGGCCTGCGGACCGGTCTTTTCGCAGTATTTCCTGAATACGAACGCCGGGCTGGCAGTCGCGTAAGGCGCGCGATGCCGGGTAACAGCTACACCAATTGCCTTCTAGGTCATCGTATACTTTGACCTCTCTGGGATAAGCGTCTGGTGCACTCCACAGACACCGCCAAGGCCGCCAAGCGCGAGGAGAAATTTCTGGAAGCCCCTGTAATGTATGGCTTCTGGTCGGATCGAACGGCGCCGCACGGTGTCAATACTAGCCCTCACCGACGGCATAGCATGCGCGCATGCGGAATCAAGGAGCTCGAACCCCGGCAATACCCAGCCCATTCAAGCTATAGGTGCGTATGAAAGTGAGAAATATGAAATGGCGCACCCGAGAGGATTCGAACCTCTGGCCTCTGCCTTCGGAGGGCAGCGCTCTATCCAGCTGAGCTACGGGTGCCTGTCGCCCAACTAGCATCGTCGCGGCCCTGCTGCAATGCCCAAACGGGGGTAGGCATAACCTGACTTGCGCTGTGACGCCGCCGGGCCATAATCGCGGTATGCATCTCTCTATTTCTAGATGCACAAGACAGACCATTTTGAGTACCAATTTTTGGAGCAATGATATGAGTAAGACAGCCCACGGGATGTCCCGTTACGATCTGTTTTTAAACGAATGCCTCAAGCACCACGCAACCAATGACCCAAGCCCACTACCGCAGGTTTTTGGGTATCTCGGCCATCCCAACCCGGTGACGGGCAACCTGACCAAGGAACATATTGTCAATGCGTTCGACTGCCTTGTCGAAACGATGCGAACGGCGAAGGTTGACGATGGCGATGCCGCTGCCGGCATGACCTTTTTCGGTCAGTTCATCGACCACGACATCACGCTTGATACAACCAGCGCCATTGGTACGGCGATTGATCCGCGGTCGATCCGCAATGTGCGCACACCGAACCTCGACCTGGATTGCGTCTATGGCGACGGGCCCGAGGCCTCGAACTATCTTTATTCCCACGCCGAAGGGACAGAAAACTTCCTGCTCTTTGGCCGCAAGGATAACCCTTACGATCTGGCGCGGAACTGCAAAGGCACCGCCCTGATCGGCGATTTCCGCAATGACGAAAACATCCTCGTCAGCCAGATCCAGGGGGCGTTCGTCTGCCTGCACAACATCCTGATGACGCATATCCACGAAGGCAAGGATGAAGCGCATGACATCGCCAACTGCGCCCAGATGGGCGTGCGCCGCGATGTCTGGCATGACATCCTGCCGCCAAAACTGCAGGACTTCGAACAGGTCCGCCGGTTCATCCGGTTGCATTATCAGTGGCTCGTGCTGCATGAATTCCTGCCATCCTTCGTGGATCAGGACGATATCGACCATGCGCTCGACCATGATATCTTCCCTGACGGGCCGATGATGCCTGCCGAGTTTTCGGTGGCGGCCTACCGGTTTGGTCATGCCACCGTGCAGCCGGAATATGTGCTGCGCAAAGGCGAGGCAGCACTTGATCTATTTGCCCTGCGCGGCTTTGGCCCGCGTGATCCTGGTGCAACGATCGAAATGGATCAATTCTTTGGCGCTCATGAGCAAAAGGCGCTGCCCGTCGGCACCAAGATGGCCGAAACCCTGTTCGAGTTGCCCGATAATATCGTCGGCTCCGGCCTGAAATGGGGCGATCATGACATCCCGGTCGCACAGGCCAAAAAGCTTGCCTTGCGCAACATCCTGCGTGACCGGACAGCGATGCAAATCCCGTCAGGTCAGCAAATGGCGCATAAGCTGGGGCTGCATGTCCTGAAAACGCCCAAAGTGCTGAAAGACCATCACATCGACAAGACCCCGCTCTGGTTCTACTGCCTGCAAGAGGCGCAGGAAAAGGGCAACGGTCGCCTGACAGGTGTCGGTGGCAAGATCGTGGCCTCTGTCATTGTGCGTCTGCTTCGGCAAGACCCGGAAAGCATCCTGAACCTGCACGGATTCGAACCCTGGTCCGGCTTTGGCGACAAATGCACAATGGCGAATGTCATGAAATTCGTCGAAAAGCACCGCGATCACGTCAAGAACCGCGAAGACCTCTACTGCGGTCCAGAGCAATACTAAAAAAAACGGATGCGCGTTCCGGCGCGCATCCAAACCGGCCTGATCTGCCGGATTTTTCCACTCTCTCGGGACTGATCCCGCTGACTATGGCAAAGCCCCCGTTCTCAATATATTCAATGGGCCATTCAAGCAGCGGACAACATGTTGGCGCTGCAAAATCGCGTTAAACGCAAACCGACCACCGCCTGTCCAGAGAGGGACGCCCAACATGATCGCTTATGTCACTGTCGGTGCTGACGACATCGCGCGCGCGGAACGGTTCTACTCCGCCTTCCTGCCAGAACTCGGCTACCAACTGGAAAAATATCACGGCGACCTGAGTTACATTTTACCCCGCCAGCCCGGTCAGTCTGCGGCCCCGCCGGATTTCTACGTCAAATCACCCTTCAACGGACGCCCCGCCACGGCCGGGAACGGAACGATGATCGCGTTCGAGGCATCAAGCCAACAACAGGTGCGCGACCTTCACGCAGCAGCACTTGCCGCCGGGGGAATTGATGAGGGGCAGCCGGGTTTTCGTGCCTCATACGGCCCGCAATTCTATGTGGGATACCTGCGTGACCCGCATGGCAACAAGATCGCCCTATTCTCCAGCAATCCCGACGAACCGGGACGCGACGGGTAGCGCCGCCCCTACCCGAATAACTCGTGGCACAGCTCAAGCGCGTCGATCAGCACGTCCACCTCATCGGTGGTGTTATACATCCCGAACGACGCCCGGCAGGTCGCCCCGACCCCCATATGTTCCATCAATGGCATCGCGCAATGGGTCCCGGCGCGCACTGCGACGCCCTTTTTGTCCAGCACGGTCGAGATGTCATGGGCATGTGCGGCCCCCTCCAAGGTGAAGGAGAATATCGCGCCCTTGGTCGCCGACACACCCTGCACATTCAGCCAGTTCAATCCGTCCAACCGGTCACGGGCATAATCGCGCAGGCCCCGTTCATGCGCGGCGATCTGATCCATGCCCGCATCCATCATGTATTCGAGTGCCGCGCCCAGCCCGATAGTCTGGACGATCCCCGGTGTGCCCGCCTCGAACTTCATCGGCGGGTCGCTCCATGTCACCTCATCCCGCGTCACATCGCGGATCATGTCACCACCGCCCATGAATGGGCGCATCTCGGCCATCCGCTCTTTGCGGACGTAGATCGCACCGGACCCGGACGGTCCATAAAGCTTGTGACCGGTGATTGCGAAAAAATCGCAGCCGATATCCTGCACATCAACCGGCATATGCACCGCTGATTGGCTGCCATCGACCAGCACCGGAACACCCTTGGCATGGGCGCCAGCCGTGATCGCCTTCACATCGACAACCGTACCCAGCACGTTTGACATATGGGTGACCCCCACAAGTTTTGTGCGCGGGCCAATGGCATCAATCACCTTTTGCGGGTCCAGATCGCCATTCGCATCCACATCGACCCACTTGATCACGGCACCCTGCCGTTCACGCAGGAAATGCCAGGGCACGATATTGGCGTGATGTTCCATGATCGACAGAACAATCTCATCACCGGGTTCAAACCGGGGCATGGCCCAACCGTAGGCGACCATATTGATGCCCTCGGTCGTGCCCGAATTCATGATGATCTCATCCTCGGACCCGGCATTCAGGAACCGGGCAATGATCCCCCGCACACCTTCGTAGCGTTCGGTGGACAGGTTGCTCAGGTAATGCAGGCCGCGGTGCACATTCGCATATTCCTCGGAATAGCCACGGGTGACCGCATCAATGACAACCTGCGGTTTCTGGGCAGAGGCACCATTGTCGAGATAAACCAGCGGCTTGCCATTCACCTCGCGTGACAGGATCGGGAAATCAGCGCGGATCTTGGCCACATCATAGGTCATATCGTTCCTCCGGACAGCGATACGCCCACCATTGCCAGTATAATCAGGGCGACCACGCCAACGCCAAAAAGGGACAACACAAACGCGACAAAGGATTTGCCCAGACTGTTGAACTCATGCAGGACGTTGATGAAATTCAGAAAACACCACAACAAGGCACCTAGCGCGACCATCCCGAACAGCAATCCTATCTGAGGACTGATCAGGATCAGACCGATCTGGATGACCTCAAGTGTCAGATTGATCGCATGAAACCAGACAATGATCGTCAGGGTCGCGTGCAAATCACCGATGCCATCCATGATCTGTCCGGCGAAATAGGTGCCATACACCATCAGAACCATGAAAAGCCCCAGAACGCCGGTCAAGGCCCACGGGCTCAGCGTCAGTGGACTTGGCGGCGCATTGTCAGGAACAGGCGAGATCACCTGCATCAGCGCCAGCAAAAGCACATTGAGGATCACGATCAGCGCAAGACCCATCCACAGGCTGCGCATGTCGATGCGCAAATCAATGGCCTTGCGGGCCATGTGAGCCGGTTCCAGCAGGCTCATCCAGACGGCCCGCATCCAGCTTTGGAAATCAACGCTCATGGTCTGCTTTCCGCCTCGCGCAAGGATTGGAACCAAATCACCAGGAACCCGATCACCCAGATCGCCCCGACAATATTGGTCTGTTGTCCGGGGCCAATAAACCCGGCGGTCAGCCCGTGCAACAACAGAACAGGGACCGTCGCCAACATACTCCAGAACAGGGCAATGCGCGCACCATACCAGTCACCCTGCCCGCCAAGTGCCTTGGCAATCACATGGGTGATCGCCGCAAGGAAGTATAAAAACAGCGGCCAGATCATGATCCAGGCCAGAAATTCATAGGCCATCAGCCGGGTCAGGTCAGGCGCCTCTGCCCCTGGCGGCAGGTCGAAACCGGCCGCCGTACGTGACAAACGCGGCCACTGGGCCACAAAGATCAGGAAACAGGCGATCATCAGATAGGCAATCGCCCGATCCTCCCGCCTGCCCTGATCCAGAATGCTGCGGATCACAGCACGCGGCGCGCGCCAGGTGCGCACGATGTCACTTGTGACAGGCATCAGGTATGACGCGCCAGCCAGCCTTCCAGCCGGTCCCGCAGGTCATCCGCCAGCGCCTCGTCCTCGATCTCCTCCAGCGCCTCGGCAACAAAGGCAAGGGTCAACAGGCTCTGCGCATCCTTCTCGGGCAAACCACGCGAGCGCAGATAAAACAGCGCCTCCTCGTCAATCGCGCCAGAGGTGGAGCCATGCGAACAGGCCACATCATCGGCATAGATCTCCAGTTCCGGCTTGGCCAGAAACTGGCTGTCATCATCCAGAAGCAGCGACTGGCTGATCTGATAGCCATCGGTCTTTTGGGCACCGGCCTTCACCAGGATCTTGCCCTGAAACACACCCGTCGCCCCGTTGCGCAGCACCTTCTTGAACACCTGACGGCTTTCGCAATTCACCGCGTCATGGGTGATAAACACGGTATCATCATGATGAAAATCGCGGCCATCGCCGACACAGGCGCCAGCCACATGGGCCACAGCCTCATCCCCGACAATCTCGATAATGCAATCGTTACGGGTCAGCACACCGTTGAAGGTCAGCGTAAAGGATTTAAAGGTCGACCCCGCACCAATCCTTGCAAAACAATGGGTTACAGCGCGACGTTCATGATCACGACCTTGCGCGCGGACATGATGGAACGTCCCCCCATCCGCCACTTCAACCTCCAGCTGCTTGGAAAAGCGGGCAGCGGCGGGACCGGTCTCCAGCAAGGTCACTTCGGCCCCTGCTTCCACCTTGACCACATTATGCAGGATCGCATCCGACGCCACATCCTGATGCAGATAAATCAGGTTGATCGGCTTGGATACTTTCGCCGTCGCGCGGATCACCACACCATCACTGGCAAAGGCGGTATTCATCGCGGCAAAGGGGCGGTTCACCGGGGTCTGGCCCCGCGCCTCAAGCACACCATAGACATCCTTCACCCAATGAATATCGGCAGCCATGGCATCGGCCAGACGCTCGATCTCGACACCCTCGGCGCTTAGATCATCGGACGCATCCGCATCGAACACACCATCGACAAACACGATCCGCACACGGTCCACGGCGTCAAACAGCGGGCTTTCATCACTGTGAAACAGCGCGGCCTCGGGCGCTTCCGGTGCGTTCAGCGACGTTGGATCGGTATATTTCCAATACTCATCGCGCTTGCTCGGCAGGCCCATCGCCTGCAACCGGGCTAGCGCATCGGCACGGGCAGCATTGGCCCAGCCCGCCCCGTCCGGCATGGTCAATCGCGCCAGCCGGGCCTCTGTCACATCCGCTTTCAGCTTCGCCAGCGCCATCAGGCCACCTCTGCCAGAATATCGGCATAACCGTTGTTCTCGACCTCAAGCGCCAGCTCAGGACCGCCCGTTTTCACAATCCGGCCATCGGCCATGATATGCACCACATCCGGCTGAATATGGTCCAGCAGACGCTGATAATGAGTGATCACCAGAAACGACCGGCCTTCGGACCGCAGGGCGTTTACACCCTCGGCCACCAGCTTCATCGCATCGACATCCAGACCTGAATCGGTCTCGTCCAGAATGCACATCTTGGGTTCCAGCATCGCCATCTGCAGAATTTCGTTGCGCTTTTTCTCACCGCCGGAAAAGCCGACATTGACCGGACGCTTCAGCATATCCGCATCAATGCTCAGGCTTTTGGCCTTGGCCCGCACCTCTTTCAGAAAATCACCGGCGCTCAATTCTTCCTCACCACGCGATTTCCGCTGCGCATTCACGGCCGTGCGCAGAAACGTCATGTTGCCCACACCGGGGATCTCGACGGGATATTGAAACGCCAGAAACAGACCGGCCGCGGCGCGCTCTTCCGGCTCCATATCCAGCAGATCAGCACCTTCCAGCTGGGCCGACCCATCCGTCACCTCATACCCGTCCTTGCCCGACAGCACATAGGACAAGGTGGATTTGCCAGACCCGTTCGGCCCCATGATCGCATGAACCGATCCAGGCTCGATCTTCAGATCCACACCCTTGAGGATCTGCTTGTCTTCTTCTTCCAGTTTGACCTTCAGGCCTTTGATTTCCAGCATTCTTTTCTCCTCAATACGTATATGTTTCGGCCACGGCAAAAACCTTCGCGCGGACGGGTCCCGCAAAGGCTGCGTGGAATGAATTTTCAGGGCTCAGAGACTGATGGTTACGTCCCGAAAGACCAGCGACATCGGCACTGTCTGCGCGCGCACGGTCTCGACATATTCCGGCGAATAGACAATCGCCAGTTTGTCCGGATAGGCCCACATAAGGTTGTGACCTGCCACAAACATCAGCCCTGCGCCGGCCACTTGTGCCACGCGCAACACCATCTTGCGATGATGCATCAGCGCCGCCAGCGTCAGCATAACAAGCAGACTGAGAAGTATGTCGGTAAAGATCGAGGCATCGGTCACCTCGGTCATACCCAGATAACGAATGCGCAGTGCCTGACCGGCCATCATGGCGGCGCCACCAATGATCAACGACACCAGAATTTTGGAGATATTGATCTTGCTGCGCTTGACGGTCTGCCGGATCTCTTTTTGCGACGTGTGCTTGGGCACATGCATCTTCAGTTCGGGATCGTAATAGGCGTTGTTGCGCGGATTGTTGATGCGCTTCACTCGCGCATTGAAATCGTTGATGTCGTATTTTCGCGCCATCTATCGGTCCGCCATCCCTACTCAGGGTGCAGTGTCCCACCCAATCGGGGCGGAAACGGGGCCGCGCGGTGACGGACCCGCGACGATATCGGTGCGAAATCGTGCGCATGACCTAGCCGACAGAGCCTTCCAGCGAAATCGCCACCAAGGCCTGCGCTTCCATGGCGAACTCCATCGGCAGCGCCTGCAGCACTTCCTTGCAGAACCCGTTCACGACCAGCGCGACAGCTTCCTCTTCATCCATTCCGCGCTGACGGCAATAGAACAGCTGATCATCATCCACCTTGGATGTGGTCGCCTCGTGCTCCACCCGAGACGAGTTATTCTTCACCTCGATGTAAGGCACCGTATGCGCACCACATTTGTCGCCGATCAGCAGTGAGTCACACTGGGTATAATTCCGCGAATCCTTCGCCTTCGGATGCATCGACACCAGCCCCCGATACGTATTCTGCGCCTTACCCGCGCTGATCCCTTTCGAAACGATCCGCGACTTGGTGTTCTTGCCCAGATGCACCATTTTCGTGCCGGTATCTGCCTGCTGCATGTTGTTGGCGATAGCGATGGAATAAAACTCGCCCTGACTGTCATCGCCGCGCAGAATGCAGCTTGGATATTTCCAGGTAATCGCCGATCCGGTTTCCACCTGCGTCCACATCACCTTTGAACGGGCACCCCGACAATCGGCGCGCTTCGTCACAAAATTATAGATCCCGCCAACCCCGTTCTCATCGCCCGGATACCAGTTCTGGACAGTGGAGTATTTCACCTCCGCATCTTCCTCGACGATGATCTCGACAACCGCAGCATGCAGCTGGGCCACATCACGCTTGGGCGCAGTACAGCCTTCCAGATAGGACACATAAGACCCTTTGTCGGCGATAATCAGCGTCCGTTCAAACTGGCCGGTATTCTCGGCATTGATGCGGAAATAGGTCGACAATTCCATCGGGCAGCGGACCCCGGGGGGCACATACACAAACGACCCGTCCGAAAACACGGCAGAGTTCAGCGTGGCATAGAAATTGTCCGATGGCGGCACAACGGACCCCAGATATTTCTTCACCAATTCCGGATGCTTCTCAATCGCCTCGGAAATCGAACAGAAGATGACGCCCGCTTTCTCAAGCTCCGCCTGAAAAGTCGTGCCAACGGACACAGAGTCAAACACCGCATCCACAGCCACCTTGCGGCCTTCTGCAGGAATGTCCTCAGCGCCTTCAACACCGGCCAGAATAGCCTGTTCTTTCAACGGGATACCCAGCTTGGCATAGGTCGCCAGCAGCTTGGGGTCAACGTCATCCAGCGACTTGGGCTTCACTTCCATGCTCTTGGGGCGGGCATAGTAGTAAATGTCCTGAAAATCGATCTCGGGATAGCTGACCATGGCCCATGTGGGTTCCTCGATCTGCTCCCAGCGGGCAAAGGCCGACAGACGCCAATCGGTCATCCATTCCGGCTCATTATTCTTGTTTGAGATCAGACGCACGATATCGGTGTTCACGCCCTTGGGCGCATACTCCATCTCGATCTCGGTTTCCCAGCCATGCTTATACGCACCCGAGAGTTCCTTGACCGCATCAACCGTCTCCTGATCAACGCCCTCTTTGACTTCAACTGCATCCATCGCGTTCATCTCGACCTCTCTCAAGCTGCCCGCCTGCGGGCGCGTTTCTCTGTCCAGGCCTGCACAAAGCGCATGACCTCATCCTCTGTTGTCTCTAGCCCCAGCGACACGCGCAGCGCACTCGCGGCAGCTTCATCATCCAATCCCATGGCCTTCAAAACCCGGCTCACCTTCACCTTGCCTGATGAACAGGCCGATCCTGCCGAAACCGCAAACCCCGCCAGATCCATCGCCATGACTTGCGTTTCACCCTTCCACCCAGGGGTGGCAAAACAACTCGTGTTGGGAAGACGGCGACACCCTTTCCCGACAAAAATAGTCCTGTTTTCGGCAGCCTCAATAGCACTTTCTAGAATATTTCTAAGTTTCTCGATCCGGTCCCATTTTCCACCTGCCAGATCGGCCTGCGCGGCCTGTGCAGCAGCGCCCATACCGGAAACGGCGACCACATTCTCGGTGCCCGACCGGCGCCCCATCTCCTGCCCGCCACCCTTGATCTGCGCGGCCAGATCCGTTCCTTGCGGAAAGATCAGCGCGCCCACACCTTTCGGTCCACCAAATTTATGGGCCGACAAAAACACCATCCGCACGCCAGACCAATTAAAGGCAAAGGGAATGCGACCAAACCCCTGGGTGATATCAGACACGGCCAATCCCTGCGGCAGGTCCTGCACGATCCCGGTCTCCGAATTGGCCAGTTGCAGCACCGACGCGCCCGGATCATCCACCCGCACGGCCCCGTCCACAACCGGCAAAACCGGATCAACCCAGGCATGCACGGCATCATGTTCAATCGGTGCAGCCTTCAGCCCACGCCCCGCCAGCGCCAGCGCTGCGGCCTCGGTCGCACCAGAGGTAAACACCACATCCGCGCCCGAAGCACCCACAGCCTCCGCTACCTGCGCGCGGGCCTTCTCAACCAGCCCCTTCGCCGCGCGCCCTTCGGCATGCACAGATGACGGGTTACCAACCACATCCATCGCCGCCAGCATCACCGCCCTCGCCTCTGCCCGCAAGGGCGTCGTGGCGTTATGATCCAGATACACCCTCATCCCTTCTTCCGAGCAGAAATATCCCGGGGTCCGGGGCTGGCCCCGGCCAAACATGTCTCGCGGCGCAGCCGCACCTTTGGATCACGCCTCATCAACGACCTCGAACAGCGCAGGAACGGCCGGACAGGGGGCCAATTCATTGCCCACCACATCCGACAGGCGGGCCTGATGCAAAAACACATAGACATGGGCGCTTAACCCCTCCCACAACCGGTTGGTCATGGATTGGGCGCGGCTGCCAGATGTCGCTCCCGACGCCCCTGCCCCCTTGTGCATGGCGGATACGGTTTCATCCACGGCACCCAGGATCTCTGACACCCGAATATCTGCCGCCGAACGGGCCAGACGATAACCGCCACCGGGGCCGCGCACGGATTCAACCAGCCCGGCGCGGCGCAGCTTCACAAACAACTGCTCGAGATAAGGAAGTGAGATATCCTGCCGCTTGGAAATCTCCGTCAGATTCACCAGGCCGTCGCCCTCCTGCAAGGCCAGATCAGCCAGCGCCACCATCGCATAGCGGCCCTTTGTACTTAATTTCATGCCAGCCCCCTCGCGCGCGACACGCAATTTCATTGACGCCGCAGCCTCGCGTCATTACTTCACCGTGAACGCAAGATTTGGGGTCATCCCCGAATTTAGAATCTTTCTAAAGTGCCTGAGCATTTTCGTCAACAATGCACTTGGGCCATAGCAGTGACGGATCAAGAATGCCCGAAGTCATCTTCCCCGGACCCGAAGGGCGCCTCGAAGGGCGCTACCACCCGCAAAAAGATCGCGATGCACCGATTGCCATCGTGCTGCACCCGCATCCACAGTTTGGGGGGACGATGAACAACCGGGTCGTCTACAACCTGCACTACGCCTTTTATAACATGGGCTTTACGGTCCTGCGGTTCAACTTCCGCGGTGTGGGGCGCAGCCAAGGCGAATATGATCAGGGGGTTGGTGAGCTCAGCGATGCCGCCAGCGCGCTCGACTATCTGCAGTCGATGAATAACAACGCCAAACATTGCTGGGTGGCGGGCTTTTCATTTGGCGCATGGATCGGCATGCAGCTCTTGATGCGGCGGCCGGAAATCACCGGGTTCATCTCGGTATCACCACCAGCCAACATGTATGATTTCAGCTTCTTGGCCCCCTGCCCGTCCTCGGGTCTGATCATCAACGGCTCAAACGACCGGGTCGCCCCGCCGCGCGACACAGTCAGCCTTGTCAACAAACTGCACGAGCAAAAGGGGATCACGATCACCCATGATGAAATGGAAGGGGCCGGACATTTCTTCGAAGATCCCTATATGGACCCAATGATTGACACAGTTAAGGCCTATGTCCGGCGGCGATTGACCGAAAACACGAGGTAGTCATGGCCGAATCCTATGTCGACAGAGTTGCCAATGAACTTGCCGATCTCGCCCTCGCGGATCAGGCAGCATCGGGTGATGTCGGGATCGTGGAAGAAATCGGCAAACTGCTTGGGGCATCCTCGCAAACACTACAAGAGACCTATCTGACCGCCGTGCGCGTCCGTCGGGCCGAGGCACGTGCGCGCGAACTGCTGGAGCGGCGGCAGGCCAACGGGTTCAAAAACGCGCCACCGCCCAAGGCGGCACCGCTGCAAGGCCTGTCCGAAGAAGACAAGAAAGCCGCAGAGGCCGAAATCGAACGGAAAGCCACAGAGACAACACCGGTCGACAGCGCCAAGGCAGCCGCGGAAGAAGCCGCACGCGAAGCCGCCGAAATCGAGGCCGAGATCGCAGCAGTCGCGGCCCGCAAAGCCGAAGAAGAGGCAGCGAAAAAAGCCGCCGAGGAAGAAGCCCGCAAAGCCGCCGCCGCACGCAAGGCAGAAGCTGAAAAAGCCGCCAAGGCCGAAGCGGAAAAGAAGGCAGCCGAAGCCGCAAAACCCGTTGTCGGCCCCTGGGATCTGGAAGACGACGCCGCATCGGCACCCGCGCCCTCAGCCCCAGCTCCTGCCCCTGCCAAAAGCGAGCAGGCCGACAAATCCCCAGCCATGCCGAGGCGTGTAACACGCTAATCGACGATCCAGTTCACGGGCCGGCATTCATCTGGTTGTCCCGTTTTATTCCTTGCTTTTGCGGTACCATCCTGTTCCGCACCTTGATGGCGCAGTCCTATTCCGCCCTCTAATGCTGCAGTCCTGAGATGCCCTTTAGTGGTGCCATCCTATTCCTTCCTCCGGGCATGCCACCCTATTCCGTCCTTTGGTCGTGCCGTCCTACTCCTTCCTCTGGTGATGCTGTTCTTTCTTTCCTTTGGTTGCCCCACAATCGAACGTCGCAAGCATCAGCGATGCACGCAATCGCAGTGGAAGCGAAGAAACATTCCGGTTATGGCGCACCCTGCACAGACCATGGTCACTCCACATCCTTGTCTGCGCCTGGCCTCGCGCCCAAACCCCGTCGATCACAAACGAAGACGATGATGCCAGTCGCTTCGCCCCATATATGCTCTGTCTCGTCCTCTCTCTCCATCCCGCCATACACATTCATCATATTGCAGTCGGTCCATATAACCTTCGATCACCATAGACTCGCATCGTTTCATTTGGCTTAACAGCGGCACCCTTCGCCCAAACCCATGAAAAAGGATGTCATGCCTTTGACTGACCGCATCACCGCCCAACTGACCTTCCTGACCGAAGCCTGCAAACTCAAATCCGTCCTGCGCGGCACCACCCTGTGCGACGGATCCCGGCGCGAAAACTCCGGCGAACATAGCTGGCACATCGCGCTCTATGCCATGGTCATGGCCGAACACGCCAATCGCCCCATCAATATCGACCGCGTCATCAGGATGCTTCTGATCCACGACATCGTGGAAATCGACGCAGGCGACAATCCCATCCACGGCAACCACGACCCGGCGGAAACCGAAGCCATCGAACAGGCCGCCGCAACCCGCATCTTCGGCCTGCTGCCCTCCGATCAGGCCAGTGCCTTCCGCGCCCTCTGGGACGAATTCGAAGCGGCAGAAACCGACGACGCGATCTTCGCCAAATCCATCGACAGGGTGCAGCCCGTGGTCTCCAACCTCGAAAGCGGCGGGACAAGCTGGATCGACTACAACGTCACCCGCGAACAGGTCGAAACCCGCGTCGGCGCCAAGGTCCAACGCGGCGCCTCCGCCATCTGGGGTGCCCTGAGAACGCGCATAGACATCTGGTTTTCCAGTCAGGCCTAAGGATCAGCACCTATGTCTGCCGCACGTCTTGTGGAAAAAGACCGGCTCACGCATAATTCCGCAGATGCAAAACAATGCGCACCAGCGCGTCTCGAAGGATAGTCAGCATGTCGACCAAAGCCGCGGCGCTCCTCCTTGCCACGCTCCTCGGGCTTGGCCCAGCCTGGGCAGACGGCCACCTCGGCAACCCGATCATCACGGCACCCGACCGCCCCTTGCCGCCGACATGTTATCGTACCGAGACTGATACACTCTCGGCCGCCGTGCTTCTCGAAGAAATCGAAGGCGAGGCCATCGACGTCAGCAGCTATGGCAATGTCACGACGGCTGAAGGCGAAAGCTGGGGATTCCTGGTGACCTTTACGGGCGTTCTTGATGGCGCGTTCCTGACAGGAACCAGCACCGTTTCGGTCGATGGCGACCAGTTCGAGGAACTGCGGCAATGGGCCTTTGCAGACGGCGCGATCGTGACGGAAATGGGAACCTTTACCGCTTCCGACTGTGACGGAATAGAAGACGAATTCATCAACCGTTCCATCAACTGACGCTACACGCGGTCAGATAACCCGTAGGGTGGGGTTCCACCCCACCAACCCAAAACCTTAACGCCCCATTCACACATCCACCGTCCGCCCCGTTAACCCACCCCCACCGCGCGGTGGGGTCCGACGTTTTGCCGACGCATCGCCGACGCGATGCCGACCGCCCCAAACCCCATATAGATCAGCGTTAACGGATGATTCTTTCACCACCCGACCATCACGACACAGCACACCCCACCGAACGTTGCGTCTGCCCCCTATACAAACGTCGCCGACAGGCGTACTGCGCGGGGCTTACGCCGAAGAAAGCCGCAGCCATGATCCCGACCCTCGCCGATGCCCTTGCCAAACAGGGCTATACCGATCTGACCCCTGTCCAGACCGCCGTCACCGACGCGGAACTTGAGGGGCAAGATCTGCTTGTCTCTGCCCAGACAGGCTCTGGCAAAACAGTCGGCTTCGGCCTCGCAATCGGTCCTACAATTCTCAATGAAAACGGTGCGTTAGACCCCGCAAGTCATCCGCTCGCCCTGATCATCGCCCCCACCCGTGAACTGGCGCTTCAGGTCAAACGCGAGCTGCAATGGCTCTATGCCGGGGCCGGTGCGACGCTGGCCTCCTGCGTCGGCGGCATGGATTTCCGCGACGAACGGCGGGCGCTCGACCGCGGCGCCCATATCGTCGTGGCCACGCCCGGCCGCCTGCGCGATCACATCATGCGCAGCACGATAAACCTCAGCGATATCAAGGCCGTGGTGCTCGACGAAGCCGACGAAATGCTCGACCTCGGCTTTCGCGAAGACCTCGAATTTATCCTCGATCAGGCGCCCGAAACGCGGCGCACTCTCCTGTTTTCCGCCACAGTCCCGCCAATGATCGCGACACTGGCAAAATCCTATCAGAAAAACGCGGTGCGGATCGCAACGACAACCAAGGAAACCCAGCACGCCGATATCGAATACCGCGCGCTCAGCGTCGCCAATCACGACACAGATGCAGCCATTATCAATACCTTACGCTATTACGACGCGCCCAACGCCATCGTGTTCTGCAACACCCGCGCCATGGTCACGCGCCTCACCACGCGGCTGTCAAACCGGGGCTTCTCCGTTGTCGCCCTCTCCGGCGAACTGACGCAATCTGAACGCTCCAACGCTCTGCAAGCCATGCGCGACGGGCGCGCGCGCGTCTGCGTGGCAACCGATGTGGCCGCACGCGGCATCGACCTGCCCAATCTGGAACTCGTGATCCACGCCGAACTGCCCACAAATGCCGAAACGCTACTGCACAGGTCAGGGCGCACCGGGCGCGCGGGGCGCAAGGGCATCTCGGCCATGATCGTGCCCGCGAAGATGTATAAACGTGCGCAAAACCTGCTGAAATGGGGCAAATTGACAGCCAGTTGGGGCAAACCACCCAGTGCGGACGAAATCACCGCGAAGGACGAAGAACGGCTACTGACCGATCCGATCTGGTCTGATGATTTCAGCGAAGCCGAACAGGCCTTCGCCGCCCGCCTGCTTGATCAGCACGGAGCCGAAAAAATCGCCGCCGCCTATTTCCGGCTTTATGCGGGCAAGCAATCCGCCCCAGAAGACCTCAGCGAGATCAAGGACATCGCCCGCGACGATCGCCCGCCGCGCGAACACAAATCCTTCGGCCCGTCCAAATGGTTTGCCATCGACATCGGGCGCGAAGGCAAGGCAGAGGCGCGCTGGCTGATGCCGATGCTTTGCAAGGCAGGCGGGATCACCAAGAAGGAAATCGGCGCGATCCGCATCCAGCCGAACGAGACATTCATCGAAATTTCAGAACCAGCGGTGCAGGGTTTCCTCAAATCCGTGGGCCCTGACATGTCACTGGAAAACCAGGCCAAGCTGCGCGCGCTTGACGGGCCACCGCAACTGGGCGAACGCGGACCGCGCAAGACCAAGCGGGATTACGATAAGCGGCCACGCGACCGGTCCGCACCGCCACCCTCGAAACAGGACGACCTGCCTGCGGTCAAACCCGTTCCCGGTGCTGCAGATGACAAGGCGGCACGGAAACCTCGCGCCAAACCAGCCCGGCGCGACCACGGTGATGCATTGGTTGAAAAACGCGCCAAACCGTCGAACACTGGCAAATCCGTCGGCAAGAAGCCGTCACAAAAGGGGAAATCCGGTTACAATTCCGAAACAAAAGCGCCAAAAGCGAGAGCAGGCAAACCAGGCGGCAAATTTTCTGGTAACGCCAATGACACCTCAAAACGGTTCACACCGCCCGGCGGAAAACCCAAGCCTCGCAAGGGGTTAGGCAAGGGTGGCGCTGCCGCACCCAGACGCGGAAAATCGTAAAAACAAGGGGACTGGTCACATTTTTGTCACGTCACAAGCACGCTATGTGCCAAATGTCCTAGTCTGATCCGAGGTAAGCTGACTACACTACCTACATAGTTAGTGACTTATTATTCAGTTGAGAAAAGGACCAGAGACATGGCCAGTTCAAAACCAAAAGGCGAGAAGCAGTCGCCGACACCACAGCCCAAGACGCCAAGTGCAGCTGCACTTCAGTCAAACGGCAAACCGTCGGCACCAGTCTTTACCGATTACGCAAGCATCTAGGCTTGCGCCGATAAAACGAAGTATTCGGCCAGCGGGGTATGCTGCCGCCAGATCGTCCTCCCCGATCTCGCCTCACCCCTCTGGCCCTTTTTTTGACCATTGGCTAGATTGCCGCCATGGCAGCCCTGACCACCATCCGCAACATTGGCCCGGCCTTCGAAAAAGCATTGAAAGAGGTTGGGATCACCACCGCAGAACAACTGCACGAGTTGGGTGCGGACGCTGCCTATACCAAGTTATTGGAAAACGGCTCTAAACCTCATTTTATCGGTTATTACGTGCTGCACATGGCGCTGCAGGGACGCCCATGGAACGATTGCAAAGGCGAAGAGAAAAAAGCCCTGCGCAAACAATTCGACAGAATCAAAGCACAAAGCTTTGATCAGGATCTGTCCGAGATGGAGCGCATTCTGGACAGTATCGGGGTCGGCAAGCGACGCTAGGGTCAGGGCCCTAGGGCGAACAAATACCTGTACGCTGGCATGCCCTCACCCGCGCAATTGCCTCTTCATTCGCGGACCTTGTCAATAACTGGCACATATTCCCGACAAAGTGGAGCACGCCATCATCGCCACGCACCAGCGGTGCCAACAAAGGAAAATCCGTCGACAGTATCGGACCGCCCCAAACCGGGTGCGGCGGCTCCCGGAACTGCGGCGCGATACGCACGCGAAGGGGCTTGTCCGGCAAATCTGGGCCAATGATCACCCCGTCAAATACGAAATCCGCGTCCACTTTTCCAACAACCATCATCCGATCATCAGTGTTTGGCAGAACCGCGAAATCATCGAAAGACGACATCTGACAGCGCAAGGCCAATGCCGTCTGCGGGATCGAAACCGCAAAAGACATACATAAAACGAAAGCAAAGTGCATGTCAGTATCCCCTATTTGTATCAGCTATGACGGCGACAAAGCGCACTTCCTTGGCAAAAACGGTCCGATCTACCTGACATAAAGTAAATACCCTTCACATAACCCTCAGAATCGGGTATGTTAATGGTATGAACATAGAACAAGATATCGATTTCGAACTCGCTCGCCTGCGCAAGCTGGCCTTCCGGATGGACGCAATTTTCTTCATCCCCGGTACGAATATTTCGATCGGTCTGGACAACATTGTCGGTCTGATCCCCGTTGTGGGTGACCTTCTGGCGGCGCTGCCGGGTCTGTGGATGATCCACCGGGCGCATAAGCTGGGAGCAACCCCCGGTGCGCTTGCCTATATGGCCATGAACGTCACGCTTGATACCGCCATCGGCGCGATACCCTTTGTCGGCGATGTTTTTGACGCGCTCTACAACGCGAATATCTGCAATTACAAAGCGTTAGAGCGCAATCTTGAAAAACGCGCGCAGAATGCCAAACCTGTCCGCGAACGCGAGCCATTGATGGTCAGCATGATCTGATGGGGAACCAAATGACGGTCCGCGCATTATGTTGTCAATCAATGTAACAGGAAAGGAAACGTCATGGACCTCATCCGCATCATCTTCGCCATTCTTTTGCCTCCCCTGGGGGTCTTCCTGCAGGTTGGTTTGGGCAAGCATTTCTGGCTCAACATCCTGCTGACAATTCTGGGCTATATTCCGGGCATCGTGCACGCCGTCTACATCATCGCCCGCGACGAACCGGCGCGTGTTTGAGATAACTGAAATAGACCGGCTCGACCGGATCGCGGACCGGATGGATAATCTGGTCCGCTTGCCTATTGTCGGGGTGCGGGTGGGACTCGATTCCATCCTCGGCCTGATACCGGGCATCGGCGATATCGCCGCTCTCGGACCCGCCGGATACATCATCTACCGCGCTCGCCAAATGGGCGCACCGAAACCTGTAATAGTCCGCATGGCCGTCAACACCGCCATCGACGCTATCATCGGATCAATACCCCTCGTCGGTGATATTTTCGACATCGGCAACAAGGCCAACAAGAAAAACGTCGCCTTGCTGCGCCGCCACATGGAAACGAAAAAGGGCGTCCTATTGGACGCCCCCGTTGCAGCATGATGTAGGGTGCGGTTTTACCCCACCAATTCTAGCCCGGAAAAGAAGAACGCAATCTCTTCGGCAGCCGTCTCCGGCGCATCAGAACCATGGACCGAGTTTTCGCCAATCGACAGCGCAAATTCCTTACGGATTGTGCCCGGTGCGGCATCTTCGGGATTAGTGGCCCCCATCACTTCGCGGTTCTTGGCAATGGCATCTTCGCCTTCCAGAACCTGCACGACAATCGGTTCCGAAATCATGAACTCACACAATTCGTCAAAGAACGGACGGTCCTTGTGAACACCATAAAACTGCTGCGCTTGCGCCAGTGTAAGATGGATCCGCTTTGACGCGATGACCCGCAGGCCTGCCTCTTCGAATTTCGCGATGATCTGACCGGTCAGGTTCCGCTTGGTGGCGTCAGGTTTGATGATGGAAAACGTGCGCTGGATAGCCATGTTTTACTGTCTTTCATTGCTAGATTGGTTTGCTTTGGCGGTCCCCTAACACGCAGCAATGCCCATGAAAAGGGGCCTGCGGCAAACACCACTATTTGCGTGCATCAGCCCCACGCGTTAGCGTCGATGCATGTGGCAGCTTATCGTCCATCCGGTCTTTGGCAGGCTTTTCGCAGCACAGGTCGTCGCGCTTCTGGGCACGGGGCTTTTGACCGTAGCGTTGGGCCTTCTGGCCTACGATCTGGCCGGGGCTGCGGCAGGGGCGGTCCTCGGCACTGCCTACGCGATCAAGATGGTGGCCTATGTCGGCCTGTCGCCGATCGCTGGCGCGCTGGTAGCCAACCTGCCGCGCAAGCCCGTTCTGATCGGTGCTGATCTGATCCGAGCCGGGGTCGCACTTGCCCTGCCATTCATCACCGAAATCTGGCAGATCTACGTTGCGATATTCCTACTGCAAACCGCTTCGGCTACATTCACACCCACCTTTCAGGCGACCATCCCTGATGTGCTGGAGGATGAAGACGACTATTCCAAAGCCCTCTCGCTCTCACGTCTGGCCTATGACACTGAAAACCTGATCAGTCCGGCACTCGCTGGCATTCTGCTGCTGATGATGAGCTATCACTGGCTTTTCGGCGGTACCGTCATCGGCTTTGCCTTGTCCGCCTTGCTGGTATGGGTCACAACACTGCCCTTGCGCAAACCCGGTAAGGACCGCCCATTTCGTGAAAGGCTGACGCGCGGGATGCGCATCTATCTGGCAACACCTCGGTTGCGGGGCCTGCTTGCGCTCACCCTCACCGCCGCAGCCGCCAGCGCCTTTGTCATCGTCAACACCGTCGTCGTCGTGCGCGATGGCTATGGCGGGACGGACGGCGATGTCGCCCTTGCCCTTGCGGCGTTCGGCGGCGGCTCCATGCTCGCCGCGCTCGCCCTGCCCGGCCTGCTGAAACGGCTCAGCGACCGGCCGGTCATGATCAGCGGCGCTCTGCTGCTGACCGCGCTGATGGGCGCGCAGGCCTTCCTCGCGCCCAACTGGACCACCTTCCTGGTCCTCTGGTGCCTGACCGGGATCGGCTATTCAACCACGCTGACACCGCAAGGGCGGCTTCTGCGGCGGTCAGCCCACAGCGACGACCGGCCCGCGGTTTTTACCGCGCAATTCGCCCTGTCACATGCCTGCTGGCTGGTCACCTACCCGCTCGCAGGCAGCGCGATGACCGCCTATGGCGCCGGTCCCACATTGGGTATCCTCGCCATTCTTGGTGCAATCGGTGTTGCGGCCGCATCCATCCTCTGGCCCGAAGGCGACCCGATCATCGTGCCCCACACCCATCCCGACCTGCCACCGGATCACCCGCATCTGCAAGGCGGCGGGCAACAGCACGCGCACGCGCTGATCATCGACGATGAACACCACGCCTGGCCAACCAACGGCTGACAGGCCAACCCTCAATGCAGCAAGACCTGCATCCCCCAGCGGGCGTGCCCTGACCATAATCGCACCCGGACCGATGCTGGGCCATCGCTCTTGCCCCACGGCGTCACAACCTCCAACGTCAGATCAGCGCCATCCGCTCCGCCCGCTCCGGATCGGGAAACGACCGATAAAGCCCGGTATCCACCTCCCCCACCATCTGATGGACAGTGGTGTAAAGACGCTCCACCGTTTCATCTCCGGTGCCGGTGAAACGAAACGCCTGATCCAGCTGGGTCATGTCGCGCAGCTCGATCTCCAGAAGGAAATCCCTGGCCCTTGGCGCACCAAACCCAAGTTTCCGCCGACACAGCCGCCATGATTGTATCACCCCGTTTTGCTGCAGATGATCCATCCACGCCGCAACCGCGACCGCAAAGGCAACCGCCTTGGCATTGTCAGCCAGATCGATCGAACAGTGATAAAGATTCATGATGGCACCCTGCAAAAAGCCCGCTGGCAACACCGTCGCAAATCAGAGTTTCAAAAAGGTTAGCACCGTCACAAGGTGCAGCGATTGACCCCGCAGCATTCCTCAAGCATAGCGCTCCTCATGCTCAAGATTTCAGACATCACTTACTCCGTCGAAGGCCGCACCCTGGTCGAACACGCGACCGTCACCATCCCCACCGGCCACAAGGTCGGCCTTGTGGGCCGCAACGGGTCCGGCAAGACGACGCTGTTCCGGGTGATCCGGGGGGAAATGGTGCTCGACACCGGCTCGGTCAGCATTCCCAAAGGCTGGAAAATCGGCGGCGTCAGCCAGGAAGTCCCGGGCAACGAGGTGTCGCTGATCAACACCGTCCTACGCGCCGATAAAGAGCGTGAGGCGCTGCTGGCCGAGGCGGACACCGCCACCGACCCCACCCGCATCGCAGAGGTCCAGACCCGGCTCGCCGATATCGACGCCTGGTCGGCAGAGGCGCGGGCGGCCACCATCCTGCGCGGTCTGGGCTTTACCAATGACGAACAGAAAATGCCCTGCTCGGCCTTTTCCGGCGGCTGGCGGATGCGCGTGGCGCTTGCCGCCGTCCTGTTCTCCGAACCCGACCTCTTGCTGCTCGACGAACCCACCAACTATCTCGACCTCGAAGGCGCGCTGTGGTTGGAGGCTTACCTCGTCAAATACCCCCACACTGTCCTGATCGTCAGCCACGACCGGGAACTGCTCAATCGCTCTGTCGGCGGCATCCTGCATCTCGAAGACAAGGGTCTGACCTACTACACCGGCCCCTATGACAGCTTCGCCAAACAGCGGGCGGCGAAACGCGCAGTCCAGGCGGCCGCGGCCAAGAAACAGGATGCCCAACGCGCGCACCTGCAATCCTTCGTGGACCGGTTCAAAGCCAAGGCATCCAAGGCCAAACAGGCCCAATCGCGCGTCAAGATGCTGGAAAAGATGGAAACGATCCGTGCACCAGAAGACGCCGCGCGCACGGTCTTCACCTTCCCCGAACCCGAAGAACTCTCACCCCCGATCATCGCCACAGAGGGCGCAGCTGTCGGCTATGGCAACCATATCGTGCTGCACGATCTGAACCTGCGGATCGATCAGGACGACCGGATCGCGCTCCTTGGGCGCAACGGCGAAGGCAAATCGACACTGTCGAAAATGCTATCCGACCGCCTGCCCGTCGCACGCGGTAAAATGGTTCGCTCCAACAAGCTCCGCATCGGCTTCTTCGCCCAGCATCAGGTCGAGGAATTGCGCGTCGAAGAAACCCCGCTCGACCATCTCTTCCGCGAACGACCGAACGAAGGGCAGGCCAAACTTCGCGCGCGGCTGGCCGGCTTTGGGCTTGGTGCAGATCAGGCAGAAACCGCCGTCGGGCGGCTCTCCGGCGGACAAAAGGCGCGGCTCTCGCTGCTGCTGGCCACCCTGCCCGCACCGCATCTCTTGATCCTCGACGAACCTACAAATCACCTCGACATCGAAAGCCGCGAAGCGCTGGTCGAAGCACTCACCGCCTATTCCGGCGCCGTCATCCTCGTCAGCCACGACATGCACCTGCTGTCGATGGTCGCCGACCGGCTCTGGCTGGTCAAAGACGGGCATGTGAAACCTTACGCTGAAGACCTGCAAACCTATCGCAAATTACTGCTGACCGCGGACAAGCCCGCCGAAAAAGATAAGCCGCAACCAACCAAGGCGGCAAAACCAGGCCGCGACCAGATCCTCAGCCTGCGGGCAGACGTGCGCAAAAACGAAGAACGGGTCAACAAAATCAACGAGATGCGCAACAAACTCGCCAAGAAACTCGCCGACCCTGCGCTTTACGAGGACGGCAAGGCAGGTGAACTGGCGACGTGGAACAAGAAATACGCCGAAATCATGGACGGTCTGGAACGGGCCGAGGCCATGTGGATGGCCGCGCTGGAAAAACTGGAGAAGGCGGAAAAAGCCTGATCTACACTCTTCTTTCTTCCAAAAATACTCCCGCCGGAGGCATCAAAATTCTAGAATTTTGATCCACCCCCTGTCAGACAGAACCGCATGACCGAACTCCCTGCCCTCATCGCCGCCTTTACCACGATGTTCATCATCCTGGACCCGCCTGGGTTGGCCCCCGTCTTCATCGCGCTGACACAAGGCATGACCGCCGCCCAACGGCGCGCCATCGCGGTCCGCGCCTGCCTCGTATCGGCGGTGTTGATGATTCTGTTCCTGTTCCTTGGCGAAACAGTTTTGGGCTTCATCGGCATCTCGATGGATGCGTTCCGGATCGCGGGCGGTATCCTGCTGTTCCTCACCGCCCTCGACATGCTGTTTCAGCGGCGGCAGGCCCGGCGCGAGGATAGCGCCGCCGAAGGTCAGGCCGAACATCATGACGATCCGTCCGTCTTCCCCCTCGCCCTGCCGCTGATCGTCGGGCCCGGGGCGATCACGACCATCATCCTGCTGGCGGGTCAAGCCGAGGGCGCGGCTGATTTCGGGGCCATTGCCGGGGTTCTGATGGCCGTTTTGCTGATCACTTTCCTGGCCTTTCTCGCCGCACCCGCCATCGAGCGTGCCTTGGGAAAGACCGGGCTGAACATTGTCACCCGCGTGCTTGGCATGTTGCTTGCCGCCTTGGCCGTGCAATTCGTTCTCGACGGATTGCGGGGTTTTGGGATCGGCGGATAGGTCCTATATCACTCTCATGACCACTGATCAGATCATGCAAGCCATCTATCTGGGCCTTTTGGGACTGGCCATTGCCGGGTCCTATATCGCCGCCAATCGCAATGATCTGGGCAAGATGGCCCAGCAGGCGCTGATCTGGCTTTTGATCTTTGTCGGTGTCGTGGGGGCCTACGGGCTGTGGGATGAGATCAGCAATGACGTGACCGGTCGCCAGACCTTCATCGGCGATGCCCGGGTCGAAGTACCACGCAGCCGTGATGGCCATTATTACCTGACCCTCGATATCAACGACGTCCCCGTCGATTTCGTGGTTGATACGGGGGCGAGCCAGGTGGTGCTCACCCGGCGAGATGCCGCGCGGATCGGGCTTGATCCCGACACGCTCAACTATTTCGGCTCTGCCAGCACCGCTAATGGTGTCGTGCGCACCGCCCCAGTGCAGCTCGAAACCGTGGCGATGGGCGATATCCTCGACCGCAACCTGCCTGCCGTTGTCAATGAAGGCGAAATGGAAGGCTCGCTTTTGGGCATGACCTATCTGGGGCTTTATGACCGGATTGAAATCACCAATGGCCGACTGGTGCTGACACGATGAGACGTGCCAGCCTCCTTTGCGCTTTGATCCTGCTGGCAGCTTGTACCCCCACCCCGCCGGAATTGCCCGAGGGGTTCGATCCCACCTTCGCCTTCTTCATCGCGCCCGCCTAGGCAATCAGCGCGTCCCAGATCACCTTGTTACGGGTGGCAAACGGGCCGATATGGCCGATCTTCTGCAATCCATGCGCCGCCGGATCAACAACCAGCTGCTTCTTGCGGGCCCACGGATAGAACTGCATCAGCCGCCACACCGCTGCAGGCGGCACCATGACATCATCCTTGATCGCCACCACCTTCATCTCGGCCTTCAACCCGTTCCAGTCCGGCATCGGCATCCGGTGGCCAATATCGGCAGCAAAGAACCCACGCGATGTGCACCACCGGCGCCATTGCCAGAATACGCCCGCAGGCAGATCGAACCCATAACCCAATCGGCGCCCGGGCACGTAACCCATAAGTTTCGTGAGCGGCGGGCCGATCAAGTGCCAGAAGGCCCCCACCTCAACCCGATACGGAAACGGATGGTCCGAGAAATGCACAGGACCGCTCGCCACGGTGATCACCCGGTCGATCCGGTCCAGACCCTGCTGAAATGATAACAACAACCCGCCTAGCGAATGGCCAATCACCCAAAGCGGTGCGCCCGGAAACAGCTCTGCCAGATGATCGCGGGCGGCCTGCTGATCATGCACACCCCAATCGACCATCGTGGCCCGGCTTTGGCGGGCCGCCCGGCGGGCCGACGCCCCGAAGTCGCGATAGTCATACGTCAGACAGGCAATCCCTTTTTCAGCAGCCAGCCATTGGGCAAATGCGGCGTAATAGCTTTGCGGCACACCTGTGGCCGGGTTCAGAACCGCCACCGCCAGCGGGCGCGCCGGGGGCAGGAAAAGCTGACCCTGCAGTTTGTGCCCGCCGGAATAGAACCGCTGTGGCTCCGGGCCGATATCGACATGCATATTCATCGTCATCACTCCTAGACCGTTTGGTCTAATTGTGACGGTAGACCGATCGGTCTAATCGTGCAATACCCTTTCTTCATGAAAGACACGCGTACCAAACTGGCCCTCAAGGCGGGGCTGCTGTTCCAGCAAAAGGGATATCACGGTGTCGGCGTGGCCGAGATCCTGCAAGAGGCCGGTGTACCGAAAGGATCGCTTTATCATCACTTCCCAAACGGCAAGGCTGACCTGGCACTGGCCGCCGCTGACATCGCCTCGACCGAGATGCTGCGGATCATTGACGACTCGTTCAGCCCGGCAACGGATTACGCAAACGGAGCCACGACGCTGTGCTACAAGCTGGCTAAATTCTTTGACATTCAAGAGGGCAAGATCGGATGCCCGGTCTCGGCCACCTTGCTGGAAGGCCCGGAAAACGCGACCTTTCAACTGGCATTGAAAGAGATTTTCAATGCCTGGATGGCCCGCATCCGCGACCACGCCATCCGGCTGGGCGAAACGCCCGCGCAGGCGGACGCCGACGCGCAGCGGCTCTTTCTGGCTATTCAGGGCGGCTGGACCCTCGCCCGTGCGACCCGCAATTCCGATGTGTTGCGCGGTCTGCCTGCGCTGATCCTCTCAGCGGCCTAGCACCCACGCCGCGCAGCGCGGCGTGGGCACGTGTTATCAGCCGCCAGGTGTCAGCTTGTGGATTTCACCTTCATCCACTGCGGCATAAAGACTGCCATCCGGCCCCAGCACGACCGACCGAAACCGCCCGGCCTCCATCGGCAGGGTCATCTCGGTGACGTCGATGACGGACTGTCCATCGTCCGACAGTTCGATCACATCAATCCGCTGACCAATCGGGGTACCGCCAAAGCCGATCCCCATGATCCCAACCACCATACTGCCATCCCAATCGCCCCACTGGTCACCAACCAGGAACGCGGCCGACGATGTGCCTTGGGACCAGCCATTATTGTCCCAGATTGGCGGCATGGCATCGGGATAAGTGGCCAGATCGGTCATCGGCATGAACGATGCGCGCTGGTAGCGATTCATCCCGTCCATTTGGTTTGGCATGTAGCCGCAGTAATTGTCCGGACAGTCACCGCGTCCGGCCATGTTCGGGCGCGGGTCCCATCCAGCATTGCCCCCATTTTGCAGCACGGTGATTTCATCCGAATGCCAAGGACCGTGCTCCGCCACAATCGGGGTGCCGGTTTCCGGGTGGAACGCGATGCCCTGAATGTTGCGGTGTCCATAGGTGTAGGTGCGCGGATCAAACCCGTCGGGCGGCGCGTTGTCGGGGGCCGCATTGCCGTCGGTGTCGATGCGCAGCACCTTGCTGCCCATCAGCGTCGGGCTTTGCGGCACTTCGCCGTTATGCGTATCGCCCGTGGTCAGATAGAGGAAGCCATCCGCCGGATTGAACCGCACCCGACCGCCATTATGGGCACCGGTGTCACCAAACGGGTGATCGGTCGCCGCCGTCTTGTAAGGCACATCATCGACGATATCAGTGCGATCCGAAACATTGGTGAAGTCCTCGTTCACGACCAGCCGCATCAGCCTGTTGGTCTGCGGATCAGACAGGTTGGAGGTCGAATATACGTAGATCCGGCGATTGTCGGCAAAATCCGGATCAACGGCCACACCATTCATTCCGGCCTGCCCGTCGCAGAACAGATCATCTGCCGTTGTCCCGTAACCCTCGCTACCATCCATGCCCAACAGGGCATTGACCTCACCCGATGGCATCAGCACGGAAAGCCCCTTGCACTTTTCGGTAAAGAACATGGTGCCATCGTCAAGAAACGCCATATCCCACGGATTTTCGAGATCGGACAGCACATAAGTATGCTGAAGACTCGTCGTATTCGGCCCGGCTTCGACAAGCACGGGCGCAGCCGTCAGGACGGCGGCAGCGGCCATTGGCATAAGCCATACGGCAGGTCTTTGGATTGATCGGTCGTGCATAACTTCCTCCCCAAAAGAATGTTCAATCGGCCCAAAAGGCCGAGGCGCATATTTCCCCTACGTCAACTGATAACAGTCGAACGATAAACCCGAACCGGAAAACATCAAGTATTTTGATTGGGTTGGCGCGGCCAAGCGGCCTTGCAAACAAGGGACAAATTGATTTGCGCCTTAGCTGGCCTTCTCGGCCTTTTTGATCCAGCGCCCGCCGTCCTGCGCCCAATACTGGGCCGCGCATCCGGCATCGGTCAGGGCTTTCCACTGCCCCCGCGCATGCTCCAGCGCCGTCCCGTCATGGCCGTCGAACAGGATGCAGACACGTTCGACTGCCGTCACTTCGTCCGCGCTGACATCCGCGCCACCAACGCTCATTACACATGCAAAACCGTCGCTCGGCACATCGCCCAGCAGCACAGGCTGGTCAGCATCATGCGGACCACCAGCCATGCCATGTGGCAGAAACCCGTCATCCGGCCCCTGCCACAGCACATCATCCAAGCGTTTGAGCAACGCGGGATCAGACCCGCGCACCAACACCCGCCAGCCCGCACCACGGGCCTTGCTGATCAGCATGGGCAGGGTCGCCTCAAGCGGGCTATCGGTCAGATGATAGAAATAGGCCGCGCCCATCTAGCCCTCGTACATATCTGCCACCAGACGGTTCAGCGCCATCACACCCCAGCCTGTCGCACCCGCAGGGGCAAGCGCCGTTTCGGATTTCACACTGGCCACCCCTGCGATATCCAGATGGCACCAAGGCACGTCATCTTTCACGAACCGCTGCAGGAACTGGGCCGCTGTGATCGACCCCGCATTGCGGCCACCCACATTCTTCATATCCGCGATCCGCGATTTCAGCAGGGCGTCATAAGCTTTGGCCATGGGCATACGCCATGCGCCTTCGCCCTCGGCCTTCGCCGCCTTGATGAAATCACCGCTCAATTCGTCAGAGTTGGAAAACACGCCGGCATTTTCATTGCCCAAAGCCACCAGAATGGCGCCAGTCAGCGTCGCCAGATTGATCATCCCCGCAGGCTTGAACCGGTCCTGCGCGTACCAAAGCACATCAGCCAGTACCAAACGCCCCTCTGCATCGGTATTGATGATCTCGACCGTATCGCCCTTCATCGAGGTGACGACATCGCCCGGGCGGGTGGCCGAACCAGAGGGCATATTTTCCACGATCCCCACAAGGCCCACCACATTGGCCTTGGCCTTGCGCAAGGCGAGCGTGCGCATCACACCAGCCACAACACCGGCACCACCCATATCCATTGTCATGTCTTCCATGCCGGCGGCAGGTTTGATGCTGATACCCCCGGTATCGAACACCACGCCCTTGCCCACCAGCGCAAAGGGCGCGTCTTTCTTCTTGCCGCCATTCCAGGACATGACGACAACTTTAGACGGGCTGACCGACCCCTGCCCGACACTCAGCAAGGTGCGCATGCCCAGCTTGGCAAGGTCCTTTTCTTCAAGCACCTCGACCTCAAGCCCCAGATCGCGCATGGCCGCCAGACGGTCGGCGAAATCCGTGGTGGTCAGGATATTGGCAGGCTCATTGGTCAGATCACGGGTAAAAAACACACCTTCGGCAATGGCGTTCAGCGGCGCCTTGCGCAGTTCATCAGGCTTGGAAACCATGCATGTCACCTCGCCGCGACCGGGCTTGTCACCGGTCTTGTGCGTATCGAAATCATAGGCGCGCAGCATCAGACCCAGCGCAATTTCATCCGCCCGGCCAATCGACCCGGCCAGAACCAGCAGCGATTTGTCGCCCAACCGCTTGGCGATCTGCGCACCGGCCTTGCGGGCCTCCTGCGATGACGGGCGACGCCCCAGCTTGACCACCAACACACCGGTCGCGGCCATGCCCACCGGATAGGACAGCAGCGACACATCACCCGGTGATGCCTTTTCAAAGGCTTCGCTTTCCACAAAACGGGCCAGCGACTTGCGGGTCAGCGTGTTCACCTTCCGCGCGCCCGCATCCAGCTTGCCATCGCCATCCACAAATACCGCCACCAGACCATCGGCGGTGGCCACGGCATCAAGATCGACATCTTTGAACTGAATTTCGATGGGCGTGGTCATGGCAGCTCCTGTTTCTGAGTGGTTGCCGCAATAGGTAGCCCGCACCCGGCGCAATGACCAGATAGCTGTTCAATCCATCTGGCGGATGGGCTAGTTTGCCGCAAATCAGGCAGGCATATCGGCAAAGGATGCAGCATTGGGACGATTTGACAGGTATATGCTGTCGCAACTGATGGTGCTGTTTGGCTTCTTCAGCCTTGTCCTCGTGCTGATCTACTGGATCAATCGGGCCGTCGTCCTGTTTGACCAGCTGATCGCTGACGGGCAATCCGCATGGGTGTTCCTGGAATTCACCGCGCTGACACTACCTGCCGTGATCCGGCTGGCCCTGCCGCTGGCAGCCTTTGCAGCGGCAATTTACGTGACCAACCGGATGACAACCGAATCCGAACTGGTCGTCGTACAGGCCACCGGCTATTCCGCCTTCCGGTTGGCACGGCCGGTCCTTTACTTCGGACTGATCGTGGCGCTGCTGATGTCCATTCTCATGCATTTCCTTGTGCCTATCAGCACCGCCCGGCTGGCAGAGCGGCAAAACGACATCGCCCAGAACGCGACAGCACGACTCCTGACCGAGGGTCAATTCATTGAACCGATCCAGAATGTGACCTTCTATGTCCGTGAAATCACACCGGCGGGTGAGTTGTTGAACATCTTTCTGTCCGACACGCGCAACCCTGATGAGGAAGTGACCTATACGGCGGCTCAGGCCTATCTGGTCCGCGACGGGGACGACACCCAATTGGTGATGGTGGACGGCATGGCACAGACGCTGCGGACTGCCGACCAGCGGTTGTTCACAACCTCATTCGACGATTTCGCCTACAATATCGGCAGCCTGATCACTACCGGCACCAGCCGCGGGCGGCGGGCCTCGCAGGTTCCCACATGGGAGTTGCTGAACCCGACGCCCGCGCTAGAGGAAGAGACGGGGAACAGTGCTGCACGACTGTTGTCGCGCGGGCATGATCGGTTCAGCCAGTCGATCCTTGGCACGGTCGCAGCCCTGCTTGGCTTTGCCACGCTGCTTATCGGGGGCTTCAGCCGCTTTGGCGTCTGGCGGCAGATCGTAGCGGCGATATTCCTGATCATCGTGGTCAAGGGCATCGAAACCGCCGGCCTCAACGCGGCGCGGGCCAATGAAAACCTGTGGTTTGCAACTTATCTGCCAAGTATTGCGGGATTCTTTATCGTCTGGTGCCTGCTTTTTGCCGCCAGCAGGCCGTCTTTGTTCAAACGCCGGATCAGGGACAGCGTACCATCATGATCCTGCACCGTTACTTTGCCCGACGCTTCCTGATGACCTTTCTGGGTATCTTCGCTGTATTTCTTCTGATGCTGGTATTCATCGACCTTGTCGAACAATTGCGACGCTATGCAAATGACGCCAGCTTCGTCGAGGTTTTTGCACTGACCCTGCTCAATGTCCCGCAAGGGATCTACCGGATCATGCCGCTGATCATGATTCTGACAGCCATCGCGCTCTTTCTCAGCCTTGCCCGATCGTCGGAAATGGTTGTGACACGGGCAGCGGGGCGTTCGGCGCTGCGGGCCCTATGGGCGCCGTTGCTGGTGGCATTGATGATCGGGCTTGTATCGGTGGCCATCTTCAACCCCATCGTCGCTGGTACACTCAAACAGTTTGAGGCGCGCAGCGGTGCCCTGAAGGGCGAAAGCTCGGTCCTGTCAATCGGCTCCTCCGGCCTTTGGCTGCGGCAGGGCAACCGGGAGGGTCAGACAGTGATCCGGGCGCAAAGCGCAAATCTCGATGGCACCGTCCTGAACGAAGTCACCTTCATCAAATTCACGCCAGAGGGCGGGCTGGTGCAGCGGGTCGACGCAACCAGCGCCATCCTGAATGACGGCGCTTGGACATTGGCCAGCGCCAAACTTTGGGAACTGGATGGGGAACAAACACCCGAAGCCTCCGCCACGTTGCACGACACGCTCACAATCCCCTCCAGCCTGACCCCCGATCAGATCAGGGACAGTTTCGGTACACCCGCATCCATTCCAATCTGGGAACTGCCAGCCTTTATCGACCGGCTGCGCACGGCGGGCTTCTCGGCCCAGCGACATCTGGTCTGGTTTCACACCGAACTGGCACTGCCCGCCTTTCTGGTATCGATGGTCATGATCGGGGCAAGCTTCACCCTGCGCCACCAGCGCGGCGGGCGCACCGGGCTGATGGTGCTTTTTGCGATCATTCTGGCCTTCGTGATCTATTTTATCCGCAACTTCGCGCAAATCTTAGGGGAAAACGGCCAACTGCCCGCCGTGCTCGCCGCCTGGGCACCGCCGCTTGCCGCCATCGCCCTGTCACTCGGCTTTCTTCTGCATAACGAGGACGGGTAATGCGCATCATCGCTCTTCTGCTGATGCTGCTGCCCGCCGCGGCGCTGTCACAAGGGGCTGCGACCTTGGTGGCCGACAACGTGACCCTGAACGGTCAGGATCAGCTGATTGCCAGCGGCAATATCGAGGTGCTGTACGAAGGCAACCGGCTGAGCGCCAGCCGGATCATCTATGACCAGACCACCGACCAACTCACAATCGAAGGGCCGATTGTTCTTCAGGCCGCTGACGGCACGCTTTTGACGGCTGATCAGGCCAGCCTTGATCCCCAGCTTGAAAACGGCGTTCTGCAAGGGGCACGACTGGTGCTGGATCAGCAACTGCAGGTCGCGGCCAACCAACTCGACCGGCGCAATGGGCGATACTCGCAGCTTTATCGTACAGTCGCATCATCCTGCGCTGTTTGCGGCAACCGGCCGCCCATCTGGAGCATCCGCGCCGAACGGGTCATCCATGATCAAACCGAGCAACAGCTCTATTTCGAAAACGCGACCTTCCTGATCCGCGACGTGCCTGTGGCATGGATCCCGCGCATGCGCCTGCCGGACCCAAATCTGGAACGGGCCACGGGTCTACTGATCCCCGAACAGGCCAACACGACGCAACTCGGAACAGGGATCAAAGTCCCCTATTTCATCACGCTTGGGGATCACCGGGATATCACCGTCACACCGTATCTCTCACCCGAAACCCGGACACTGGAACTGATCTATCGGCAGGCCTTTGTGAACGGGACTTTCCGGGCGGAAGGGGCGGTCAGCGATGACACGTTGGAAGATGAAAACCGGTCCTATGTCTTCGCCGAAGGGGCATTCAGGCTGTCTGGCGACTACCAGCTGAGTTTTGATATCGAAGCGGTCAGCGACCGGGCCTATCTGCTGGATTACGGCTATTCGGGCAAGGACCGGCTGGACAGCGCCATCGGGCTGCTGCGGGTCAGCGACAGCACGCTGACCCAGGTCAATCTGACCTATTACCAGACGCTGCGCGACGACGAAGACAATTCGTCCCTGCCCCCCATCGTGGCCGACCTTAGCTATGAAACGCGGACCCGCCCCACATTCGGCGGCACGCTGACGCTTGGGGCCAGCCTTGACGCCGCATATCGCTATAGCGACACCAATGGGGATGCAGGTCGGGATGTCACCCGTGCTGGCGCGCGCGCGGTGTGGCAACAGGGCCGACTGCTGGGCTACGGGATCGTCGGCGAATGGCAAACAGGCGTCCGGGCCGATATCTACGACGTGCAGGATGACACGGCATTCGAAGACACCAACCTGCGGATCGTGCCACATGTCGGCGTGACCTTGCGCTGGCCCTGGGCGATGACCACCGATACCGGCACTTCGCATCTGATCGAACCAACTGTATTGATCGCCGGATCGGATCAGTTCGGCGACATCCCCCCGAATGAGGACAGCACGCGCAGCGAATTCGATCAGGCCAACCTGTTCTCGATCTCGCGCTTCGCTGGTGAGGACGCGGTTGAGACCGGCGGACAGGTCGCAGCGGGCGTGACATGGACACGTACCGGTTCTGCGGGCACAATCTCAACTCTAACATTCGGGCGAGTCTCACGCACCGAAGACAACCCCGATTTCACCCGGTCATCAGGGCTGGCCAACAACCAATCCGATTGGGTCGTGGTCGGGCAATTGCAGATCCCCGACGGGTTCGCGTTCGACGCCCGCACGCTGTTCGACGACAATCTGGAACCCACACGGGCCGCCAGCCTGATCCGCTGGCAGAACGAAACGGTTTCGCTCTCCGCCGCCTATATCTGGCAGGCCAAGGATGCCGCGGAAAACCGACCTGATACCGTATCGGAATGGACGCTTGATGCAGCTTTCGAACTCAGTCAGGCGTGGTCTCTCAGCCTCGACGCCCGCTATGACGTGGCTGCCGACCGGCCAGTACGCGGCGGGATCGGGCTGGAATGGCGCAACGAATGCATTACCATCGACGTTTCCGCCTCGCGCAGGTACACGTCTTCCACTACGGTAGACCCGACAACATCATTCGGGCTCAGCGGGTCGATCAGCGGGTTCTCCGCAGGCCGGTCCGGGGGCCGCCCCGCAGCCCGTTGCACGAACTGAACGAAGAAGATGAGGAACCGCATGCGCGCACGTTTGTCACTTGCCACGCTTTTGGCCCTGATGCTGGGTTTTGCCCTTGCAGGCACTGCTGGCGCCCAAGGGCAATTCGCCCCGGCAATCACGGTCAATGAACGGGCGATCAGCCAATACGAGATCGACCAACGCAAGCGTTTGCTGGAGTTGTTCCGCACGCCCGGTGACCTCGACCAACAGGCACGCGATGGGTTGATCGAGGATCGGCTGAAACAGCAGGAGCTTGACCGTGTCGGGCTGGTCCTGACCGAAGAGGCGCTGAATACAGCACTTGAGGAATTCGCCGGGCGGGCCAATCAGGATCTCGATCAATTCACACGGGTCCTGCAGCAAAACGGCATAGATTTCCAAACCTTGCGCGACTTTGTCGAGATCGGGATTAGCTGGCGCGACTACATCCGCAGCCGCTTCAGCAGGCAGGTCACCATCACCGATGCTGATGTGGAACGGGCTATCGCAGGGCGCGGCAACAGCACCACTGCGATCGAAGTACTCTTGTCCGAAATCATAATTCCGGCCCCGCCAAACCGGGCACGACAGGCGCAAGCCGCCGCTGAACGGATTTCGCGACTGCGCTCCTTCGGCGCGTTCGAAGCTGCAGCACGCGAAGTTTCTGCCCTGCCATCGCGCGATCAGGGTGGACGGCTCGGCTGGTTGCCAATCACCAACTACCCGCCACAATTGCGGGGCCTGTTGCTGGACCTGCGGCCTGGCGAAGTCACCGATCCGATCAACATCACCAATGGCGTAGCACTGTTTCAGATGCGTGGGGTACGCGAGGTCGCACAGACCGTCGCCTCACCTGCCAGCATTGACTATGCGGCCTACTACATCCCCGGCGGCCAGTCAGACGCCGGCTTACGCACCGCCGCCCAGATTGCCGCCAGCGTGGATACCTGCGATGACCTCTACGGAATCGCTCGGAACCAACCGGCAGAGGTGCTGGACCGCAGCGATGTGGCCCCATCCGAAATCCCGCAGGATGTGGCGCTTGAGCTTGCCCGGCTTGATCCCGGCGAAGCGTCCTACAACCTGACCCGCAATAACGGGCAAACACTGGTTTTCCTCATGTTATGTGGACGCACCGCCGCCGGTCAGGGCGAAGCTGATCCGGATGCGGTGCGCAACCAGATCCGCGGCCAGCGGCTTGCCGGTTTTGCAGATGCCCTGCTCGAAGACCTACGCTCCTCTGCCGTGATCACGTTCCGATGAAACCTGTCGCAATCAGCTGCGGGGAACCCGCCGGGATCGGGCCCGAAATCGCCGTCGCCGCATGGCAGGCGCTCAAGGATAATCTGCCGCTTGTCTGGATCGGCGATCCATCGCACCTGCCATCCGGTACACCGTTTCAGCCCGTGGGCAAGGCAGCGGACGCCAAGGCAATCGTACGTCACGCCTTGCCCGTTCTTGTGCAAAACTTCGGCTCTGCCGCCACACCCGGCGTGGCCAATCCGGCACATGCCCAAGGAGTGATCGACGCCATCCGGACCGGTGTCGAACTTGTCGTGAACAATCAGGCCAGCGCTTTATGCACCGCCCCCATTCACAAGGCCGCGCTCATTGACGGGGTTGGGTTTTCCTACCCCGGCCACACCGAATATCTGGCGGCACTCGCTGAAACCGACCGGGTGGTCATGATGCTGGCATGCGATGCTTTGAAGGTGGTTCCGGCAACCATTCATATCCCGCTATCCGCCGTTGCGACCGAACTGACCGAAGCGCTGCTGTCCGACACGCTTCAGATCACACATCAGGCGCTGCAAAAGGATTTCGGCATCGCCAACCCGCGCATTGCGGTGGCCGGTCTCAACCCCCATGCTGGCGAAAGCGGCAAGATGGGCAGCGAAGAGATTGACCTGATCTCGCCACTCCTGACGACGCTACGGGCCAAGGGGATGGATATCACTGGCCCGCTTTCCGCCGACACTATGTTTCACGCAAGCGCGCGCGAAACCTATGATGTGGCCGTCTGCATGTATCACGATCAGGCGCTGATCCCGATCAAGACTCTGGATTTTTCAGGCGGGGTCAATGTCACGCTTGGGCTGCCGTTTATCCGCACCTCGCCCGATCACGGCACGGCTTTCGACATCGCGGGCAAGGGGGTTGCTGATCCGACCTCAATGATCGCAGCGCTGCGCATGGCCGCCGAAATGGCACAAGCACGCGGATGAGCCGGATCGACACGCTGCCTCCCCTGCGCGAGGTAATTGCGAAACACGATCTGGCCGCCAAGAAATCGCTGGGGCAGAATTTCCTGCTCGACCTCAATCTGACAGCCAAGATCGCGCGATTGGCGGGGGATCTGACGCAAGCGGACATCCTCGAAATCGGCCCCGGTCCCGGCGGGCTGACGCGTGGGCTTCTGGCCGAGGGGGCGCGCAAGGTGCTGGCTATCGAAAAGGATCCGCGCTGCATGCCGGCCCTTGCCGAAATCGCCGACGCCTATCCGGGGCGGCTGCAGGTCATCAACGGCGACGCGCTCACCGTCAACCCGCTCGACCATCTGACCAAACCGATCAAGATCGCGGCCAACCTGCCCTACAACGTCGGCACCGAACTCCTCGTGCGCTGGCTGACCCCACCGGCTTGGCCCCCCTTCTGGGACAGCCTGACACTGATGTTCCAGCGCGAGGTGGCACATCGCATCGTCGCCCAGCCCGGCAGCAAGGCCTTCGGGCGGCTCGCGCTGCTGGCGCAATGGCGCGCCGACGCGCAGATCGTCATGGAACTCCCGCCAGAGGCGTTCACCCCCCCGCCCAAGGTCAGCTCTGCCGTGGTCCACCTGACCGCCCTGCCCGCGCCTCGTTATCCGGCTGACCCCGGAATACTGAACACAGTTGTGGCCGCCGCCTTCAACCAGCGGCGCAAGATGCTGCGCTCGGCACTCAAATCCGTGAGCCCGGAGATCGAGGATCACCTGACCGCCGTGGGGATCAAACCCACCGAACGGGCGGAACAGGTCGGGCTTGAGGAATTTTGCGCCCTCGCCCGCAGTCTCGCGTGACACCGTCCCGGACCTGATCCGGGACCTCATACTCAGCCGCCGGGATGAGCGTTGAGCCAGTCGACAACCTCCACCCGCGTCCTGAGCCGCACCACCGGGATAACCACCCCATCCAACCCCGCTTCAATCGCCCCGCGAAACCGGTCACCGCCTGTCAACGCGCGCCAGGCAAACCGCCACTGCCGTAAACCGGGCCAATCACGATTACCCGGCGGATGTTCCGGGCGCACACGTCCGGCATAGCGCAGGCTACGGCGTATAATCCGCCAGAATCGCAAACCGGCCGACATATCCAGCCAGATCACCAGATCGGCACGCGCCAGAACCTCTGGAATTAACACCGATGGCCCGCCCCCTAGCACCCAACGCTCCGCCGAAATGCGATCAACAATATCAGCCCGCACCTCGGCACGGGGGCGCTGGACCCAACCAGTCTTCAAGGCCAAAGCATCCTTACAAATCGCCGGCGCGCCCATACGATCCGACAGCTGCCGCGCAAACCAGGTCTTTCCCGCACCATTCGCACCCACAACCACCACCCTGCAAAAAGAAAGCCCCCCGAAATCGGAGGGCTGATCTATCACTCTGCGGCTTCTGGGGCGCTGTCACCCCCCGGGTTGTCCCCCTCATCGGGGTTCGGACGCGGCTTGCGTGGCGGGCGGGGTTTGCGGGCCCGCTGCGGCTTGGGTTTTTCTTCCGGCGTTTCCACCAGACCGCTATCCTGCTCGGGGATATCAACCGCTGGCTGATCCATCGTGGCCGGGTCATTGGCCGCGGCTTCCTGTACTTTCAGGCGTTCATTGCGTTCGCGATCACGTTCGGCCTGACGCTGACGGTTCTGTTCTTCCTGCTCTTCGCGCTTGGCATCCACCTCGCGCTGCGCCTCGGCCAGCATCCTTGTGTAGTGCTCGGCATGCTGAGCAAAGTTTTCGGCATCCACCCGGTCACCCGACAAAAACGCATCGCGGTGCAACTGATTATACTTCTCGATGATCTGCTGCGGGGTGCCGCGCACCTTGCCATCAGGACCCGAGCTGTCAAACACCCGGTTGATGATATTCCCGCCCGAGGGCCGGTTGTTGCGGTTCTTATTCCGCGACCGTGACTTCGATGATCTCATTGATATGCTTTCAAGCCTTTGGCTGTCGTTTCGCTGACCGTGCATCACGCCTTATGCGTGTCTCAAAAATATGGCCTTGCGATGTTTTGGCGGCAAATCGGCGGAGAGGTCCGAACGGCCCTCGTTCCTGCTGATGCCATTGAATAAGCATGGCAGGCCACGCAAGACAAGCATAAATTGGTCGAAATGCAGGTTTTTGCCACTTATCGGCGGGTTGCCGCGTCAAATCCCACCATTTGGCCCGCGACCACCCGGTCCCGCCCGTCCAGATCGGGAATGACCGTCACGTTCCGCAAATCGGCATCCCGCATCAGTTGCCCCACCGCATGTCCCTGTGTCGGGCCGATTTCAAGCAAAAGCGATGCGCCCGGCATCAAGGCCGGGATTGCCTGCGCGATGATCGCCCGATAGGCCGACAACCCATCACCCTCATCCGTCAGCGCCATGCGCGGCTCAAACCCGCGCACTTCGGGCGACAGGTCGGCCATTTCATCCGCCGCAATGTAAGGCGGGTTCGATACGATCAGGTCAAAGGGCTGCGGAATGGACGCCATCCAGTCGCTTTGCACAAATGTGGCACGATCATCGACACCATGACGGCGGGCATTCCGCTCGGCGACCGCCAGCGCGGCGGCAGAGACATCACCCCCGACACCAATCGCATGCGGCATCTCGGCCAGAAGCGTTACCAGAATGCAGCCCGACCCAGTGCCAAGATCGAGAACCCGAGCAAAGTTATTGCGCAACGCCGCGTCGATCAGTGTTTCGGTTTCAGGACGCGGATCAAGCACATCTGCTGTGACCTCAAAACTGCGACCATAAAACTCTCGCGTGCCGATCAGGTGGGACACAGGCTCGCGGGCCGCACGGCGCGAAATCAGCAGATAAAACCGGTCTCGCACCTCGTCGGTCACAGGTTCGGGCAAGGTCAGGGTCAGCCGCCACGCCTCAACCCCTGACGCATAGGCAAACAGCTTGCGGGCATCGCGCGCCGCATCCGGCACACCGGCATCACTCAGGGTTTTGGTCGCTGCAAGCAGCATCTGGCTGCCTGTCAGCGGGCGGGTCACGCGCCCATCTCGGCCAACAGCGTGGCCTGCGCATCGGCTTGCAATGCGTTGATAACCTCATCCAGATCGCCCTGCATCACCTGTCCCAGCGAATAAAGCGTCAGGTTGATCCGGTGATCCGTCATCCTGCCCTGCGGAAAGTTGTAGGTGCGAATGCGCTCCGACCGGTCACCAGACCCCACCTGCGATTTCCGATCGGCAGAGCGCTCGCTATCGACCCGCTGACGTTCCAGATCAAACAGCCGAGTTTTCAAGACCTGCATCGCAATCTCGCGGTTACGATGCTGCGATTTTTCGGAGCTCACCACGATGATCCCCGTCGGCTCATGCAGGATACGCACCGCTGAATCGGTCGTGTTGACATGCTGGCCACCCGACCCGGACGCCCGCATCGTATCAATCCGGATGTCAGCCGGGTTGATTTCGATATCCACATCCTCTGCCTCCGGCAGCACCGCAACGGTCGCGGCGGATGTGTGAATACGGCCCCCGCTTTCCGTCTCCGGCACACGTTGGACGCGATGCACACCGCTCTCGTATTTCATCCTGGCAAAGACACCATCGCCCGCAATCCGCGCGACAACTTCCTTGATACCGCCCAACTCTGTCTGACTTTCTTCCAGAATCTCGAAACGCCAGCCCTGCTTTTCGGCATAGCGCTGATACATCCGCAGCAGATCAGCCGCGAATAGCGATGCCTCATCACCGCCCGTACCAGGTCGGATTTCCAGCAGCGCCGGACGGGCATCGGCCGCGTCCTTAGGCAACAGCGCCAGCTGCACATCATGCTCGGACGCTTCCAGTTGCGCCTTCAACTCCGGCAGTTCCGCCTCGGCCAGTTCCTTCATCTCCGGGTCGGCCAGCATCGCCTCGGCATCAGCGATCTGGCTGACCAGATCCTTGTAGGCCGTCACGGTCTCCACCACGGGGCGCAATTCAGCATATTCGCGGCCCAACGCGGCAATCTCGGACCCTGCCGCGCCATCAGCCATCTTCGCCTCCAGAAACTGGAAACGGTCAATGATCTGTTCGATTTTTTCAGGCGCTATCATAGGGCACCGATTGGCGCATCACAGCGGCTCGGTCAAGGGGCCAAGCGTTTCCAGCCAGCCCGCGATCCGGGCGCGGTTGACCCCCAGATCCGACCGGCCAAAGCGCAGGCGACCATAGATCACCAAAAGGTCCCCCTGCACCGTCACCGTCGTATGATCGGGAAAACCCATGACCAGCGAACGGCTCTGAAATGTCATCATACCCTCATCCACACTGCCCTTGATCAGCCGGGTGCGCGGCGTGGCCAGCGCACGCTGCTCCACCGCCTTCAACACTTCATCGGCGGGGGCCGTGATGCGGCGGACCGACAAAAACCCACCTTCCTCAGACGTATCGCCCGGCTCCGCCATATCCGGCAATTTGTGCCAGCGTGCCGCGTTGGTCGGCGCAAGCCGGATATAGGCCACAACCACAAGCACCAATACCAACAGAAAGGCTAGAATACGCATGGATCGGCATCGCTCCTTCAGCTCGGTGCATGTAAAACAGGTCTATGCGCTGTGTACGCATTCTGCGCGCGGGCTGCCAGCCCAAACCATGCCGCAAGAACAGACTGGGCTTTGGGCAATGGCCGCGCTATCGAAGGCAAAACAAAAAAGGTCATATCATGCAGCGCCAAACCCTTAGCACACTCTTTGCCCTCACTCTGTCCGCTGGCTGCGCCACGCTTGGCACAGACAGGGTCGTTGTCACCGGCACTGGCGATGAATTGCTGAAACTGCGATCCGGCCCCAGCCTTGGCTTCAACATCATCATGGGCCTGCCAGAGGGCACCGAACTCAACCGGCGAACCTGCGTGACCGAAGTCGGCCAACTCTGGTGCGAGGTCTCCCTCGCCGACGCGCCAGAGGTCAGCGGCTACGTCTCGGCCGATTATCTGACCGGCAGGTAGTGTCGGGCTGAAGACCCGCTACAAGGATCATCCCTCCGCCGGGGTCACAGCCCGCTGATAAAGATGCCATGTGGTGTGCCCAAGGATCGGCAGCGTGAAAATCAGGCCCAGAAATGCCGGAACCAACGACAACAGCATGGTGACCGTGATAATCGCCGCCCATCCCAGCATGACCGCCGGATTTTCCTGAACAACACGGAGCGACGTCAGCATCGCAGAAATGAAATCGATGTCCCGGTCCAGCAACATAGGCATGGCCACTACCGTCAACGAAAAAAGCACAGCGGACAGAAACGCACCAACACAGGTGCCAATGGCAAGGAAAGTCCAGCCTTCGGATGTGAAGAACACGGTGTTCACAAACCCGTCCAAATCCGAAAAGGACGCATTCTGCAGCACGATCACCAACACGGTTCGAAACTGGTAAAACCACACCCATAAGATGAACAGCGTGACAAAGGCCATCCAGCCCATCTCGCGCTTGCGTTGCCGGGCCATGACGGAAAGGATGTCCGACCAGCCAAAGCTCTCCCCCTTCTGCAACCGGCGAGACATTTCATAAAGCCCGGCGGCCGCAAACGGGGCCACCAGCGGAAAGGCGATCGCGGCGGGAATGACCATCCAGACCTCGCCAAGCCAGAATAGGACCCAAACAAACAGAATGCCGAACAGCGCATAGAACAGACCGAAAAAGCCGCTCATGACCGGGCGTGCCAGAAAGTCGGAAAATCCGGCCTTCAGTGCCTCCGCGATATCATTTGCCGTCACCTTGTTGACGGCGGGCCTGCCCGGCTGCTGCGGCGTCAGATTGCCTTGTGGTTTGGAACCTGCGGTCTTGGATGTCATCACACATACCTCCCCCGCGTATCAGTCTGCATCAGGTGCGGTATTGGGGCAAGGTGGCGCTTTGCACAGCTACCGATACGGCACACCCGGGAGGATCGACAGCATCTCGAACATCAGGTTCGCCCCGGTCAGCGCAGTATTCCCCGACGGATCATAAGGCGGCGAAACCTCCACCAGATCACAACCGACGATATTCAGCCCGCGCAGCCCCCGGATCAGTTCCATCGCCTGCGGCGTGGTCAGTCCGCCAATCTCCGGCGTCCCCGTCCCAGGGGCATAGGCCGGATCAAGACTGTCGATATCATAGGTGACATAGGTCTTCTGATCGCCAATCTTTGCCTTGATTTCAGCGGCCAGCGGGGTCAGCGACTTATGCCACAACTGCGGCGCCAGATACTGGTTGAACCCCCACCCGGCAGCCTCGGTAAAATCATCCACCGTGTACCCGGTGCCGCGCAACCCGATCTGAAACACCCGGTCCGGCGTGATCAGACCCTCCTCATAGGCCCGCCGAAACACCGTACCATGGGTCTCGCGCTCGCCGAACATCTCGTCATTCACATCCGCATGGGCATCCACATGCACGAGCGCCAGCGGGCCATGCTTCGCCGCGACCGCCCGCAACACCGGCAGCGTCAGGGTATGATCGCCACCCAATGTCATCGGCACGAAATCATGCTTTAAATACGCCGCATAAGCCTCTGTAGCAATACGAATACTCTCACTCAACGAAAACGTATTGATCGGTACATCACCCAGATCGGCACATTGGAGCGCATCAAACGGTGCCGCGCCGGTCTGGATATTATAGGGACGGATCATCGCAGATTGCTCGCGCAGCTGCTTCGGCCCCATCCGGGTGCCCGACCGCCAGGATGTGCCGATATCCATCGGAATCCCGATAAATCCCACATCAAGGCCCGCAGCCGACGCGGCCTCCGGAAGGCGCATGAATGTCTGCGGCCCCGAAAACCGCGCCAGATCATTCCCGCTAATCGGCTGGTTCGGCATCACTTTTTCCTTTTGTTCCAAAGCGCAAGGCAGCAAAGCTCCATCGCCACCTGCGCCCCCGCAATCGCCGTCGCCCCTGTCGTGTCATAAGGCGGCGACACCTCAACCACATCACCACCCACCACATTCACCCCAGCCAGATCGCGCAGGATCGCCGCTGCCTGCCAGCTTGCCAGCCCACCCCAGACCGGGGTGCCGGTACCGGGGGCAAAGGCTGGGTCAAGCGCATCGATATCAAACGTCACATAAGTCGGATGATCGCCCACAATCGCCTTCACACGATCCACGACATAAGCGCTGCCCAATTCATGACAGGTCCGGGCATCAATATAAGGCATCCCCAGATAATCGGCGCATTCCGTGCGTATCCCGATCTGCACGGACCGGGACACATCCACCAACCCGGCCTTGACGGCCTTGTACATGAACGTCCCATGATCGATCCGATCCATATCATCATCAGGCCACAGGTCCGAATGGGCATCGAACTGGATCACCGACATCGGCCCGTACTTGGCGGCATAGGCGCGCAGGATAGGCAAGGTGATGAAATGATCGCCACCCAAGGTCACGGTCCCCGGCCCCGCCGCCAGTATCCCCGCCACATGCGCCTCGACCAGCGCGGGCACACCCGGGACATGGGCATAATCAAACGCCACATCGCCATAATCGATGATGGCAAATTCCGATAGCGGATCAAACCCGTCCCAGCCATAGGGAGGATCATAAGGTTGCAGGCACGACGCCTCGCGGATCGCACGAGGGCCAAACCGCGTCCCTGGGCGATGGGTCACCGCCTGATCGAACGGCACACCGGTCACCACCAGATCCACGCCGGTCAGATCCTTGCTATATGCCCGGCGCAGAAACGACACCGCCCCGCCAAAGGCATTCTCATAGGCCCGCCCCCGCCGGTCAGTCCGCGTAAACGCCAGATCAACCTGCCCCTTTGCATCCTCAAGCGCCATGCGACCCTCTTCTTTCTTCCCAAAATACTCCCCCCGGAGGGATCAAATTTCTAGAAATTTGATTATCCCAGCGGCAACGCCCGCTCCACCAGCCGGGCAAAAAACGACGCACCGGCCGGGGCCGCCGCATCATCAAAATCATAGGCCGGATGATGCAGGCCCGCCGTGTCCCCATTGCCAACAAACAGATAGGCCCCCGGACGCTTCTCCAGCATATAGGCGAAATCCTCCGCCCCCATCTCCCGGCCCGCATCATCAATCACCTCGGCGGCAACCTCGCGGGCCACGTCGGCGGCAAACGCCGTGCGGTCGGAGTCATTAATCGTCGCGGGATAGCCGACCTCATAATCCAGCTCCGCCTGAACACCATAGGCCGCCGCCTGCCCGGCCACGATCTGATCCAGCCGAGCCATGACCATGCCCTGCACCCCGCGTTTGCAGGTGCGAACGGTGCCATTGATATAGGCCGTTTCCGGCACGATATTGTCGGCCGACCCGGTATGTATCTGGGTCACCGACACGACCAGATCATCCTGCGCATAATGATTGCGACTGACGATGGTCTGGATCGCGTTCACCATGCCCACAGCCGCCACAATCGGATCGGCGGTCTCATGCGGCATCGCGCCATGACCGCCCCGGCCGCTGATATTGATATGAAACGTATCGACCGCCGCCATGATCGGCCCCGGCGTGGTGTAAAACGTACCCACCGGCGTGCCGGGCGCATTGTGCAGAGCATAGACCTCGGCAATTTCGAACCGGTCCAGAACCCCCTCATTCACCATCACCTCAGCCCCGCCGCCGCCCTCCTCAGCCGGCTGGAAAATCAGCGCGACGCGGCCCGCAAAATTACGGGTCTCGGTCAGATAACGGGCGGCCCCCAGCAGCATGGTCGTGTGGCCGTCATGCCCACAGGCATGCATCCGGCCTGGCACGGTCGAGGCATAATCCAGACCCGTCACCTCATCCATCGGCAGGGCATCCATATCGGCGCGCAACCCGATGGTCGGACCCCCGCCTGTCCCTTCGATGATGGCAATAACACCGGATGTGGCAATACCCTCATGGATCTCGTCCACACCAAACTCACGCAGACGGTCCACCACGAATGCCGCGGTCTGATGACACTCAAACCGCAACTCGGGATGGGCATGCAAATGCCTGCGCCAGGCGGTCATATCGTCAGCAAAATCAGCGATTCGGTTGATGATGGGCATCAGCAGGTCCCGTCCAGAAAGCAACAGTTCAGTAGCCAAACCATGGCCGGTCTGCGATCCAACAGCAACCGCGAAATCAGTAGCACGACCGCGAAGGCGACATGCTCAACACTTCTGATTTCGCCCCCCTGTCGCCAAAGGCCTCCTTCAATTTTCGGAACCCATTACAGCACCCAAACCTGCCCCGACCCTTGGCGCGGTCCGGCCATTTCGTTAGCGTCGCCTCACGAAAGCGAGGGACCATGACGAACGACAGCCTGATCCACGATACCGATGGCGGCATGCCGCGCCTGCTGGAGATCATGCGCCGCCTGCGCAACCCTGACACTGGCTGCCCCTGGGATATCGAGCAGGATTTCAACACCATCGCCCCCTACACGATCGAAGAGGCTTACGAGGTCGCCGACGCCATCGCCCGCAGCGACTGGACCGAACTCGAAGGCGAGCTTGGCGATCTGCTGCTGCAAACGGTCTACCACACTCAGATGGGCGAAGAGGCCGGGCATTTCACCTTTGACACCGTGGTCAAGGCGATCAGCGACAAGATGGTCGCCCGCCACCCGCATGTCTTTGGTGACGAAAGCCGGGACAAATCCGCTGAACAGCAAACCGCCGACTGGGAAAAGATCAAGGCCACCGAACGGGCCGGCAAAAAACAGACGCGCACATTGGACGGGGTTGCGATCGGCCTGCCCGCCCTGACCCGGGCGGTCAAACTGCAGAAGCGGGCAGCACGGGTCGGGTTCGACTGGCCCGACACAACCCATGTGATCGACAAGATCGTCGAAGAAGCAGGTGAACTGGTCGAAGCCCGCAACACCCTGTCACAGCAGGAAATTGAGGAAGAATTCGGCGATCTTCTCTTTGTCGTGGCCAATCTGGCGCGGCATCTGGATATCGACCCAGAGGCGGCCCTGCGCAGCGCAAATGCCAAATTCACAAGGCGTTTCGCCGCCGTTGAAGACGCGCTGGCCGACAAGGGGCGCAGCCCGGCGCAAAGTGATTTGGCCGAGATGGATGCGCTCTGGGACGCGGTGAAGGCACAGGAAAAAGCCGCGGAATAATGCCCGACTAATTTATTCAGGTATTGACCTGACCAAAAGAGTCGGATTTATAGCAAGCATCATTAACCGGAGCTTGGAAAATGTCTTTGCGTACTCTTCTTCTTGCCACTACATGCGCTGCCGTCGCCACCCCCGCGCTGGCCGATGTCAATGTCTACACAACCCGCCAGCCAGAGCTGATCCAGCCGGTGATGGATGCGTTCACCGCCGAAACCGGAATCGCCGTCAATCTTGCCTTTGTTGATGACGGCCTCGTTGAACGGCTGCGCGCCGAAGGCGCACGGTCCCCCGCCGATCTGGTGATGACGGTCGATATCGCCAACCTCAAACAGATCGTCGATGCGGGTGTTATTCAGCCTGTCGAAAGCGAGGTTCTGACCAACGCCATCCCCGCTGCCCTGCGCAGCGACGAAAACCTGTGGTTTGGTCTGACCACACGCGCGCGGATCGTCTATGCCTCCAATGACCGCGTGGCCGAAGGCGAAGTGACAACTTACGAAGACCTCGCCTCCAACAAATGGGAAGGCCGGATTTGCACCCGCTCGGGCCTGCATAACTACAACCTCGCACTGATGTCCGCCGTGATCAGCCATGCCGGGGAAGACGCCGCCAAGGATTGGGCGGCTGGCGTACAAAGCAACCTGGCGCGCAAACCCGAAGGCAATGACCGGGCGCAGGTCAAGGCAATCTGGGCCGGCGAATGCGATATCAGCCTGGGCAACACCTACTACATGGGCAAGATGCTGGAAGACTCCGAACAGACCGAATGGGCCAATTCCGTGCGCATTGTCTTCCCGACATTTGCCGATGGGGGTACCCATGTGAACGTCTCCGGCGTGGCCATGACCAACGCGGCCCCTAACCGGGATGAAGCACTGCAACTGATGGAATTCCTGGTCTCGCCAGAGGCCCAGTCGATCTATGCAGAGCTCAACTATGAATACCCGGTCCTCGAAGGCGCGCCAGTCTCTGATCTGGTCGCAGGCTGGGGTGGTTTCACACCCGATGACACCAGCCTCAGTGAACTGGCGGCCAACCGGCCAACCGCCTTGCGGATCATGGAAGAAGTGAACTTCGACGGCTAACGACGGCCCCATAAGTCACATAGCGGAAACAAAACCGCCTAAAGAATTGATTTTACCCCCCATTTCGCGGACAATCGCCGCATTCTAGTAAATGGAGGGGTAAAATCATGACCCGCTTGTTTAAGACATTTTCATCAACTGCACTTATGGCCGCCCTTTGGTTTGGCGGCGCCACCTCTGCGGTCGCGCAATGTACCGACCTCATCCGCGGAGAGGAAAACGAACCGGATATTGAGGCATCGAGTTGCTACACCGGCAGCCGGGCGGTCGCCATTATCAGCGAACAGCCCGATGTGCTGGCCCGCCGCGCAGCGCAGAATTTCGGCATCGAAGCAACACAGAACACAGATGCGGACCTTGGCGGTTATTCCGGACCGCTGTGGGCCACGCTGAGCGGGCGCTGGTCAACACGCGACGATGCTGACCTCGATCTGGGGATCGCCACCATCGGCAGTGACATCTTCGTGGGGGAAACGACGATCCTCGGCGTCATGCTGCAGAACGATTTCTCATTTCAGGACGGTCCAACCGGCAACAGCTATGACGCCACGGGTTACATGCTCGGCGTCTATGGCATCGTACAAAGCGGACCGCTGAATTTCGACGCGCGATTGCTGGCGGGGCAGTCCAAAACCGATGTCAGCGGCGGCGGTAACCGGGCAGATGATGTCGAAAGCACACGTTGGCTCGCCACCGTTCAGATGTCCGGACAAAACCAGTTCGACAATGGCAACTTTCTAGTGCCCCATATCAGCGTTGGCTGGTTCGAGGACGAGATGGACGCCTACACACTCGGCTTCACGAATGTGGCAGAGGAAAAGGTCAGCTATGGTCAGGCTGATATCGGGGGCACCCTGCTGATCCCGGTCACGCTGGGCGCTACAGATGGCAATCTGCTTCTGGCCGCCAGCGGGATCAAAGGGTTCGGGGCCGATGGCGACGACCAGATTCCCGATGACCTGCGCGGACGCGTCGACCTTGGGCTGGAACTCTTCCGGGCCGATGCCTGGTCCGTATCCGGCAAGATCTTCGCCGACGGGCTGGGCCAGGACGAATATGAGGCATTCGGCGCAGATTTCGGCGTTATGCTCTGGTTCTGATCCACGAAACCCCGTCGCAACAGCACACCCCGCGCCGCCGCGCGGGGTCCTCAGACAATACTGGCAAAAATCCGCTCAAATAGAGCATGGACATTGCACCGCCAGCACAATCATAGATAGCAGTGGAAAGTATATTTTCGGGTGGGGTCCCCTTTATGAAGCTTTCCAGCATTCTGCTACATTCGACACTTGTCTTGTTCGTTTCCATCGGGGTCGGCGCACCGGCCATGGCTCAGGAAGTAGAGCCGAAGTCCCAGCAACAAATCTCTCAGGAAAAATCAACCGGGACATTTCTGGGTTCGCGGATTTCAAACATCCTGTTCAGCCAGTCAGATCGGCTAACGCGCCCGGAAGATTTCGGCGATGACATTCAGACAACACAAGGCGCCGGGGTGGCCGATCTCGAAGGTTATTCCGGGCCCATCTGGGTTTCTCTCAGCGCGCGCCGGTCGACACTACGAGGTGACGATATGGACCTGGACATCGTTACCGTCGGTGGCGATGTGATCAGCGCACCGGATGGTATTTTCGGTGTCATGTTTCAGGGCGATGTTTCGACCCAGGATGCCACCGATGGCGGCAGCTTCGATGCAACGGGCTATATGGCTGGCTTTTACGGGATCAGCCAACTCGGCAGCGTCACGTTTGATCTGCGCTTGTCGGCAGGCGAAACCAGCAACGACATCAGCAATTTCGGTGCCCGTGTCGACGATGTAAAAAGCGAACGCTGGCTTGCTGCATTCCAGGTACTCAGCACAGAGGAGCTGCCAAATGGCGTTCTTCTGGTGCCCAATGGCGGTTTCAGCTGGTTCGAAGACCGGATGGAGGCCTATACCATCGGCGCCACACCGGTCGAAGAAGAAACGATCCGCTATGGCCAGGCAAATTTCGGTAGCCGTGCCTTCATTCCGATCTCGCTCGGGGCGACACAGGGCGATGTCATTCTTGCAGCAAGCACCATCTACGGGTTCGGGCCATCCGCCGGTGAGGAGGTTCCCGAAGGCGTGCGGGCCCGCCTCGACCTCGGGGTTGAATTCTATAATGCGGACGTATGGCAGGCCTCGGCCGGGGTCTTTTTCGATGGTGTCGGACTGGAAGAATACGAAGCCACCGGGCTGGATCTGGGCGTAACCCTCTGGTTCTGATCAAAGCAATCCCAAAAGAGGCTACAGAATAAAGCCGCCCACTCGCGCGTAACCCTGATGACAACCCGGCCTTCCGCCGCAAGATCATCGAAAGGGTAAACGCATGACCAGATCACTGACGCTCACCGGCGCACTCCTGACACTCGCCGCCTGTAGTGGCGGAGACGTAACTCAACCACCAGGTTTCTTCTTCGGCAGCAACGATCCGGACACCGGCGGCAACGGGCTAGGCTACGCAGATGATGCCAGCCAACTCAACGAACTTGACGGGCAAACCAGCAAGCTCCGCATGGTACGCTATGTGCGCGACCCCAATACGGGTGCCGCCCGGTTTCTGACCACCGACGACGTGCTTGAACAGATCGACAGCGAAAATTTCACTGTCAGCTTTGCCGATGAAACGATCACCTTCGTGGAGCGAGAGGCATTTCGGGCGGACGGATCATCAATCCGCAGCCGAACACTTGACGGCAACTTCGCCCAGGTCTTGGAATTTAACAGCGGCGCTTCCGTCAATCCGGTGAATGAGGAAACCGTCGGCTATACCATCGTCGGATTTGAAACCGACCCGGCCGAGATTGCCGGTACCACCGGTCGCGTGTTCTACACCGGCACGTCATTCTATGCAGGCACCGTATCCGATCTTGATGGCAACGTTCTAGACGACGGCTTTCGCGGCAGCACCAGCGCTTTCTTCGAAGCCGATTTCGGTAGCGGCAACATCACCGGATCCTACACCATCGATCTCGAAGACGAGACGTCAGTATCCCGAGAGGTGTTTGAACTTGAACTGGCACCCACCGCAATCATCGGAAACGGCTTTGCCGGCGATCTGACAGTGGCCAATTGCGGGGCCGGTTTCACCTGTACGTCCGCATCGGAAATCGGCGGCGTTTTCTACGGGCCACAGGCCGACAATATCGGCGGCATTGTCGGGTTTGACATCACCAAACAGAACGCCAACGGAAACGGCATCGCCGTTGTCGGTGCGGGTGGTTTTGTGGCGGGGCTCGACTGATCGCAACTTCACTTTCCCCTCATGCTCAGGCACCTTGCCCCAAACAGGAGGGGCCAGCATGGACATCACACAAACCCGCGCCATCGTCACCGGTGGCGCCTCCGGCCTCGGGGCCGCCACCGCCAAAGGGCTGATGGAGGCGGGCGCACTTGTCACAATCTTCGACCAGAACCCCGGTGGGGCAAGCTATGCCAATGAAATCGGCGCCTATTTCGCGCAGGTCGACGTGACCGATGAAGACAGCGTGCAAAAGGGTCTCGACAACGCCGTCGGCGCGATGGGCGGGCTGAACGCAGCCATCAACTGCGCCGGCATCGCCACCGCCGAAAAGACACTTGGCCGCGACGGCCCACACACCCAGGCCAGCTTCAACCGGACCATCAACATCAACCTGAACGGCACGTTCAACGTGGCCCGCCTCGCGGCCGCGCGCATGACCGACGGCGGCGTTATCATCAACACCGCCTCTGTCGCTGCATTCGACGGGCAAAAAGGGCAAAGCGCCTACGCCGCCTCAAAGGCTGGCATCGCCGGGTTGTCGCTGCCCATGGCGCGCGACCTTGCGCGCAACAAGATCCGGGTCACGGCCATCGCCCCCGGCATCTTCCGGACCCCCATGCTCGAAGGTCTGGGGCAAGAGGTCATGGACACCCTCGCCGCCGACGTCATCTACCCCGCCAGGCTCGGCGACCCATCCGAATTCGCCGCCCTCGCCCTGTTCATCATCCAATGCGACTACCTGAACGGCACGACAATCCGGCTGGATGGAGCACTGCGGATGCCGTAATAGCGACCTTCAGGCATTTCCGTCGGATACACGCCACCACGGCCCGGTTTGCAGACAAACCACGCCTCTCCAGCCACGGCCAAAGCGGGTGCGTGACGGCCGCTATGGTTCGTTCTCGTGCTCGGTTATTCACGGCAACCGTTGCCCCGTCATTATTGCTACTTGTCTGACAAATCCAAAATGGCCCTGATGTAGGGCCTCATGTGCTGTATTCGCTCTGCGTTGCGCTCGCGACGAAAAAGTGCCAACGAAAACATCACGGCACCCCACTGAATGACACGTTCTGGACTGGCGTCGATTGATGCGGCCATGACTGACGCGCGATGCTCGATACAAGCAATGAAATCTTGAACCGCCACGTTCTCGACAGAAGGCGCCAATGATCTGGAGAACTCAAATGTAGGGTCTCCGCGCAATCCTTTGGGATCTATCAGACGTGGGCCATTTGGGCTGAGGATGACATTCTGGTACAAAAGGTCGCCATGGATGACGCACTCAGTTTTTGTTGAGCTAATCAACCTTCTTTGAAGTGCCAATACGCGCTGCAGGTCTCCGTCTTTCTCAGGGTCAGGATATCGCTTGAAGAGTGATTTCAGATCTCGCTCCAGCTTGTACACAACACGCGTGTAGATGATGGGCCACTTGAAGTTGGTTCGCCTCACAGCCCCTGCAACTTCAGCCAGATACGCCGTTGCCTGTTTGTCCGCACCATCGGCCACGATTTCATCAAGTGAGGGACCTTCCAGCCACTCCATCAAGACGGCCGTTCGGAAGGTGCTGACCCGGTGGATCCGGACACCAACGTTTGGTTCAAGGCTGCGCAGAAACGTGTTTGCTGCGCCCTCGCCTGAAGCCCCAAGTTGCTTATACAATTTGAGCGCGACCGGTCCCTCTGATCCCGTCGCCTTATACACAATGGCCCGCTTCGTATCTGCAACACGGTGCTGCAGCGTCAGGTTCCAGCGGGCAGCCACAATCTGTGCCGCGTTTTTTCGTGTCTCGATCACAAATTTCATTGAGTGGTTCCCAATAGCATATCAATTGCTACTCAATGCGCATCTACTTGGTTCCAGCAAAAAGAGCAAAAAGGAACCCGAATTTCCGGCTTTCGCATTGCTCGCATGGATCTACACCGTGAGAGACCGTAGCTCTATTACTTGCTCTATACTGGCTGAAAAAACGCTCCTTGCGCCATGATGCAGGTGCCGCACCCCAGTAGCTTTTCATACGGCTCTCATCCGGCCTTCTCCTCCAGCATCAGCCATTCATCCTCTGCCGCCGCCAGCGCCTCTTGCCGCTGTACCAGCGCATCTGTGGCCTTCTGAAACTTCACCGGTTCGCGGGTGAACAACTCCGGGTCCGCCAGCAACGCTTCCAGCTTCGCAATCTCCGCCCCCAACCGGTCGATCACACCGGGCAGCTCCTCCAAACGGTGCCTTTCGGTAAACGACAACCCCGGCGCCACCTGCTTCTTTTCCGCCGGTTTTTCCTTCTTCGCCAGCGGCTTGGTCGCCACAGCTGCCTCCGCAAAGTCTCCACCCCGCTGTGCACGATAATCCGACCAGCCGCCTGCATAGACCACCGCCTGCCCGTTGCCTTCCATCGCAATCGTGGTCGTCGCCACCCGGTCCAGGAAATCCCGGTCGTGGCTGACCAGCAGGACCGTCCCGTCATACTCACCAAGGATATCCTGTAGCAAATCCAGCGTTTCGATATCCAGATCGTTGGTCGGCTCATCGAGCACTAGCAGGTTGCTTTCCCGCGCCATCAGACGCGCCAGCAGCAACCGGGCCTTTTCGCCCCCTGACAGTGACCGGACCGGCGCGCGCGCCTGCGCCTCGTCAAACAGAAATTCCTTCAGATAACCCACCACATGTTTCGGCTGCCCGCGCACCATGATCTGATCGGACTTGCCGGACACACCCAGTTCAGGATCGGTGGCAAGATTCTCCCACAACGACATTTCCGGGTTTAGCGCCGCGCGGTTCTGATCGAACACCGCGATATCCAGATTGGTGCCCAGCTTGACCCGCCCTTCATCCGGTTCAACCTGCCCCAGCAACATCTTGATCAGCGTTGTTTTTCCAACACCGTTCGGCCCGACAAAGGCAATCCGATCACCGCGCTGCACTGTCAGATCAAAGTCGCGCACGATCTGCTTGCCTTCGAAGGCTTTCGTCAGCCCAAACGCCTCCATCACCTTGCGCCCGGACACTTGCCCGCCCTCAAACGACATGGCCGCCGTACCCTGCCGCTTGATCTGGCTCGCCCGCTCCGCACGCAACTCCTGCAAGGCGCGCACCCGGCCCTGATTGCGCTTGCGCCGGGCAGAAATCCCCTCGACCGCCCACCTCGCCTCAGCTTTGATCTTGCGGTTCAGCTTGTGGCGCTGCTGGTCCTCTTCCTCCCAGATCTTGTCGCGCCATTCCTCGAACCGGTCGAACCCCTGTTCGGCCCGGCGGACCTGCCCACGATCAATCCATAGCGTCGCGCGCGTCAAGGCCCGCAAGAACGCCCGGTCGTGCGAGATCAGCACAAACGCCGCGCGGGTCTGTTTCAACTCATTCTCCAGCCAGGCAATCGCCTCGATATCCAGATGGTTGGTCGGCTCATCCAGCAGCATCAGTTCCGGGGCCTCGGCCATCAGCTTGGCCAGTGCCGCGCGGCGACGCTCGCCGCCCGAAGCGGTCTCAACCGGGCCCGCAGGATCAAATTTCAGCCCTTCGGCCACCATATCGACCTTGTAGGCCTCGTCAGGTTCCAGCCCGCTCGCCGCATAGTCGCCCAGCGTCGCAAACCCCGCCATGGTCGGGTCCTGCTCCATATAGCCAGCCGTCACGCCTGGCGACAAAACGCGCGCGCCGCCATCGGCTTCCACCAGCCCGGCCATCACCTTCATCAAGGTCGATTTGCCCGACCCGTTGCGCCCCACCAACGCCACGCGATCCCCCGGTTGAACCACCAAAGACAGGTCCTCAAACACAGGATCACCCCCGAAAGTGAGCGCGATATCGGACAGTTGAAGTAAAGGAGCACGTGCCATGCCCGCCTGCTATGACAGCACGGGCTCCTGCGCAAGAGCACGCAGCGCGCGGGCACGGGCGGCAGGAACCTTCGCCACCTCCAGACAGGTAAAGACATGCATGGTCCGCATCACCGGATCGATGATCAATTCATCACCCACCCAGCCGCCCATCGCCAGGTACGTGCGCAAAAGCGGCGGCAACGGCCCGTTGCCCGCAGGCGCGCAATCCGCCAAAGGCACGGCATCACATCGCGCAACAGGGCGCAGACCATCCGGCCCGGCAAACCGCCCGAGCCGTGCCAGCGCACGACCGTAAACCACCGGGTCCGTCCCCGCAAAACTGGCGCAACCAAACAGCACCGCGAACCCGGCGGCATCCACATAAGCGGTCAGCGCGCCCCAGACGACCCGCAGGATATCCGCATCCAGCACATCAGGGGCCACGCAGAACCGGCCCACCTCAAGCATCGGCACGCCCAATGCGGCGAGCCCGGTCAAATCATAGAACTGTGCCGCATAGCCATCTGCCCCCTCCAGCAAGCGCAAGGTCGCGACCAACCGACCCACCGGGTCCTCGACCATCACGTGCCGCGCCCGATCATCGAACCCATCCGCGTCAACACCGGCACCGTCAAAGAAACACAGATGCCGCAACCGCTGACAGGCTTGCATATCCTCCTGGCCCGCAGCAAAGCGGACCCGATACCGGCCTGTCTGAAACGGAATTGTCATCACTGATCACCTTGGCGAAGCCACCCCCGCACCCTACGTTAGTCGGCAACACGAGGAAAGGACGTCAAACGCTCATGGACAAAGTTGTCAAATCCGACGCCGAATGGCGCGCGCAACTCTCTGATCTGGCCTACAAAGTCACCCGTAAACACGGCACCGAACGGGCCGGCACGCACGAGGATTTCCCCAAAGAGCCCGGCACCTATATGTGCGTGTGCTGCGGCGCCCCGGTCTTTGACCAGGCGCATAAATTCGACAGCGGCACGGGCTGGCCGTCATTCTACCAACCGCTCGACCCCGACATGGTCGGCGAAACCACGGATCGCAGCTTTTTCATGAAACGAACAGAGGTGCACTGCAACCGCTGCGACGCCCATCTGGGGCATGTGTTCCCAGACGGACCGCAACCGACCGGGCTTCGCTACTGCATCAACGGGGTGGCGCTGGAGTTTGAGCCGGAGGATGACACTTAGGCTTGGCCTAGGGGCAAACCGTTGTTTCATTGCCAACGGCCCGTGGCACGCGCTTTGGAAGCTCACACACACCGCCGGGACAATTTGAGCCATCTTCGTCCGTTAGGAAAAAGAATGCCGCAGCATCAACGGCAAATGGGCTAGAGATGTCTTCATCCGATGGTAGTGGAAGGCCTCTCAGAACCAATCGAAAAACGGACGGGGCAGAAGCCTCGCTGTAATCGCGGACACGCCACCACTGTTCATAATCGCCGGGATGGGCCCATGCGCCTGACAGGGCATAGTCCAGTGTCGCAAATGGAAGCTGCGCAGGCACGGGTTGATCGCAGATCGCTTCCGGTCGCGTCAAGAACGTACCTTGATGCTGGGAGTTTTGTAGACCAGTTTGAAATTGAGCATCCCACGCCCCATCAAGCAATTCAAACCGCGCGAACGAAAAGCAGACTTCGACACGGGCAGAAAACGAGAGCGACGTATTCTGCAATGCGAGTCGGGAAAAGGGGTCTTCGCTGGTCCGCTCGCCCGAACAACTAATTTCCAACTGCATTACTTCGGTGCCGCGTCGTTCGGTTCGGTAGCAACGCGGCCTCTCTTCTAAGATTGGCTCTCCATCTCGTATTTGAACGCGCAGGGTTTTCGATTGAACGCTCTCTCCTGTCGGTTGATGAACAACGCCGAAACGAACGTCATTTGCCTCAAAAAGTACCTCGTATGCCGTCTCACCAAAGCCATTGCATCTGGGATGGTCGTCCAAAACCGAATAGTTGGTGAAATAGGCATTGATTATACCTTCGGAAATCTGGTCTGCTGATGCCCCGGCTGCGAGGCAAATCATCCCTAATGCTGACATAACACTCTGCAAATGCTTCATAAAATTTCCTCTATGCCCATTATGGAATTATGTCAGCAGCACTATTATTTCAAGGTAGTGCGGCAGAGTTGTTAGACCTCCTCCCGCATCACCCAGGCGCTCGCCGCGATAATCACCGCCGCCCCGACCCACATCAGACCCGGCGGGGCAAAGCCGAAAAACACCAGCCCCAGCCCCACATTCAGGGGTAGCTTCAGGTGATCGAAAGGCTGCAGATACGCCGCATCCGCCAGCCGATACGCCAGCGCCAGCAGATACTGCGCCCCCGCCACCAGCAGGCCCGCCAGCGCCACCAGCCACAGCCCATCAACCAGTGCAAAGCCTGACCCGATCGCCGCCAGCCCGTTCACCGGCACCAGCAACACCAGCAGCAACAGCGTCAGCGTGCCTGCATCCTCGGTGGTCGCCAGATGCTTTGTCACCAGCGATGACGCGGCCCAGAACGCCGCCGCCCCCACCGGCAGCAGCGCGGCCCAGGTAAACGCCTCCTGCCACGGCGCCAGGATCAGCACGCCGCCAAACGCCCCCATCAACACCGCCAGCACGCGCGACCCTGTCAGCCGCTCCCCCAGCAAAACCCCTGCCCCCAACGTGACAAACAAAGGCGAGGTCAGGATCAGCGCCACCGCCTGCCAGATCGGCACATGGGCCAGTCCCGCGACCCATAACTGCACCCCAATCGCCGCCAGCACCACGCGGACGCCATGCAAAACCGGACGGCAGGTGCGCCAGGCCGACCGCCAGACCAGCGGCAAGACCACGACACAGGCAATCGCATATTGCCAGAACGCAATGGTGGGGGACGGCACACCGTACACCATTCCCGCCCCCTGCACCGCCGTGTTAGCCCCGGCAAACAGCGCCCCGGCAAGTACAAAACAAAGCGGGCCTGCAACGGCCCCCCGCATCATCAAATTCATCTGGATCATCGCATCTGTCCTTTCTTACCTTTGCGTGACCCAAGGCAAAACAGGACAGACCGGGCGCAAACGCACCCGATTACCCCGCTCTCTTTCATCCGGACTATGACCGTCGGCTCAGGCATCGCACCTGATCTGCTGACCCTTCGGAAAACCAAAGGCGCTCGCGGGCTCGGGCCCAAGACCCATACCGCCGGTGGGGAGTTCCACCCCGCCCTGAGAACGTGCCTCCCCAAACGGGGAAACAGGTCGACCATAGGACGGGATCAGAAATGCATCAATAGTAAATCAATTTCACCATTTGACAGCAACATAATCATAGATAAACTTTATCCATGATTCGATCCGGAGACAGAAATGAAACTTGGTGACGGCGTAGAACAGGCGATCCATTCGGTCACCCTCCTCGCAGGGCTGCCGCCCGACGGGCTCTTGTCAGCGCAGGCATTGGCCGGGTTTCACGGGGTCTCAACCAGCTATCTTCTCAAACATCTGCAGGCGCTGTCAGGGGCTGGCCTCGTGAAAACCACGCCCGGTCCCAATGGCGGCTACGAACTGGGCCGCCCCCCGTCCCAAATCACACTCCTCGACATCGTGCTTGCGGTCGAAGGGCCCGAACCCGCCTTCCGGTGCAAGGAAATTCGGCAGCAGGGTTTCGACCCGCTTCCGCCTGAAAGCTTCACCGCCCCCTGTCAGATCAATGCGGCCATGCTGCGGGCCGAACGGGCCTATAGGCGCGAATTGGCAGCCGTCAGCATCGCAGACCTGATGCGCGACCTGACCGAGGCGGATGACGGATCAATCGCCACCCGCGGCTGTGCGTTTTTTGATCAATACATGCGCCGCGCCAAAACCAAACCCTAACCCGAAAGGACTCAATCATGACTGCTCGCCTCGATTACATCAAAGCTGCCCCCGATGCGTTTCAGGCCGTCCTGGCGCTGGAACAATATCTGGCCACGCAATCCGGCCTTGAACCCCGGTTGATCCACCTGCTCAAACTGCGCGCCTCCCAGATCAACGGCTGCGCCTATTGCGTGGACATGCACACCAAGGAAGCACGCAAGGACGGGCTGAGCGAACAATGGATCGCCCTTGTCAGCGTGTGGCGCGAAGCCAGTATATTCGACGACCGCGAACGCGCTCTGCTCGGCTGGACAGAGGCGCTGACGCGGATCAGTACTTCAGGCGCGCCCGATGCCGATTATGCCGCGATGCAGGCGCATTTCTCGGATAACGAAATCGCGAAACTCAGCGTCGCGATCGGGGTCATCAACATCTGGAACCGGCTCGCGGTCGGTTTCCGCACGCCCCACGCCATTGACGCGGCTGCCTAAGATCACGAGCGTACCAATCCAATCCTGCAGCGGGCAACGTCGGCGATCCGGCGTCGCCCACACTGATGCCCGACAACAGGTGGTGTAGCAGTCAACCCGGGACAGCACGCGCATTTTTCTGGGCACATTTCATGAGATATGGCAAAGTCACGATACCACGACGCTCAGGCGCACGTGATAAAGTCAAAAGCGGCGGAATTGCCTGAACCAACGGCAAAACGCCAAGATAAGAGGATAGATCACAGTGCCATTTAGATTTGGGATTGTTTCAGCGTCAAACATCACTGACCCCAATGAAGCCCTCGATGTGGCTTTTGGCGGCGAAACGAACGCCGGTTCAGCCGGGCTGGGATCACCCATCACCTTTGGCACCAATGGCGATGTCGGCGTCGAGATTGAAGAGGATTTTCTGACAGACGATCCGGCCGCATCACTCTCTCAGGCAGTCACCATTGATGGCATCACCTATCCGGCCGGGGCGCGTGTCGAAACCGATTACAGTTTCGTTGCGGGCATACCTGGGACTGACATCTATTTCCGCATCTCCCATATCAGCATCGACAACACATATGTGGGCGCTTCAATCTCGCGCGGGTTTGACAGCGGAACCGATGCGCTCGCCGACCTTTATGTGCCGGGAACAACGCTGGAAGTCGTCAATCCCGATACCGTGTCCGACCTGCCGGGCTGGGAATCCTTCGTTCAGGAAGCCAACTATAATCTCGGCCCTGGGCAGGCCTACGACAATGATGTGGACATGCTGGACGATGGCAGTGTGCCCATCTGTTTCTGCGCGGGCACGTTTATTCGCATGGCGGAAGGTCAGGACAGGCGAATTGAGGAATTGAAGATCGGCGATGTGGTCGAGACGCTTGATCGCGGTGCCCGACCCATCCGCTGGATCGGGCGGCAAATCATTACAAGCGACAGGCTGGCAAAAGAAACCAAACTCCGCCCCATCAGTATCGCGTTGGGGGCTCTCGGCAGCGGCGTGCCCGACAAAACACTGACCATATCACCACAGCACCGCATCAACGTGTCGTCACCCATCGTCGCCCGGATGTTCGCGACCGACAATTGCCTGATACCTGCAAAGGACCTGATTGATCTTGATGGGGTCACGCAAACCGATGGTGCGGCGGATGTGGTCTATTTCCACATTCTGCTGGACGATCATTGCATCATGCTGGCCAACGGCACACCGACAGAATCGCTGCTTCTGGGGCCTCAGGCCCTCAAGGGGCTGACGGCAGAAGGTCGCGCCGAAATCGCGGCAATCTTTCCCGATATCTTCGCAGGAACGGTCGACAATCTGGCGACCGCTGCATCACCCCACCTGCTGTCGCGTGGAAAACGGGCGCGCCATCTGGTGGCGCGGCACATCCAGAACAGCAAGCCTATGGTCAGCTCCACCTAAGCTCTGCAGGCGCGGCCAATTATGAACGCCACGTTTACAATTAAACCGCGCGCACCATTAACCGGGCAAAATACCCGTTTGGGGTCCGACGCAAGTCCGACGCTTGGCCGACGCGATGCCGACCGCCCGAATTGGACAAAACACCAATGTTTACGAATGATTCGGCAATTCGCGGAAAACCGAGTGTTGCGCGGGCCCTACCCGACCACCGAACGTTGCTTAGAACTCTTCTGGACTCTCACCCAAAAGCGCACCGGCATCGATCCGGCCAAAGCTGCCCAGCAACTGACCCAGGAAGGTCACATCGTTGATACCATCCTCGGTCACGCGGCGGTCAAGCACGACAACGCGGCCATCCTCCAGCGTGAACCGCTCCACATTGCGAACAACGCCGTCAGGCGAAAAACTGATCGCAACAACCTGCCGGTCCACCTCATCCGGGGCGAAGGCACCGAAATGGCGGAACTGACTGGAAACATAGTAAAAAGCATCGTTTCGAACGACACCATTTGTGGTCGGCGGACCGAATGTCGCGACAACGCTGTCCCTTGTCGTCTGGCCAACCTGCACAGCTGATAGCTCGTCTGCGGACGGCGCGAACCCATGATAGCGGTTGATCGGGGTACAGCCCACGGCAAGCGCCAGCACAACGGTAAGGCCCGTGGCGCGTAGCCCGGTCATGGATTTGCCTGTCTTGCTGCTCATCACGGCCCTCTTGCTTTGGCATCTTATGCCTTTTATCTCCCCTACATGACAACCCGCCCCCTGTTCAAGAATGGAAGCACCCGTGGCTAATTTGCCCCAATCACAGTTGCGTTTGTCCGATCTGACAACCCGGCAAGACACATCGTTTGATCTGGTGCCAACGGCGGACGAACGGCGCGCAGTGGCCGACGCCCTTGAAATCAACGGCATCAAAAAACTGAAATTTTCCGGGCAGTTAGAACCCGTTGGAAAATCGGACTGGACGCTGACCGCAGATCTGGGTGCAACAGTGGTACAGGACTGCGTGGTCACGCTGGCGCCGGTCACCACCCGGATCGACGAAGCCGTACGCCGCAACTACATGGCCAATCTGCCAGAGGTCGAGGCCACGGAAATCGAAATGCCAGAGGACGACACGATCGAGCCATTGCCCGCCACTCTCGACCTCGCGCAGGTGATGATCGAAGCCCTGGCGCTGGCCCTGCCGCTCTACCCCCGCGCACCTGACGCCGATCTGGGCGAGGCCGTCTTTACCGAACCCGGAACCGCACCGTTGACGGATGATGATGCAAAGCCATTTGCGGGGCTCGGCGCATTGCGTGATCGCCTTGAAAACAAGGACGAATAACGCCGCGTGACACGGGGCGGAAAAAGGCTTGCACAAATGCGGAATCGCAGTATGTTCGCGGCCTCTTTTACATCGCGTCTCGACAGGGCTGCCGCAATGGCGTAGGACCCCCGACAGACGCAAGGAAATCAGGGCCAGCGGCCCAACTATGATAGGGTTGAGACATGGCTGTCCAGCAGAACAAAGTATCCAAATCCCGCCGCAACAACCGGCGTGCGCATGACGCTCTCGGGGCGGCAAACCCCAATGAATGCGACAATTGTGGTGAGCTCAAGCGCCCCCACCATGTCTGCCCGTCCTGCGGCCACTACGCGACCCGCGAAGTGATCGCCGACACGACCGAAATCGATCTGGACGACGACGCAGCTTAAGCTGCGCGAACGGGCACAAACCGATGACTGAAAGCCTGACGGACACCGCTCCGACGCCGGCTGTTGCAGCATCAAATGTGCTTTCCGTTGACGCCATGGGCGGCGATCAGGGGCCTGCAATTGTCATTGCGGGCCTTTCGGTATTTATGAGTTCGGCACCTGACGCACATGCCATCGTCCACGGGCCGAAGGCAGAACTTAAGCCTCTGCTTTCCAAGAATAAAATTGCTGACCGGGTCACTATTCACGACGCCAGTGACGTTGTGAAAATGACCGACAAGCCCAGCAATGCGCTGCGCCAGGGCAAGAAAACATCCATGTGGTCCGCGATCGAGGCTGTGCGCGACGGCAAGGCGGCGGTCTGTATCAGCTGCGGCAACACAGGCGCCCTGATGGCCATGTCGATGCTGCGCCTGCGCAAGGCCGAGGGCGTGAACCGCCCTGCTATTGCCTGCCTCTGGCCATCGCGCAATCCGTCCGGTTTCAACGTGATGCTGGATGCAGGCGCCGATATCCGCGCCGATCAGGATGACCTGCTCACCTACGCGCTGATGGGCGCCTCTTACGCGCGCAATGGGCTTGATCTGAAACGCCCCCGCGTTGGACTGCTGAATGTCGGCACCGAAGAACACAAGGGGCGCGCCGAGTTGAAGGTCGCCCATGAACTGATTGGAAGTGCTGCGAAAAAAGGTGAGTTCGAGTATGTGGGCTTCATCGAAGGTGGCGATCTGCCATCCGACAAGGTCGATGTGATTGTCACCGACGGGTTCACCGGAAATGTCGCCCTTAAAACCGGCGAAGGCACCGCAACCCTGATCTCGGAACTGCTGCGCGCGTCTCTGATGAAAACGCCGCTGTCGATGTTTGCCGCCCTGCTCGCCCGCGGCTCTCTGAAGCGTTTGCGCAAACGGATCGACCCGCGCCGCGTCAACGGCGGCGTCTTCCTTGGACTGAACCAAACCGTCATCAAAAGCCACGGATCGGCGGATGCCACCGGTGTCGCAGCGGCGCTGCAACTGGCCTATCAACTGGCGCAAAGCGGATTTTCGGATAAACTCGCCGCGCGGGTTGCATCTGCAGCATCACTTGCCCAAGATGCGATCCAAGAAGGTGGAACGGACAATCCCGACACCAATACAGGCTCATCAGTATGATACGTCGTGCAGTCGTAAAAGGGGTCGGGCATTACCTGCCGGAACGGGTTGTGCCAAACGCGGAATTCGAAAAGACACTCGATACAACCGATGAATGGATCAAGGCGCGCTCTGGCATCGAACGCCGTCATTTCGCCGCCCCCGATCAGACCACATCAGATCTCGCCACCCACGCCGCAAAGGCCGCCCTGGACATGGCCGGGATGGACGGCAACGACATCGATGCCATCATCCTTGCCACCTCGACCGCCGATCTGACATTCCCCTCTGCCGCGACCATGGTGCAGCAGGCCATTGGCAACACCACCGGCTATGCCTTTGATGTGCAAGCGGTTTGCGCGGGTTTTGTCTATGCCTTGTCCAACGCAAATGCGCTGATTGCCTCCGGTCAAGCCGACCGGGTGCTGGTGATCGGCTCCGAAACATTTAGCCGGATCATGGACTGGACTGACAGATCCACCTGCGTCCTATTCGGTGACGGGGCTGGCGCGGTGATCCTTGCAGCTGAGGACGGCAATGGCACCAGCGCTGATCGCGGCATCCTGTCCACGGATTTGAATTCGGACGGGCGCTACAAGGACCTGCTTTATGTTGATGGCGGGGTTTCAACCCAAAACACCGGTGTCCTGCGTATGCAAGGCAAGGAAGTATTCCGGCACGCAGTCGAAAAACTGGCACAGACAGCCCATACAGCGCTGGATAAGGTCGGGCTGACCGCCGATGACGTGACGTGGGTGGTGCCGCATCAGGCAAACATCCGCATCATTCAGTCGACCGCCAAGAAGCTCGGCGTTGATATGGACCGGGTTGTGGTGACAGTTCAGGACCATGGCAACACCTCTGCGGCCTCTATTCCACTCGCGCTTTCTGTGGGCGTGGCCAATGGCCAGATCAAACAGGGCGATCTGGTTGTGACAGAGGCGATTGGCGGCGGATTGGCTTGGGGCGCCGTGGTGATCCGCTGGTAGGCAGAAACGCACTGTCAACGCCGAATGCCAAGTCCTTGTTATTGACTCTGAAATTGCGCCGCGCGTATGGTCATCGCAATATTCAGGGGGACTTTTATGGCCGACAAAACATTAACACGCATGGACCTCGCAGACGCCGTACATAACGAAGTTGGATTGTCACGCAACGACAGTGCAGATCTGGTCGAAAGTGTCCTGTCGCATATTTCCGATGCGCTGGTGGCCGGCGAAACTGTCAAAATTTCTTCTTTTGGTACATTTTCAGTACGTGAAAAGGCCGCCCGCGTAGGCCGCAACCCCAAAACTGGAGAAGAAGTTCCCATTCATCCGCGCCGTGTGCTGACCTTCCGCCCGTCGCATCTGATGAAGGACCGGGTGGCCGCAGGGAACAAATCCTGAGCCATGGCAAAAGCCAAAGACGCCTTTCGAACCATCAGCGAAGTCGCCGAATGGCTTGATACGCCCACGCATGTGCTGCGGTTCTGGGAAAGCAAGTTCAGCCAGATCAAGCCCGTCAAGGGCGCTGGTGGCCGTCGCTATTACCGCCCGACCGACATGGATTTGTTGGGCGGGATCAAGCACTTGCTGCACGAAGAAGGGATGACCATCAAGGGCACCCAAAAACTGCTGCGCGAAAAGGGTGTCAAACACGTGGCCACGCTGGGGCTGTCGATGACGGCGACTGAACCGGCCGAGGCGGCTGCGAAGCCAGCCCCGCCAGTAAAAGAACCTGAAATGCCGCCGGAAAAGGATGAAAGCACGGTCGCCTCTACGGCCGAACCGCCCGCCGCCGTTGAAGATGGCCCAGTGCAGGATGCCTTCCCATTCGACGATATCCCGGCACCAGCGATCCAAACTGCGGAGGCAGAGACTAAGCCCGACGCACCGTTCGAAATCACCCTGCCCGCCTTGCCCGATGATCTGCCTGACCTGCCAGCGCGCAGTTTTGGCCTGATTGCGGCGGCACCCGAAAGCATCCGCGCCCATGCAAAACAGATCGCCCCGCTTGTGCAACGGCTTGCCCAACTGCGCGACCGGATGCAAAGTCACTGACGTGTTTTCGGGCTTGCCCCCACATCCATTTGCGTTATGAAAGCGCTCAGTCGGGCTATGGCGCAGCCTGGTAGCGCGTCCGTCTGGGGGACGGAAGGTCGCAGGTTCAAGTCCTGCTAGCCCGACCAATCACAACCGCCCGTTTGCGTTTCCGCGCAGCGGGCGTTTTGGTATCCGAAAGGAAGCGGACATGACAGCATCCGGCGTTTTGGCAGACCACCAGATCCGCGCGATGATCGCATCGGGGGGCATCTCTGCAACGGCCGATATCGGAGCCGATCAGATTCAACCCGCCTCTCTTGATCTGCGCCTAGGGCAAACCGCTTACCGTGTCCGCGCATCTTTTCTGGCCGGTCGCAACCGTACCGTGGCTGAGCGGCTGAAAGATTTTAAAATGCACGCGGTCGATCTGGATGGCGGTGCCGTGCTGGAAAAGGGCTGCGTCTATGTTGTCCCACTGATGGAACGGCTGTCGCTACCAAACGATATGACGGCGGCGGCCAGCGCAAAATCGTCCATCGGGCGGCTGGACCTTCTGACCCGGATCATCACCGATCATGGCGTTGAATTTGACCGTGTGCCCGAAGGCTATGACGGGCCACTTTACGTCGAAATCTGCCCGCGCTCCTTTTCCGTGGTGGCGCAGCCGGGCCAGATGCTGAACCAGATCATTTTTCGCCAGGGCAAAACACGCATGTCCGATAGTGATCTGCGCGCGCTGCACGCGAAAACGCCCATCGTCTCCGGCGATCCGGTCATCTCGGAAGGGTTGGGGTTTTCGGTCGACCTCAAACCGGACAAGGGCAATCTGGTCGGCTACCGGGCCAAACCGCATACCGGGGTGATCGACCTGTCAAAACTGAACCATTACGATCCGGCAGAGTTCTGGGAACCGGTGCATACTGAAGACGGCTGGATCATCCTCGACCCCGGCGCGTTCTATATCCTCGTCAGCCGCGAGGCGATTGTCATCCCCCCGATGCAGGCGGCCGAAATGGCCCCCTATTTGGCCATGGTCGGTGAATTCCGCGTGCACTACGCTGGCTTCTTTGACCCCGGCTTTGGCTATGCAGACGCAGGCGGATCAGGGTCGCGCGGCGTGCTTGAGGTCCGGTGCCACGAGGCTCCGTTTGTGTTGGAACATGGGCAGGTCGTTGGCCGCCTGGTTTATGAAAACATGGCCGCACTTCCTGACGCGCTTTATGGACGCGAGATCAAATCAAACTATCAGGGACAGGGCCTGAAACTGTCCAAACATTTCAAGGCCTGATAGCCAGGTCAGTCAGCACACAGGTTCAAGAGCCGCCGCGCCCATCATCAATGCGCTCGCGCTCGTCGTTTGCGGCGTCACGGGTCGGTTTGCCCCGACGGGATGCCACATCAAGTCCACGGTTGATACCGGCATTGATGCCGCGCCGCATGATCATGCGGATGGCCATGTTGATAATCTGATTGAGGTTCATTGTGTCTCCCTCCATGGGTTCACGCTTGCCCGCTTGATAACGAAATCGGCGCATATGTCCAAGCTGCTTGTGAAGTTTCGCGCTGACGACTCGTTAATCCGCCCTCCATTAAGGGATCGTCATGCGGCAGATGGCTGATCATCGCTATCCTGAAACATGACCCGATCACGTCCGCCGGCCTTGGCGCGATAAAGCGCAATATCTGCCCGCTTCAGTGCATCCGCCTCGCTCTCGTCCTCGGGTCTGAAAACCCCGATACCGAATGAAGCAGAGACCTGAAACGGGACGACAGTGCCGTCATTCTGCTCCGAAATCACATGCGGCAAGTCTTTGACGGCAAGACGCATCCGTTCGGCAATTGTTTCCAGTTTTGGCTGATCGACAGAGTTCAGCACGATAACAAATTCTTCACCGCCCCAGCGACCGATGATATCGGTGCTGCGCAGGATCGGCGACAAGGCGGCACCAACTGCGGCAAGCAAACTGTCACCAGCCGGATGCCCATAAGTGTCGTTGACGGACTTGAAATGATCCAGATCCATCAACACGACGCCAACAGCACGGCCCGTACTGCGAAACCGGTCCCAGCGCTGCTTGAGGACATTATTCAGACCAGCCCGGTTGAGTGTTCCGGTTAGCCGATCATGGACTGCGGCAAAGGCCAGTTGCCGCTCAACCTCGCGCCGTGATCTGTCGGCCCGCTCCTGCATCAGGCCGGAATACAGCGAAATGGCAATCATGCTGCAGGCAATGACACTCAGAACCATCGCCTCGACCGGATATGCGCGGTCTGGCACGCCGTAGCCCAGATATAGCACCAGACCGCCAAACCATGGCACGATGAACCCGATCAGCACCATTGTGCGCGTTCGCGTCCCGTTTTCATCCGACGCCAGCATCAGGCGCAAGATTGGGTGATGGGCATAGATCGTTAGAACGGCAAAGGTCGCAGGCACCAGGGCGACCAGCGTTGTCAGGGCCATCTGCCCGTCCAGATAATGCACATCATAACTGTGACCCATGAAACTGAACACAATCAGCGTCGTCGCCAATAACACCAGCGCCAGCCCCAATCGCCGACTTGTCCGACGGATCACCACCGATCCGAACAGAACGCCCAGAATGACCGATGTATCCTGCCCCATGCGACTGTCAGCAGTGGCCGCAAGGCTCAGAAACGCATCGTGGATCACATCAGGGCGGATGAGGTTCATCAGCACCATGCAAAGGGCACCAATCCCGATCCAATACCGCCAAATGGGCGTCGGTCGCGCCAAGCGAAAATGCAAAAGCCCGACAGACAGCATAATGATCAACAGGGCCGTCATCGGATGTGTACCCAGCGCCGCTCCACCCGGCCCGACGGTGATCGTGAGGTCGAGCGCATTGACGACCAGCCCAACAATCCCGGCGGCCAACGACATCATCGCCAGCGGCACGCGTAAGAGATGGGCGGACCTTACGTGCCGATAGCGCCGCTGGTGCGCATGAGTGATTTGCAGCGGATCGTTCAAAGCTCGGTCGTCCAATCTGGATAATTGAAACGGAAGTTTAAGCGATGACAATTAAGAGGAGATTGAGAGCGATCCGAAGGTCCGGCTCATGCCAGATCCGCTCGCCGCCGTCCTCACTAGCAACTGCGCATTTGCAATTATTTCTGGCTTTCTTCTCTCGGGAACGCTGCGAATTTTTTGCGAATATACATCAAAAGGAAAGCTCAGGTCGCCGTTCTGCCGCAATCGAAACCCGAAAAAGTCGCACCGACCCGACATGTCAACTCCAAGATCAATTGACCCTGAAGGAGCAACTATGACGAGTGTGACGTTCGAATTGGCTGACAGCCTTGGCATCATCATTGCGGTAACCGAAATGGATGACGGTACACTTCATTTCACCGTGACCGTGGATGAAACTGCGGGCCAAACCGCCGATATCAATGCCCTGTATTTCGATCTTGCTGATGACAGCCTGGTCAATGGCTTGACTGTGATGGGTGCCGATGTCACCGACGAAAATTTTGCTGCCAACAAAGTGACCAAAATCGACTCCCACACGAATATGAATGGTGAAATTGTCAATGAATACGGCAAGTTCGACGGCGGAATTCAGTTTGGCACCCAAGGCATCGCGACCGACGATATCCAAAGCACAAGTTTTGTACTGAGCCATGACAGCGTTGCGCTGACCCTCGACGACATTCTGGCACAGGACTTCGGCGTCAGGTTGACATCAGTTGGAGAGATTGATGGGCCACGCGAGGATTCCCTGAAAATCGGTGGGACCGCCCCTGATACACCCGACCAGCCGCCAGAGCCTGGCTTGGTGAATACGGCGAATGCGGACAGTCTCTTCGTGTCGGAACGCGAAACCTTTGAAACCGATGGCAGCACCGATGCGCTGTCGGGCGGCGCGATGTCAGTGCTTGAGAATGACACCAGCTTTGATGGGACTGACACCTTCATTTACAACGAAAACGTGACAGCCGTGAACAGCGATGCGGGTGCCGTCGCGCAGATCGTTGACGGCGACAATGGCGGACTGTTGATCGTCTATGCTGACGGAACCGTCGATTTCTCGGCCAATGGCGATTTCGATGCGCTGAACCGTGGCCAGACTGAGGTGACCAACTTCACCTATGAAATCGAAGGTGGCAGCACGGCCATCATCGATGTCACAGTGCTTGGCGAAGATCGCGGCGATTTCGGTTGATGCGCCCTGTGGCTGTGCGCAACTGACGCACAGCCACGCCTCAATCCTCGAAAAGCTCTGTCTGGTCGTCGTCCTCTTCGTCGTCGTCCTTTTCGCCAAGAGCAACAGCGCCCGGCGGTGGACGATTTTCCAGCAACCCGGCAGAGCGGAGTTCCTTGAGCCCGGGCAGATCGCGAGCGTTCTCCAGCCCGAAATGGTCGAGAAACCCCTGCGTCACAACAAATGTCACAGGGCGTCCCGGGGTCATCTTGCGCCGACCAAAACGAATCCATTCCATTTCGATCAACTGATCCACCGTGCCGCGGCTGACGCTGACGCCGCGGATTTCCTCGATCTCGGCACGGGTCACCGGCTGATGATAGGCCACAATGGCCAGCGTCTCGATCGCCGCACGCGACAGTTTGCGCGTCTCAACCGTTTCCGTTTGCATCAGGAACCCAAGGTCGGGTGATGTGCGGATCGCCCAGGCGTCATCAACCTTCACCACATTGACCCCCCGCCCTTCATAACGCTTGCGCAGATGCACAATCGCCTCGGCGGGGTCGCAGCCATGGGGCATGCGCCCGGTCAGTTCCTTGACCGTCACCGGGTCGGCAGTGGCAAACAGAATGGCCTCGACCATCCGTTCCTGTTCCCCCATTGGAGGTGCTTCAAACAGGCTGTCATTCTGCGGTTTACTCATCACGCGGGGCCTTCTTGCGGATTTGAATGGGGGCAAAGGTTTCGCCCTGTCTGATCTCGATTTTGCCTTCCTTGGCCAGTTCCAGAGAGGCGGCAAAAGTCGCGGCGGTGGTCGACCGGCGGCGTCGCGGGTCGGCATCCCAACCGTCAGGCAAATAGCTGGAGATATCGGTCCAGTCACCCGCAAAGCCGATCAGATTGCGCATGCGTTCCAGCGCCTGCTCCATCGTCATGACATGCTGGCGGTCCATGACAAAGGGGCGGAAATCATCGCGGGTGCGGATGCGGGCATAGCCCTGCATCAGGTCCAGCAGCGTGGCGGTATAGCTCACCCGGCGGACCCGCTGCACATCCTCGGTGATCCCTCGGGCAAAAAAGTCGCGGCCCAGCTGATCGCGCGCCATCAGTTTCGCCGCCGCCTCGCGCATCGCCTGAAGCCGCTCCAACTGGAACGCCAGATGTGCGGCCAGTTCTTCGCCAGATGGCCCCTCTTCCGATGGATCAGGCGGCAGCAATAGTCGCGATTTCAGAAACGCCAGCCAGGCCGCCATGACCAGATAGTCGGCAGCGAGTTCAAGGCGCAATTGTTTGGCCTGCTCGACAAAGGCCAAATATTGCTCGGCCAGTGCCAGAATGGAAATCTGGCGCAGATCGACCTTCTGCGTGCGCGACAGCGTTAACAGCAGATCAAGCGGACCTTCATAGGCGCCGACATCCACAATCAGCGCCTCTGCGGCCACACGCTCGCTGACACTCATGGTGTCTTCCTGAAACTCGTCGCCCTGCATCGATCCTCACGCCAACAGCGCTTCAAACTCCGCTTCCAGCGCCGGGATGTCAATGTTTTCAGGGGATTTCCGCTGCGCCAAAGCGCGATTTGCGCGGGTCTGCGCCGCCGGGGTCATCTCACCGGCAGCAGCGGCCACAGCAGCCATCTCAACAGGGTCGCCATTGCAATGCAGGATGATATCACAACCCGCCTTGATCGACGCCGTGGCACGTTCGGCAATGGTCCCCGACAACGCCTCCATCGACAGATCATCGGTCATGATCAGTCCGTCAAACCCGATATCCTCGCGGATCAGTTGCATCATCACCGGCGATGTCGTGGCAGTGGCATCCGCATCAATATCCGAAAAGACGATATGCGCGGTCATGCCCATCGCCAGATCGTTCAGCGCGCGAAACGGTGCAAAATCATGCGCGTCCAGCTCGGCACGCGGCGCATGAACGGTCGGCAAATCCTTGTGGCTGTCCACTGATGCCCGCCCATAGCCCGGAATATGCTTCAACACCGGCAGCACACCACCTGCAAGAAATGCATCGGCACATTGACGGGCCGCCGCGACCACAGTCGGCACATCCACACCATAAAGCCTGTTGCGCAGTACCGGATGGGTGTCATCCTCGACCAGATCCGCCAAGGGTGCGCAATTCACGTCGATGCCCACATCACGCAACTCCGCCGCGATCAGGCGGTTCCTGATCCATTGCGCACGCATCGGGTCGCTGGCGCGCTGCATCTGATCAAGGGCTGGCAAATACTCCCGCCAATGAGGGGCACGCATCCGCTGCACGCGGCCGCCTTCCTGATCAATCAGGATCGGGGCATCGCGACCCACAGTGTCGCGCAAATCACCGGTCAGGCGGCGCAGTTGATCAGGTGTGTCGATATTCCGGGCAAAAACGATAAACCCAAGCGGCTGAGTATCGCGGAAAAACCCGCGCTCCCAATCGGTAATTGTCAGGCCTTCAGGCCCGAAAATCGTCGCGTTCAGCGTCACCTAGTTGACCAGAAGCGCGTTGCAGTTGGCGCCTTCGGCCACCAGTGCCGCGCAGAACCGGCGAGCTGCAGCAAGGTCGTCAAATCCGTGGGTCCGCAACCGGTACCATGTGCCGCTGCTTTGGTTGCTGACCTGAATGATGCGTTCGCGCGATGACAGCAACTCGCCAAACCGGCCTTGCAGGCGTTGCCATTCGGTCGCGGCAAGCGTTGGCGATTGGAATGCGCCAAGCTGCACCAACGGGGTGCCTGATGGAAATGCCGCTGTGCTGACGGCAACTTCATCACTATTCGTGGCGGGTGCTGCGGCAGGTGCAGGTGCTGACACGCGCTGCAGCGCAACCGGACGCACCACTGGACGCAATGACTGGGTCACGCCAGGAACACTGGCAGAGATGATCTGCGGCGCGCTGTCCGCATTATCCGTCGCAGCAACACCAGAGGCGATCTGATCGGCCAGCGCAAGAATGTCATCGGCATCCAGCGGCTCTGCCGTGGGCCTGATGGAGGTCGCGTCGCTCATGACGGCGGGTGATACTTCCTCAGTCTCGGCGGGCACGACCTCGCTCGCTTCGGCCATCGGCTGTACGGCAATATCCGCTTCGGCAAGGCCCGTTGTGGTCGGGGCAAGAACCAGTCGGTCCTCAGGCCCGCCCGCTTCGCCCACAGCGGCGACTTCGTTGACGGCAAGGCCGGTATGGGCGGCAACAGCCCCGCCGGGGTTATCCGGCAGAACACGCATTTCGCCTTCCATCGCGCGGACCACGGGAATACCGCTGACATCGCGCATGATCAGCTTGTAGCCCCAGAAACTGACGCCGATGATCAGGGCCAACGACATGGCGGCCCCGGCATAATTTACCAATAAACCTGTGCGCGATGCGCTTTCATGCGGGGCGAACCCCTCATCATAGATTGCCATCTTTGCCTCACTGCCCGTGCCGTTTTCGGCTTATGGGTCACTTGGAACTGCTCGGTTCCCGGTAGTGCTGTGCGTTATCGCATCTCTTCCGCCGGGGTGATCCCAAGAATACCCAAACCGTGCGAAATAACAATCGCCACGGCCCGGATCAGGGCAATTTTCGCCTGTGTTGTTTCTGAGTCACCCTCTTGGACAAACCGCAATGACGGATCATCATGGCCTTTGTTGTAAAGACCGTGGAAATCAGAGGCGAGATCGTAAAGATAAAACGCGATCCGGTGCGGCTCATGCCCACGCGCCGCAATCTCGACCAAACGCGGCCATTCAGCCAGTTTTTTGATCATGGTCAGCTCTGCCGGGTCAGTCAGCCCGCTGATATCGACCTCTGCAAGCGTGGCATCATCGACAGTGGCAAAAGCCGCCGCCTTCGCTACTGCAGAATTGACCCGCGCATAGGCATAATTGACGTAGAACACCGGGTTGTCCTTGGACTGCTCCAGCACCTTGTCGAAATCGAAATCCAGCGGCGCATCGTTCTTGCGCGTCAGCATGTGAAACCGGGTCACGTCCGGGCCAACCTGATCCACCACATCGCGCAGGGTGACAAACGTCCCTGCCCGCTTGGACATCTTGAACGGCTCGCCGTTCTTGTAAAGCTTCACCAGCTGGGTCAGTTTCACATCCAGCGGCACCTGCCCATCCGACAGGGCCGAAACAGCGGCCTTCATCCGTTTGACATAGCCACCATGATCGGCGCCAAACACATCGATCAGTTGATCGAAGCCGCGCTGTATCTTGTCGTAGTGATACGCGATATCCGGGGCGAAATAGGTCCAGGATCCGTCCGATTTCTTCACCGGCCGATCCACGTCGTCCCCGAAATCGGTCGATTTGAACAGCGTCTGTTCCCGCGGCTCCCAATCTTCCGGGACCTTGCCCTTGGGCGGTTCAAGCGTGCCGCGATAAATCAGCCCCTTGGCATCAAGTTTGGAAATCGCCTTTTCGATCAACCCAGTGCCATAAAGTGATTTCTCGGAAAAGAAATTATCCATCTCGACGCCCAGCCGGGACAGATCATCCCGGATCAGATCCATCATGGCATCTGTGGCGAATTCGCGAACCTCCTGCAGCCAGAACTGCTCACCCTTATCAAGGAACTTGTCCCCAACCTTGGCCTTCAGCGCCTCGCCCACTTCAATCAGGTAATCACCGGGATACGTCCCCTCGGGCCAGTCCACGCTCAGATCATGGGCTTCCTGATACCGCAGATAGACCGACCGGGCGAGCACATCGACCTGCGCACCACCATCGTTGATGTAATATTCCCGCGTCACATTATAGCCGGCATAGTCGAGCAATGACGCCAGCGTGTCACCAAAGACAGCCCCCCGTGTGTGGCCGACATGGACAGGACCCGTGGGGTTGGTCGACACAAACTCGACCAAAACTTTTTGTCCCTTGCCCATTTCGGACTTGCCGTAAGCCGGGTCGCGCAGCGCGGCCTTGACCACATCTTGCCAAACATCCAGCACCAACCGCATGTTCAAAAAACCCGGTCCGGCAACCTCGGCCACCGCGATCATCGGGTCTTCCAGCAGTTTGGCCGCCAACGCCTCGGCAATCGCGCGCGGGTTCATCTTGGCAGTCTTGGCCAGCACCATGGCCGCGTTGGTCGCCATGTCGCCATGGGCCGCATCGCGCGGGGGTTCAACGGCCACAGCGGCAGTTGACAGACCATCAGGCAAGGTTCCGTCCGCGACCAACTGGTCGAGGCAGGCAATCACCCGGCTGCGGATATCGGCGAAGAGGTTCATAACACTATTCCAAATTGGCCATCTGATGGGTTGGTTCCATGTATCACCGGGGGCGCAGGCGTCAATCATTGACGGTGATCAATGCGCTTCACCGCATCTGGGATTAAGTCCAAGGAAGAACCGAACCCGGAGAAGCCGATGCCCGCCGCCACCAATAAATCAGACCTGATCGCCGTCACCGAAAAAGAATACGCCAAACTAACCAAATTGCTCGATACCGTCGATCCGGACACAGCAACTGAAAAGACAAATGATACGTCGATAAAAGATGTGGTCGGTCATCGCGCCCATTGGATCGACCTGTTTCTAGGATGGTATCGGGATGGTCAGGCGGATACGCAGGTGCATTTTCCGGCTGAAGGTTACAAATGGAATGAACTCAACCGGTACAACGCTGATCTGAGGGCGCGTCAGGCCGATCTTGGCTGGGACGATGCCAAGGCGTTGCTGGACAAGAATGCAATAGCCTTGCTGCAATTCATGCAGGATCACAGCGATGATGAACTCTATGGCGGCCCCATGAAGGGCGCGAACAACAACTGGACGACAGGCCGCTGGGCCGAGGCCGCAGGACCCAGCCACTACCGCTCTGCCGCCAAGTACATCCGCGGCATATTGCGTCAAAAGCCTTAGCTGGCGTCGGCGGGCGGCTGATCGCCGTCGTCAACACCTGGCGGGCGCAGCGTAATGATCCGCACGTCAGGCGCACCGTTAACCTCTTCGTCCTTGCGGATCAGCGTGATCGTCCCGCTCGCCGAAATGCGCGCAACTAGATGCGCGTCAGGACGTTTCGCGCGCCAATCCTCGAACCTGTATTCCTCGGTCAGGCGGGTCACGCGGAAGGTCCAGCCATCGCGGATCAGACGCTCAAGCCCGGCATGGGTTTCTTCAGGACCAAACTTGCGTCCGCCCAATGTGCGCGGCAGCTGGTGGCGCATGCTTTCGGTCTTTTCGCGCTTGATCTGAAAGACGTTATCGCGCCCGAATTCCGGGGCAAGGTCGGTTGTGACCAGCGTGTTGTAAGCATCATTATCCGTCGCAGCCACCAAGGTGGCATAACTGACCAGTTCCAACCGCTGCTCCGCCGCCTCTGACAGGATATCGCCGGAAAACGTGTCGATGCCTGCAGCGCGCGCCGAACGCAGATGACCGAAATTTGGATCGGTCATCAGCACCGGTATCTCGGCCTTTTTCAATGCTTCGGCAAATGCCGTTGTCCACGGTGATCCGCCGATGATGACGACGCCCGGCGTATCTGCCCCAGTCAGGCCCAACCAGCGGGCAAAGGGCGCCAGCGTAAAGCCGTGCACGACAACGGTGACGGAAACCAACACAAAAGCCAGCGGCCCAATCAGCGCGGCATCTTCAAAACCCAGATTGAGCAACCGATCACCAAAGAGGCCTGCGACAGCGACCAGAACGACACCGCGTGGCCCCGTCAGCGCCACAAGAAGCTGCTCCTTGTAGGGCACGCCCGAGCCCAGCAGCGACACCAAAACCGTCAATGGCCTTGCCACCAGCACAACCAGCAAGACAAACCCCAGCGCCCACCAGTCCAGTTTGCCCAAGGCGGCGAAATCCAGACCGGCAGCTAGCAGGATAAATACACCGGACACCAACAGAACGGTTGCATGTTCCTTGAACCGGCGCAGTTCCTCGTAACTTGGCAGATTAGAATTGGCGATGACGATCCCCATGATTGTCACGGCCAACAGACCACTTTCATGCAGAACGGAATCCGACAGACCAAAGACTGCGAGCAAAAGCGCAAACAGAACCGGCACTTTCATATATTCGGGCACCCAGCCCCGTTTGAACGCCCGGGCTAGCCCGACGCCACCGGCCACACCCAGCACTGTGGCGACCGTGATCCCTGTGAGCAGCGCGATGATCGCCTCGTTAACTGTGGTGGCCGTGTTCAAAACCAGCACGACCTCAAAAGCCAGCACCGCTGCCAATGCACCGATGGGATCATTGACGATCGCCTCCCATTGCAGCAGTGCCGCAGGGCGCTTCGCCAGCCGGGCCGTTCGAAGCAGCGGCGCAATAACCGTTGGCCCCGTCACGATCATGATGCCACCAAAAACAGCGGCGCTTTCCCAACTCAGCCCGGCCGCATAATGCAAGGCCAGCGTGGATGTCAGCCAGCCCAAGGGCGCGCCGATAAAGACCAGTCTTTTGACGCCAATAGCCGCATCTTGAAGCTTGTGAAAATTCAGGGTCAGACCGCCCTCGAACAGGATGATGGCAACCGCGATGGCAATGATCGGCTGCAATAGCGGCCCGAAATCGCGGGCGGGATCAAACACACCGGCCACCGGACCAATCAGGATGCCCGCGACCAGCATAAGGACAATGGCAGGCATCCGCAGCCGCCAGGCCAGCCACTGCGACCCGACCCCTAACGCGCCGACAAGGGCAAACGCCACCACCGGCGCCATCGCATCTGCGGGCAACCCGCTTGCACCTTCAATTGCCATCGATCACCCCCGCTGGAATTACTTCACCGCCAATCAGGCGTTTATGTTCTTGTATCGCAAACCGGTCCGTCATGCCCGCGATGTAGTCCGCGACGATCCGGGCCAATGTGGTTTCATCCGGCGCATCGGCCACGTCCTTGCGCCACTGCTTTGGCAATTCATCGGCATTTTCCAGAAAGAACGGAAACAGATCATTGATCATTTGTGTCACCACCCCGCGCATTTCCACAACTGCCGGGGCACGGTACATGCGCTCGAACAGGAACTGACGGATAACTTTCAAGTCGGTCCAAAGTTCCGGAGAAAATTGCACCATCATCCGACCGGCATGACGAATATCGTGAACCGAGGTTGGTGAGAGTTCCGCCAGATTGCGTTGACTGACGGTAATCACATCCTCGACCAGCACGCCAAAGAACCGGCGCAGCGCCTCGTGACGGCGGCGATAATAGTTCAGACCGGGGTATTTCGCATCGACACGGGCAAAGCAGTCACACAGGATCGGAAGTGCAGCCAGATCATCCGTACTGAACAATTCCGCGCGAAGACCATCGTGCAAGTCATGGTTATTATAGGCAATATCATCGGCCAGTGCGGCTGCCTGTGCCTCTGCACTGGCATGAGTATGCAGTTCCAGATCGTGACGCGCGTCGTAGGCCGCCAGTGCATAGGGAATATCGCCCGTGACAGGCCCGTTATGTTTGGCAATGCCTTCCAGCGTTTCCCATGTCAGGTTCAGGCCATCCCATTCGGCATAATGCCGTTCCAGATTGGTGACGATATGCAGGGCCTGCGCATTGTGATCAAAACCGCCATAAGGCTGCATCAGCGCATTCAGCGCCTCTTCTCCGGTGTGACCAAACGGCGTGTGCCCCAGATCATGGGCCAAGGCGACAGCCTCGGTCAGTTCGACATTCAGGTCCAGTGCTGCAGCCACGGTGCGCGCCACCTGCGCCACCTCGATCGAATGGGTCAGACGGGTACGGAAATAATCGCCCTCATGTTCGATAAACACCTGCGTCTTGTGCTTCAGACGCCGAAACGCGCTGGAATGGATGATCCGGTCACGATCCCGCTGATAGGGCGAGCGAAAGGCGCTCTCTTCCTCTGCGTATAGCCGCCCCCGCGGGTTCGCCGGGTCGGTCGCATATGGCGCTGCCATGTGATTTGCCTGTCTTGTTCGTCTTGCCTGCAATCCTTATATTGGAAGCAATCAGAAACTGATAGGTCGCAAACCATGCTGACGATCCCACCCAAAGTGACATCGCGGGCCTTTGAACGCCTCGCCGAAATCGGCGCCTCCGCGCAGGGCAAGGCACTGCGCGTCGCGGTGGAAGGCGGCGGATGTTCCGGTTTCCAGTATGAAATCGACCTCGATGAACCAAAAGACGATGATCTGGTCCTGTCCGAACATGGTGAAACTGTCGTGATCGATAGCGTCTCCCTGCCCTTCCTTGCCGATGCCGTGATCGATTTCAGCGAGGAACTGATCGGCGCACGCTTCGTCATCAACAACCCCAATGCGACGTCATCCTGTGGCTGTGGCACATCGTTCTCGATGTAATGCATGACAATGCAAGGTTGGCCGCGCTGATCCTTGATCAGATCAACGGCAACCACGACATGGCCGTCGACGAGGCGGAATTCGTCGGATTGCTGAAAACCGCACTGGAAGACGGGCAATCGCGCCTGGATTTGCGCGACCGGTTGATCGAAGGGGCACGCGACAGCAATGAGGTCACGCTGACCGACATCATTGACGTGATTTCGCAAAGCCTGTCAGACGAAATTCGCGATCTGAGCGAGGAGGTGTCAGAGATGGAAAATGATCTTTTGCCAAGCAGACTGGCACTGGGCAGCATGGTCGGCCTTGTTCTGGGTACGTTGGTCACCCTCGCCTACGGGGCCAGCGACCCGATCACTTCAGCAGGGTTGATCGGAGCACTCGCGGCGGCCACGCTGGCGGTGACCCATTATCGCAAGCGCACATTCCGCAAGATATCCGCGCTGCGGGTGGAGCGGACAAATTATGAAAACTTCCGCAGACTTTTGCATGACATAAAATAATATGTTAATGCTGAGCCTGTAGGGATCAGTCAGAAAGAATGGTAAGTCAGATGCAAGACGTGATGATCATAACATCGGCCGAATGGGTATTGCTGGCATTGGCGACTGTGGCACTGATCCATGGTGCGGTGATCTGTATGAATTTGCGCAAGAATTTGTCGCGGGCAGAGGCGCGGCAAGGCTTTCAGGGACTGTCCGGGGCATTGTCTGACGTTCACAGGCGCGCTGGGCGGAAAACGCCAGAATCTTGACCTGATCGCTTGTGCATTGCTGCCTGGTGCGGCAATTATTCCCCTACGTTAGGGGACTTTCATGAAAATCGCGACATTCAACATCAATGGCGTCAAGGCCCGGATCGGTGCGTTGACCGACTGGATCGATGAGGCCCAGCCGGATGTGGCCATCCTGCAGGAAATCAAATCCGTTGATGACGGCTTCCCCCGCGATATTTTCGAAGACAAGGGATACAACGTCGAAACCCACGGTCAAAAAGGGTTCAACGGCGTCGCGATCCTGTCCAAACTCCCGCTCGAGGACGTGACGCGCGGCTTGCCCGGCGCCAAAGGTGCCGGTCGTGAAGGCGCTGACGACGAAGAGGCGCGCTATATCGAAGCAACCGTTGTGGGCGACAAGGCGGTCCGCATCTGCGGGCTCTACCTCCCCAATGGGAACCCCGCGCCGGGTCCGAAATATGATTATAAACTGCTCTGGATGGAACGTCTTTACGATCGTGCGCAGGAACTGCTGGCGTCCGAACAGCCCGCGCTGATGGCAGGCGACTACAACGTTATTCCACAGGCCGAAGACGCGGCGCGCCCCGATGCGTGGCGCGATGACGCCTTGTTCCGTCCCGAAAGCCGTGCCGCATTCCGGCGGATCCAAAACCTTGGGTTTACAGAAGCCTTCCGCACACGCGAGGCTGGTGCGGGCCATTATTCATTCTGGGATTATCAGGCCGGTGCCTGGGACAAGAACGACGGCATCCGTATCGATCATTTCCTGCTCACCCCGCAATGCGCCGATCTGCTGAACAGTTGCTGGATCGAAGCAGAGGTGCGCGGCCGTGAAAAGCCGTCTGATCATGTCCCCGTCTGGGTTGACCTCGCCGCGTGAAATCGCGGAAAATGACGGGAACGATATTCCGCGTGGGAACGTTAGCGACAAAAGGAGGTATGACAATGTTCAAAAGACTGATCATTGCGACATGTCTTATCGCCGCTTTGCCCGCCATCGCAACTGCACAATGCCGCATCGCCGTTGCAGGAACGGCCTGCGTTGCAATTCCGCAGCCCCTCACCCCCAAACCGGGACCGGTTGAGATTGGTCAGACACTGGAACGCGGTCAGTACTCCATGCTGATGAATGCCCGCTATTACGGTCTGCCCACGGTCAGTGACGGCTGGGTCTACATGCGGATCGAGGACGAGATTTACCGCGTGGATTGGCTTAGCCACAAGGTGCTGGAACGGGTCACCCATATGGCCAGCCGCAACTGGTAAAACCCACATCGCCTAGCGAAAGACACCGGTGGACGGGCGTTCGACAATCGTACGCTGCACGGCCTGAGATTCAGCACCAAATGCCCCGCTTGTCACCTCCGGCGTGGATGTAGTGTCGCATGCGGCCAGAAACGCAACGGCGATAATGATCAGAATAACAACAACAAGAGTACGCAATGGACCATCCTTTCAATAGGGTTCGAAAGGATAACGGCTCAGGCCACTGATTTATTCTCCTCTATGGCATGTATTTTAACCGGCTCCGCAATCAGGCCGTGACATCGTGGTCATAAAGCCAGCTCAGCCGGCCCAAAAAGGCGTTCGGCGCGACCTTGCCCATTGTCGACAGCGCAGCATGGGCCACCCGCCGTTTGATACCTGTCAGATGATAGTTGCGCGCATTGGTATTGGCGGCCCCAATCGCCCGCACCACACGGTCACGCCGGGCGTTCTGATAGGCACGCAAGGCCGCATTCAGCGACGCGCTTTCATCACAACACCGCGCCAGAACATAGGCATCCTCAATCGCAAGATTGGCCCCTTGCGCCAGAAACGGCAGCGTCGGATGGGCCGCATCCCCCAATATTGCAATGTTGCCCGCATGCCATTTGGCCGCGACGGAATGCCGGAACAGGCCCCAAAGCTTCACATCATCAACCGCGCCAAGGATCGACTTTATCTCCCAACCGGCATCGGCAAAGGCGGCGCGCAGGTTACCCGGATCATCAAAATGGTTCCAGCCTTCATCCGCCCACTGGCTGCGCTCTTGCACTGCGACAATGTTCAGCCGGTCGTTGGTCAGCGGATAGGTCACCATGTGACGCCCTGGCAGCATCCAGACGCGGGCAATCGGCTCTGCCTGCGGCTGCCGGATCATCGCGCGCCACGCGACCTGACCGGTGAAAAACGGTGTTTCAGGCGTGTTAATCCGGCCACGGACCACGGATTTCAGACCATCGGCCCCCACCGTCAGATCAGGGCGAATGATATCATCGCCAACCTCAAACGACCCGTCAGCGTTCAGGTTCTCAATCCGGGCCCCCAGCCTGACAACGATACCCTGCGCGGCACAGGCCCGCGCCAACAGATCAATCAGGGCGGCCCGATGAAAAAAACGATATGGGGGATCTTGCGAGGCCAGATCAAAGCGGGCAATTTCCCGGCCCGTCACCCCATCCATAGGCACCACAGCCTTGGCTCGCAAACCAATCGCCGCCATGGCCCCTGCCAGATCAAGACTGGCCAAGGCGCGCGCACCATTTGGGGTAATCTGCAGACCGGCCCCAACCTCTGTCAGGGCCGAGGCTTGTTCGTAAACCGTGACATTCGCGTCCACGCGGGCAAAGGCAAGTGCTGCTGTGAGGCCACCAATGCCGCCGCCGATGATTGCAATGTCGCGGCCTGCGTTGTGGGTCACATCAGTCGTCGCGGTGGACTTTTTCGCGCCGCTCATGGCGCTCTTGCGCCTCAAGGCTCATGGTCGCAATCGGACGTGCATCCAGACGCTTCAAAGAGATCGGTTCGCCTGTGATTTCGCAATACCCATATTCGCCTTCGTCAATGCGGCGCAGGGCGGCGTCGATTTTGTTGACAAGTTTGCGCTGACGGTCGCGGGTCCGGAGTTCAAGCGCACGATCCGTTTCTTCAGAGGCGCGGTCGGCCACATCGGGAATATTGCGGGTTTGATCTTTCATGCCAGCGACGGTGTCGCGGCTGTCTTCAAGAATTTCTGCTTTCCAATTTTGAAGTTTGCGGCGAAAATACTCTGTCTGGCGTTCGTTCATGAACGGTTCGCTTTCTGCGGGGCGATAATCTTCTGGCAGAAAAACTTCGGCTTTCATCGTCATAACCCTTCATCTCCTACGCAGCTTCGGACCACCCATCCCGTGCCACGTTCCATAATTTGTGGCGGGTTTACTCCCTTGCTTGGCGGCTGTCACCCCCTCATTTCCCATACCGGCAAGGTGTTGATGATCCGTGATGAACTGCTAGGTTGTCGGCAATCAACGAAGGTTAAAAATATGCTCTTTACAGGCACCGACTCTTACGTCGCCACTGATGATTTGACCATGGCGGTGAACGCTGCGGTGACTCTGGAACGTCCATTGCTCGTTAAAGGCGAGCCCGGGACTGGCAAGACCGAATTGGCTCGCCAGGTCAGCACGGCACTTGGCCTGCCAATGATCGAATGGCATATCAAATCGACGACCAAGGCACAGCAGGGTCTTTACGAATATGACGCCGTTAGCCGGCTGCGTGACAGCCAGCTTGGCGATGCTCGCGTTCAGGATGTGGCCAACTATATCAAGAAGGGCAAGCTGTGGCAGGCTTTCGCCGCCGATGGCAAGGTCGTGCTGCTGATTGATGAGGTCGACAAAGCCGATATCGAGTTTCCAAATGACCTGCTGCAAGAACTCGATCGGATGGAATTTCACGTCTACGAAACCGGCGAAACGATCAAGGCGGTCCACCGCCCAATCGTCATCATCACGTCAAATAATGAAAAAGAACTACCAGACGCCTTCCTGCGCCGCTGCTTTTTCCACTACATCCGCTTTCCGGATATGGACACGATGCGCCAGATTGTCGCCGTCCATCACCCCGGCATCAAGGAGGCGCTGCTGACAACCGCCCTCACCCAGTTCTACGAGATTCGCGAGACCGCAGGTCTGAAGAAAAAGCCATCCACCTCAGAGGTATTGGATTGGCTGAAACTGCTTCTGGCCGAGGATCTGAACCCCGAAGACCTGAAACGCAACGGCGCCAACGCCCTGCCCAAACTCCACGGGGCGCTGTTGAAAAACGAACAGGACGTGCATCTGTTTGAACGCTTGGCCTTCATGGCGCGCAGAGGTGGCTAACCGCCCCTGCGCACATTGCCGTGCCAATCTTCAATTATCCTATCCGACGCAGGCATCAGAGCCGGTGCCGTGGATTGGCCCGTATCACCTGCCGCGCCGATCAGGATGCCAATGCCCAACAATGCGATAGTCCAAAACACAGTCAACGGCCAACGGCGATCCACTTCACCGACATTGCAGCGCTCAAGCGTCATGTGATTTTGCATACTCATCTCCATCTTTCGGTTTGTGACTGCAATTGTGATAAGCACGTTAAACACATTCTCAAAACGAATGTTTTTGCAAATTAACATCACATATTTTGATATACCGCGCCGATGCAACCATCACGCATTCATGTGATCGTCCGCCCACTCAAATGCACTGGTCAACAAGGCAAAGCAGTCTATGGTCGACAGAAACCCGAATAGAGCAGCAAGAATGACAACGACCTCGCACACCATCATCCGCCCGTTGACGGCAGGCGACCGCGCGGCTTGGGAAACCCTTTGGCGCGCGTATCTGACGTTTTATCGCACCAGCGTCGGACAAGATGTCTTTGAAAGCACGTTCGCCCGCCTATTGGGCAATGATGATCATGATTTCAACGCCTTGATCGCCGAACAGAACGGCACGCCCGTCGGGCTGGTCCATTTCCTGTTTCACCGCCATTGCTGGCGGATCGAAAATGTCTGCTATCTGCAGGATCTTTACGCCGATCCGTCGGTGCGCGGCACAGGTGTCGGGCGTCAATTGATCGAGGCTGTGTATGACGCCGCCGACAAGGCTGACGCGCCCAGCGTCTATTGGCTGACCCAAGACGATAATGCTGCAGGACGCCGATTGTATGACCGCGTCGGCCAGCTGACCAATTTCATCAAATATCAGAGGCCCGCATGAGGTGGTTGGCGCTAGCGGCCGTGGCCTTGAGCACGGCCTGCACACCGGTGCCCGATGGCCCCGACCCGATCCGGCTGACCTTCCCGGAAATGCGCAGCTTTGCGGCAACCAGCCCCGGCCCATCCACCAGACCAAACTCCGAAATCGCCCTTGATTTCATGGATCTGGCCTTTCGCATGGAAAGCGGACGCCAACTGCCCACATTCACCCGGTTCGAAGAGCCGATTACCGTTCGGCTCGTCGGCCCCGTCGGTCCTTCCGTTCCACAAGACCTCGCCGGTGTTCTGGACCGGCTGCGCAAGGAAGCGCGCATCGATATCCGCATGACCGATGCCGAGGACGCCAACATCATCATCGAACCGGTGCCGACGCGCACATTGCAACGTGTCGCACCCAACGCTGCCTGTTTTGTCGTCCCTCGCGTGGGCAGTTGGCGCGAACTGCGCGCAGCGCGGGGCACCGCGACCATCGACTGGGCCACACTGCAACGGCGCGACCGTGCTGCCATCTTCTTGCCAGCCGACGCCGCACCACAGGAAATCCGCGACTGCCTGCACGAGGAACTGGCGCAGGCGCTTGGTCCATTAAATGATCTCTACCGCCTGCCGGATTCGATCTTCAACGATGACAACATCCACGCTGTGCTTACCGGGTTTGATATGCTGATCCTGCGCGCCTACTACGCCCCGGAATTGCAAAACGGGATGACCGAACGGCAAGTCGCCGAACGCCTGCCGCGCATTCTGGCCCGGATCAATCCACGCGGTGAACGCAGAGGCGGGCAAATTCCCAGCGGTACGTCACGGGCCTGGATCGATTCCATCGAAACCGCATTGAGCGGCGGCAATTCCGATATCAGACGCAGGCGGGCGGCGCTGCGCGCGGTTAGTATCGGGCAGCAACTGGGCTGGACCGGCCCACGTGAAGGGTTCGCCAACTACGCCTATGGCCGCCTGCAACTGGGCAATGACAGCACCCTCGCCCTCGGGGCCTTCAACACCGCCGGGCGGGCCTATCGGCAAAGTGCCGTCACCAACATCCATTCCGCCCATATCTCGGTCCAACTGGCCGCCTTCACGCTGATCTCCGGCGATCCGGATGCGACCATCGCAATCACGGATGAGGCGATCCCAGTTGCCCGTCGCCACCAGAACGCCGCGCTGCTGTCGCTGTTGATGATGTTCAAAGCCGAAGCACTGGATATGAAAGGCGATACCGAGGCCGGCATGACCCTGCGACTGGACAGTCTGGGTTGGGCACAGTACGGGTTCGGCAGCCGGGACGAGGTGATTGACCGGTTGAACGAAATCGCCTCTCTGGTGCCGCAGACGCCACCAAGCTGACAAGGGACATGTCATGATCTATCCCCTCGCCGGACTGATATTCGGGGCATTATTCGGGGCCTTCCGGGCCAAGGCACGCGGCGGCAAAACAGCCGACCTGCTGCAATGGGGTGCAGCATTCGCCATGATCTTTGGCGTTGTCGGTCTGTTCGTGCTGATCTTCATCGAACGCAGCTATTACTGAATCCGATGTTCCTGCCCTTCTTCGACAATCTGCGCAAATCCGGGGTTCCGGTCTCGTTGCGCGAATTTCTGTCCTTCCTCGAAGGGATGAAGGCCGGGCTGGCCACCTACGATGTCGAAGCCTTCTATTTTCTGGCCCGCACCATCATGGTCAAGGATGAACGGCATCTCGACAAATTCGACCGTGCCTTCGCTGCCACTTTCGAGGGGCTTGACGCGATCCCGGCCGAAGCGGTGCTGAACGCGGTCGATATTCCCGCCGACTGGCTGGAGAAGCTGGCCGAAAAGCACCTGACCGACGCCGAAAAGGCCGAGATTGAAGCGCTCGGCGGCTTCGACAAGCTGATGGAAACACTCAAGAAACGGCTCGAAGAACAAAAAGGTCGCCATCAGGGCGGCAACAAATGGGTCGGCACTGCTGGCACGTCGCCCTTCGGCGCTTATGGCTACAACCCCGAGGGCGTGCGGATCGGCCAGAATGAAAGCCGCCACCAGCGCGCGGTCAAGGTCTGGGACAAGCGCGAATTCCGCAACCTCGACGACACCGTCGAACTGGGCACCCGCAATATCAAGGTCGCCCTGAAACGGCTGCGCAAATGGGCGCGTGATGGTGCGGCCGAAGAACTCGACCTCAACGGCACGATCCGCGCCACCGCCGAACATGGCTATCTTGATGTGCAGACCCGGCCCGAACGGCGCAACGCGGTCAAGGTGCTGCTCTTCCTCGATATCGGCGGATCAATGGACCCGCATGTAAAAGTGGTCGAAGAACTGTTCAGCGCCGCGAAATCCGAATTCAAACATTTCGAACATTTCTATTTCCACAACTGCCTTTACGAAGGTGTCTGGAAGGACAACCGGCGCCGTTGGAACGCCCAGACCCCGACATGGGAGGTTCTGCGCACCTACGGTCCCGACTACAAATGCATCTTTGTCGGTGACGCCAGCATGTCGCCCTACGAAATCGCGTTCAAGGGCGGGGCGAACGAACACTGGAACGAAGAATCAGGCGAGGTCTGGTTGACCCGCGCCCGTGACCAGTGGCCCAGCCACCTATGGATCAACCCGCTGGAAGAACGCTATTGGCCCTACACGCAATCAATCCAGATGATCCAGCAGATCTTTGGCCCTGACCGCATGGTGCCGATGACGCTGTCAGGGATCGAGGCGGGTATGAAAACCTTGGGGCGCTAGCGCCAGGTCGTTGGGTCACCTTCCACGGCACAACCCAATGGGGGCAACTGCTCCGCAAAATTCTCTTTCAGTTTCCCACAACCCCAATCCTGCACAAAGCCAGGGACTGAACTGTTCAACCGGATCCCGATGTCATCATATGGGGACTCTATGTTGGTGACGTAGCGATAGTAGACAAAGCTGAACGGACCCAACAGGACCAGCAGAACAAGAATGAGATATGTAACGGCTTTTTTCACTTTCAGCTCCTTGACGGCAACGCCCCCGTGCTTTGATCGTCAATTGCGCGTGATGCGTCAATCCGCACTTTGAAATCAGCGATTTCAGACACATATTACGCTTATGATCAAACTCTTGCCCATTCTGCTTGCTGTCCTCTACGGCCTTGCCATGTACCGTTTTTCGGTCTGGCGGACGGCACGCGAACTTGATGCAAACTCGACCGAACTGGCTGACCCGATCCTCAAGCACATCACCGACCGGATGGCCCAAGCGTTGGAGATCGACCGGATCAAGGTCCACATCTACGAAATCGAACCCGTCAACGGGCTTGCCGCCCCGGACGGGCGGATATTCATCACCCGCGGTTTCTTCAACAAATACCGCCAGGGTCAGGTCACATCCGAAGAAATGGCAAGCGTCATCGCGCATGAACTGGGGCACGTCGCCCTGGGCCATTCACGCCGCCGCATGATCGATTTCTCCGGCCAGAACGCCATGCGCACCGCACTCGCCATGATCCTCGGTCGGTTTATCCCATTTATCGGTCCATGGATCGCGGGGGTTCTGATGAGCCTGCTTGCCGCGCGCCTCTCGCGCAGCGACGAATTTGAGGCTGACGCATACGCATCCGCCCTGCTGGTCAAAGCCGGGATCGGGACTGGCCCACAGAAATCGCTCTTCACGAAGCTGGAAAAGTTGACTGGCGCGCGTGGTGCGGCGGTCCCCGCCTGGATGATGAGCCACCCCAAAACCCAGCAACGCATCGCCGCAATTGAGGCGAACGAGGCGAAATGGGCCGCAGGCTAACCCGCTTACCGCACCAGCGCCTTACCAAACCGGGGCAACCGCGCCTTTTTCATGAGCGGCCGCATCTCCAAAGTACTGCCCGATAACCTGTTCGCTTCCGTCAGCACCGCCTCAGCCACACCGCTGACCTGATCCGGGGCCTCCTCCAGCAACCCGCGCAGGAACGCATCGGGATCAGCGCGAAACACCCCCTCCTCGGCCAGGATATTACCCGGAAAATCCTTCGCATTGGTCGTCAGGATCCCATCGCAGGACCCCGCAATCGCTGCTGCCAGCACATGAACATCATCCGCGTCCGGCAACCACAACCGGCGCATCAGCCCGTCATGTGGGGGCACAATCGCATCCGGAAACTTCGCCTTCAGCGCGGCCACTTCACCACGGGCGAACACCCCCTGCTCCGGCCCCAGCTTGGCCGCCGCCAGCGCCCATTCCTCCAAGATCCGCTCTGACCAGCGCGGCTCGAACAACCCTTCCTTGGCGCATCCCAACACGACTTCACGCATCACGGTGGGATACAGGACGCAGGCGTCAATCAGCATCCTCATAGACGATAAAACACCGCCTTGAGGTATCCGCTTTCCGCCAGATGCGGCATCAGCGGATGATCCGGCCCGGCAAACCCGGTGTGAATGATCTGGCCCCGCCGCCCGGCCCGCCCGATCCCGCGCGAACACGCATTGCGGAACTTAGTCAGATCAGCCGCATGTGAACAGGAACAAAGCCCCAGATACCCACCGTCCGCCACCAGCGGCGCGGCCAGCCGTGCCACCCGCTCATACGCCCGCAATCCCGCATCCAGCGCCTGCCGCGACGGGGCAAAGGCTGGCGGATCACAAATGACTACATCGAACGTCGCCCCTTCGTCGGCAAGGGCGGTCAGGACATCAAACGCATCCCCCTTGCGGGTCTCGAACCGGTCCGTCACACCCATCCGGGTTGCGCCATCCTCCGCCAAAGCCAGCGCCGGGGCCGAACCATCAACCGCCAGAACCGACTTGGCCCCGGCCGCCAATGCGGCCAATCCAAACCCGCCCACATGGCTGAACACATCCAGCACGCGGGCATCCTTGGCCAAACCGGCCGCAAACGCGTGATTTGCCCGCTGATCAAAGAACAACCCTGTCTTCTGGCCACCCATCAGATCGGCCATATATATCGCACCATTCATCGGCACAGGAACCGGGCCTTCCGGGGGGATGCCACGCATGACTTCCATCCGGTCTTCCAACCCCTCCAACCCCCGCGCGCGGCCCGTGCCATTAAGAATAACCGAGGTCACTCCGGTAACAGACATCAACGCATCTACCAGCGGTGTAATCAAAACATCCGCCCAAGCCGCATTCGGCTGCACCACGGCGATGTCACCGAAACGGTCCACAATGACACCGGGCAATCCATCCGCCTCTGCATGGATCAACCGATAGAACGGCTGATCATAAAGGCGCGCGCGATGGGCCAAAGCGCGCGCAAACCGCACCGCGAACCAGGCCTCATCAATATCAGCATGCGGATTGCGGTCCAACATCCGGCAGATGATCTTGGACGCCGGATTGACCGCCACGACCCCCAACGGACTGCGCCCGGAATCCTCCAGCACCGCCACGGTTCCGGCAGCAAGACCACGGGTCCGGCGGTCGGTCACCAGTTCATTGGCATAGACCCAGGGAAATCCATGCCGGATGGCACGGACCTCTGCCTTGGGTGTCAGACGGACAGTGGGGCGGTTTTTTGTAGTATTCATGACCGCCCTCCTACGCGCAAACGCATTGCGTGGGAAGTAGCGGTCAGAGCAATTCGCGCCGCAGCACCGCTGTCAGAAAGTCAGTGACACGGACCTTCTGTGTCTGGCCAGAAACCTCCAGCCGCGCTGCCTGTGCCCCGCCGGGCGCATCCAGATTGGCGACAACCCGGCGGGTCGGCTCAATCACCTGCCCGGTTGCCGCATCACGGACCGTCATCAGGAACACGATGTTGTAAACACCCCCCACTGAAAAACGGGTGCGGTCTGTCACACCATGAAATCGCACCAGTTGCACATCAACCGCTACCGGCTGGCGTCCACGCAAAACCGGTTTGTTACGCTCCATAGCGGTTTCGAACATGGCCGCGATCTGCGGTATACGCGGCCCTCTGGGATCACCGCGCCAGACAACATCCGCCAGCGGATAGTAGCCTTCATTCTCAGAAACCGACAAATCGGATGCAGCGGAAAACCTGAAATCGGCAATCGCATAGGATCGTACGATCCCTTCAGGCGCAGACCGGGCGACGCCAATAGGCCCAGCAGCACAGGCCGTCAGCGTGACGAGAAACAGAAAAATACTGAGCAGTCTGCGCATCAACATTCAAGACCTCGAACGATAAGGATCAGTCACCGGGCTGCTAAAACAGCTCAATGGCATCATTATGGCAGGGCCTCTTATAGAGAGGTCGGCACGAACGACGCCATATCACAACTTGTTAGCGCTAACGGCATGTGTTAGAATGGCACCAAAGCTTCCCAGAGGAAATCATGCCGATCAAACCGACAATCGCTGCGGTTACCGACCGCATTCGCGCCCGTTCAGAAGGTCCGCGCCGCAAGTATCTTGACACCATGGCCCGCGCTGCCGCCGACGGCCCACGCCGGGCGCATCTGACCTGCGGGAACCAGGCCCACGCCTATGCGGCCATGGGCGATGACAAGGCCGCGCTGACCGATGGCCCCAACCCGAACCTGGGGATCATCACCGCCTATAACGACATGCTGTCGGCGCATCAGCCATTCGAACGCTACCCCGATCTGATCCGCGCCGCCGCCCGGGCCGCTGGCGGCACAGCACAAGTGGCTGGCGGCGTGCCCGCCATGTGTGATGGCGTGACACAAGGCCAGACAGGCATGGAATTGTCACTCTTCTCACGCGATGTCATCGCGCTCGCCGCTGGCGTGGGGCTGTCTCACAACGTCTTTGACGCGGCCATCTATCTTGGCGTCTGCGACAAGATCGTCCCTGGTCTGGTTATCGCGGCAGCCACATTCGGCTACATTCCGGGCATCTTCGTGCCTGCGGGTCCAATGACATCCGGTCTGCCCAACGATGAGAAATCCAAAGTGCGCCAGCAATTTGCCACCGGCGAAGTCGGTCGCGACAAACTGATGGAGGCTGAAATGGCCTCTTATCACGGTCCGGGCACCTGCACATTCTACGGGACCGCCAACACCAACCAGATGCTGATGGAATTCATGGGGCTGCATTTGCCCGGCGCGTCTTTCGTCAACCCAGGCACCCCTCTGCGCGAGGCTCTGACGACCGAGGCGACCAAACGCGCGCTCGCGATCACAGCCCTTGGCAACCAGTACACACCGGTCTGTGACATCCTCGATGAAAAGGCGTTTGTGAACGGGCTTGTCGGCCTGATGGCGACCGGCGGCTCGACCAATCTGGTCATCCACCTGCCCGCCATGGCCCGCGCCGCCGGGATCATCCTCGATCTGGAGGATTTCAGCGACCTGTCAGCGGTCACCCCGCTCATGGCCAAGGTCTATCCAAACGGTCTGGCGGACGTGAACCATTTCCACGCGGCAGGCGGTTTGCAATTCATGATCAGCAACCTGCTCGAGGCCGGGCTTCTGCATGAGAACGTCAAGACCGTCGCCGGTGATGGTCTGGACCTTTATACTCAGGAACCGCAGATAAAGGATGGTGCCTTTCAATACCGCGAAGGCCCCAAGCATAGCCATAATGAAAAAATCCTGCGCCCTTGCGGCGACCCTTTCCATGCCAGCGGCGGCCTTACCCAACTGGCTGGCAATCTCGGACGCGGCGTGATCAAAACCTCTGCTGTCGCACCTGAACGGCACATCATCGAAGCGCCCGCGCGGGTCTTTCATTCACAAGACGATGTCAAAGCGGCCTTCAAAGCAGGCGAATTCACCTCGGATACGGTCATCGTCGTGCGCTACCAGGGGCCCAAATCAAACGGCATGCCCGAACTGCACGGGCTGACGCCCACCTTGGCCGTGCTTCAGGACCGCGGCCTCAAGGTGGCGCTCGTCACCGATGGGCGTATGTCCGGCGCATCCGGCAAGGTGCCTTCGGCGATCCATGTCTGCCCCGAAGCAGCCGATGACGGCCCTATCAGCCTGCTGCGCGACGGCGATATCGTGCGGCTCGACGCCACCAAAGGAAGCATCGACGTGCTTGATGTCGACCTCAGCACGCGCACACCAGCCGCCGCCGATCTGACCGGCAATGGCACCGGCGTGGGCCGCGAACTGTTCGAAGCATTCCGCAAAAATGTGGGGCTTGCCGCCGATGGCGCGGGTGTTGTCGTCTAGGCGATAAAGCCTTTTTACTCCGCAAAGCTACCGATTTTGAAAGACCTAAACATGACCCCACAAGACGCCTCCGCCGCAGCCGCCAAAGTCTGTCTGCTGGCCCCCGTTATCCCCGTACTCGTTATTGATGATGCAGACACAGCCGCAGATCTTGCCAAGGCACTGGTGGCCGGTGGCCTCCCTGCCCTCGAAGTCACATTGCGGACGCCCTCAGCGCTCGACGCGATCCGCGAAATGGCCACTGTAAAGGGCGGCGTTGTGGGGGCGGGCACACTGCTCACCCCCAAAGATGTGGAAGCCGCCAAGGCGGCAGGCGCCACCTTCGGCGTCTCACCAGGGGCAACCGGCATCTTGCTCGACGCCTGCGAGGCCAACGACCTGCCACTCCTGCCCGGTGCCGCCACCGCGACCGAGGCGATGCGCCTGCTGGAACGTGGCTATACCGTGCAAAAATTCTTTCCGGCAGAGGCGAATGGCGGCGCACCTGCGCTCAAGGCCATCGGCGCACCGATCCCCCAGGTCAAATTTTGCCCCACAGGCGGGGTCAGCCTGAAAAATGCCAATGATTACCTATCGCTCGGCAACACTCTTTGTGTCGGCGGGTCGTGGGTTGCGCCGAAAGACAAGGTTGAGGCCAAAGACTGGGCCGGGATCACCGCACTGGCGGCTGAGGCCGCAGCCTTGCCACGATAACCGCGCCGTCCCGGATTAACTCCGGGTCGGGTCCACCCGGGCGGAACGCCCACCACGCCTGCGCGGCGATGGTGCATCCTTCAACGCCGCCAAAAGCGTCTGTGTCATGGGGTGATCCATCGGCTGATCGGCATATTGCACCAACAACCCCTGCACCTGATCGCGCGTGTCCAGATCACCAGGCACACCCAGCGCCCAATCAAGAAATATCGTGCGGCATTCACCGCTGCTGATGCCGTCGATGCGATAGGCCTCGCGGATCAACCCTTTGGGATCATGCGGATCCTTTTGCATCACCTGTCCCCAACTTGCGGCTGATCACCTCATCCGCCGCTGTTGCTGCCGCAACCATTGCATCACTCAAGGCATCCATATCCTCAAACCCCGTCTCACGCAGGATAAACCGTCGCCCACCTTCACCCAGTGCATCCGGGTCCAGCGAACTGCCCGTCAGCAACCGTGACGCCGCCTGCACACGCCACAAAAGCCCGGCGGCATGCCCAACCGCGCGCGCATCAGCGTCGGACAACCAACCATCTGCGACACCGGCAGCCAGTTGCGCAGCTGCGTCACGCGCGGCACTGCCTGTGCGCAGGGCGCAGGCTTGTGAAAACAGTTCGGTATCCTGCAACCGGCCCGGGCCAATCTTGGCATCCCAGCCCCCCTGTGGCGGCTTGGCTCCCGCAATCCGCGCCCGCATTTCGGCGACATCCGACAGAACAGACGCCCCCTGCCCTTTCCCCGTCAAAAGCGGCACGCGAAACGCCTCGATCTCATCAGCAATTTCCGCGCTCCCCGCCACCGCGCGGGCCCGGGTCAATGCCAGATGCTCCCATGTCCAGGCCTCATTCTGCTGATACTCCCGAAACGCCCCAAGCGATGTCGCAACCGGCCCTTGCCGGCCAGAAGGCCGCAAACGCATATCCACCTCGTAAAGACGCCCTTCGGCCATGGGCACGCTCAATGCGGTGACCAATGCCTGCGTCAGGCGGGAATAATACGCACGCGTCGCCAAAGGACGCCTGCCATCAGAAGCCTCCACACCATCCGCGTCATAAATGACGATCAGATCAAGGTCAGACACCGCATTCAGTCGCGCAGCCCCCAGCGATCCCATCCCCAGCACCACCGCCCCCCGACCCGGCAGGTCGCCATGCTTACGCGCGAACTCCGCCACGATCACCGGCCAAAGCCCCGCAACAACAGCCTCCGCCAATTCGGCATATTGCTGGCCGCTTACATCGGCATCAATCAACCCGCGCAGATGATGCACGCCAATGCGGAAATGCCACTCTTTGGCCCAGCGGCGGGCCGCGATCAGTTGGGTCTCGTAATCATCCGATGTCGCCAGTACCCCTGCCAACCCCTCGGCCAGCCCCAGCAAACCCGGCCACGGATCAAAGAACGCACCGCCAATCACCGCATCCAGCACGCCGGAATTGCGTGACAGATATTGCGCCAGTGCGGGGGCCGTCGCCGCGATATCAACGATTAGCTGGGTCAGCTGCGGGTTCGCCTCAAACAACGAAAACAGCTGCACACCGGCAGGCAACCCCGCCAAGAACCCATCAAACTGCGACAGCGCTTCATCCGGGCGGGCCGCATCCTGCAACCGCTCCATGATCGTCGGGATCAGACGTTCGAATATCTCGGTCGCCCGCGACGACCGCAAGGCCGGATAGCTATGCCAGCGCGCCACCACATCGCGCCCCCAATCGGACGTGACAGGGGCCGCCGGTTCCGGCGCAAAAAACCCTTCGGTCAGGTCATGCACCTCTTCCAGCCGCTCTGCCAGTTCCTGCCGCAACCCCGCGACATCGCGGCCCATGAAGGCCGCCAGCCGGTCAAACCCGGCGGCATCATTGGGCAAATGATGGGTCTGCGCATCGCCCACCATCTGCAAACGATGCTCCACCTCGCGGTGAAAACGGTAATGATCATAAAGCGTATCAGCCGCGTCCTGCGGCACCCAATCCGCATCCGCCAAACGCTGCAACCCATCCCGCGTGCCACGCACGCGCAATGACGGATCACGGCCACCGGCAATCAACTGACGGGTCTGGGTAAAGAACTCGATCTCGCGAATCCCCCCGCGCCCCAGCTTCATGTTGTGACCTTCCAGAACGAGCGGCCCATGCAGCCCCTTGTGGTCACGAATGCGCAACCGCATGTCATGGGCATCCTGAATGGCCGCAAAATCCAGATGCTTGCGCCACACAAACGGGCGCAGCGTCTTCAAAAACCCCTCGCCCGCCGCAATATCACCGGCACAGGGACGCGCCTTGATATAGGCGGCACGCTCCCATGTTCGGCCCACGCTTTCGTAATAGCGCTCCGCCGCCTCCATCGACAGACACACCGGCGTGACGGACGCATCCGGGCGCAACCGCAAATCGGTGCGGAACACATAGCCGCCCGCCGCGACGTCCGACAGGATCGCCGCCATACGGCGGGTCGCGCGAATGAACGCCGCGCGGGCATCATGGTAATCCTCCGGGTCAAACCGGGTTTCATCAAACAGACAGATCAGATCAATATCCGACGAATAATTCAGCTCGCCCGCGCCCATCTTGCCCATGGCCAGCGCGGTCATGCCCCCCGCCGTCGCAGCATCCTGATCACCCGGCAGCTTGCCCCGGGCAATCTCCGCCCCGACAAGGGCCACCAGACAGGCATGCACAGCCGCATCGGCAAAATCCGTCAACACCTGCGTGACCGTCTCCAACGGCCAGGCACCAGCCAGATCGGCCAGCGCGGCAATCAGGGCAATACGGCGCTTGGCCTGCCGCAAAGCAACCGGCAACTGATCCAGCGCAATACCCGGAATGTCCGCCAATAGCATCGCAACCGCACCTTCAGGATCGTCCAGCGCCCCAGGCAGCCACTCCGCCTCTGACGCGATCAGCCCTGCCAGATACGGGCTGCACCCCGCCGTCCCGCCGATCAACGGGGCCAACGCGGCATCCAGCCCCGGCACAGCCGCAACCGCATCCGCACCACGGTCGGGCTCATAAGGGTCAGGACACCGGGTCAGGCGGGCTGCAATCGACATGCGCCAACACTGCGGCGGTCAGGCACTCTGGTCAATCACATGCGGCGCGTTAGGATGCCCAAAAAAGGAAACATGATCATGAGCAAGAGCCTGAAACGGGTGGCACAAGCCCTGCGCGATGCCGGGCTCGATATAGCCCCCATTGAAATGGGCGCCGAAACCCGGACAGCCCAGCAAGCCGCCGACGCCGCGGGTTGCCATCTGGATCAGATCGCGAAATCGATCATCTTCGCCGGACAGACATCAGGCAAGGCGATCCTGTTCATCACCGCAGGCGGCAATCAGGTCGATCACGCCAAGGCGGCAGCCATCGCCGGCGAACCACTGGGCAAGGCCGACGCGGCCCTGATCCGGGCACAAACCGGCTTTGCCATTGGCGGCGTGGCCCCGGTCGGCCATCTCAACCCGATCAGGGCGTTCATCGACCCCCGCCTGCTGGAATTCAAAGAGATTTTCGCCGCCGCAGGCACCCCACGACACATCTTTCCTATCAATCCCGAAAAACTGGTCAAGATTTCGACAGCGCAACCTGCTGATTTCACTACTGTTTAACCGTTTATGTAAAAAACATTCACATTAACACTTGAACAGGGGCACCCGGTTTCCGATATCTATTCATGTGAAAGGCATTCACATCAACCCGAACAGACAAGGAGCTGACCCCATGAACACCGCCACCACCCATTCCCCGATGGCTATGAATGACCATCGCCCTGGGTTTTTCGCCCGCGCCGAGGCCTGGCTTGATGAGCGTGGCAAGGGCGCCTGGATTGCCGCGATGGTCTTGGGCTTCATCTTCTTCTGGCCCATCGGCCTCGCCCTTCTTGCCTACATGATCTGGAGCAAACGCATGTTCAACAAATCCTGCACCGGGATGACCCGGACCCGCGCCCGTCACATGACCAAATCTTCCGGCAACAGCGCATTCGACGCCTACAAGGCCGAAACCCTGCGTCGCCTTGAAGAAGAACAGGACAAGTTCGAGGATTTCCTCAAACGGCTGCGCGAAGCCAAGGACAAGGCCGAGTTCGACCAGTTCATGAATGACCGGGCACAAGCGTCCGACAAATCCAAAGACGCAAACGATGACGGCCTCGCCCAAGCCTGACCCACAAAGGGCCCCGCAAACCGGGGCCCTTTTCTTATTTCAAGGAGACACATAAATGACCAGCATCGATATAAACGCACAGCACCAACCTACCGCCAGGCAAACCGACATGCCGGTCGCTGTGCAGGTGCTTTCCACCCTGCTTTTTGGTGTTTTTGGTATCCTTGCGGTGATTTTTGCGTTCAACGCATCGCTTGTGGGCGGGATCATCGTGGCTGTCGTGATCGGCTGGCGCGGCGGCTTTGCGCCCGGCTATTGGGGCAATGGCCCGGCGCTCCCCTCAGCCGAAACACTGATGTCGCTCGCGCCAGAGGCGCAGCACCGTAGCAGCGGCAATGCCAGTTTTGACGCCTACCGGACCGACACCCTGCAGCGGCTCGAGAAAGAACAGACCAGTTTCGAGAATTTTCTGGGGCGTCTGCGCGCGGCCAAGGACAAATCCGAATTTGACGATTTTCTGGATCAACGCGCCCGCCGGATTGAGGATGATCGCCAGGATTGGCTGCAAAAAGACGGCTAAGACCGGGCTCAAATGGCACAAGCCTGAGGCGTTAACCGCCTGTTAAGTAAGGGGCTTGGCGTAAGCGGGATCGGTTGTTAAAGTTTCCAAAATCAATCGGACCCGCATATGCGCCATACGCTGCCCATCGCACCACAATTCTATGTGACGGCCCCCCAGCCGTGCCCCTATCTTGAGGGCCGGATGGAGCGCAAGCTGTTCACGGCATTGCAGGGCGATGCTGCAACAAAACTGAATGATTCTCTTTCAAAACAAGGGTTTCGGCGCTCGCAAAATGTGCTTTACCGGCCGTCTTGCGCCGAATGCTCGGCCTGTATGTCGGCCCGGATCGACGTTTCACTATTTTCGCCCAGCCGCAGCCAAAGGCGCGTTCAAAAACGCGCGAGCCACCTGAAACGGCGCGCGACATCGCCCTGGGCCACAGAAGAGCAATACGCGCTTTTCCGCCAATATCTGGATGGGCGGCACGCCACCGGCGGTATGGCCGACATGGATATCTTTGAATTTGCGGCCATGGTCGAGGAAACACCGATCCGATCGCGGCTCATCGAATACGAAGCAGATGAAGCGCTCAGCGCGGTCTGCCTGACCGACATCCTCGATGACGGCCTTTCGATGGTTTATTCCTTCTTTGATCCGGCGCTCGACAGGCTGTCACTCGGCACCTATGTCATCCTCGACCATATCGCCATCGCCCGGGATCTCGGCCTGCCATATGTCTATCTGGGCTACTGGGTCCCGGGCAGCCCCAAGATGGGTTACAAAGCCAAATTCAAAGGGCTGGAGGTCTACAATAACGGGACCTGGGAACTGCTACAGGACCCGTCGCAATACGGTGCCGATGTTCATCCGCTCTCCAACGATCCGATCGCAGAACAGGTCGCGCGGATCAGCCTGCCCGAAGGGCGCAGCTAAAGCGAAATCCCAAAAATCTGAATCCGATTCTTGATTTCAAGACAGATGCAACTGTTGCTCCTGTCTTGTCGCCGAGAAAATCTGCGTTGCAGATTTCACGGACGACGCTCTAGACACCCCGCTTTTCCAGCACCAGAAATGTCATCATGCCCATGGGCGGAAACGCCCGCTGTTCAGCCAGCGCCAGACTGTCTTCACCAAGAACACGTGCCATCTCGAAATCGGAATGCCAGCCGATCAGGTTGGCAAAGGGGGCGGTGATACGTTCCCAGAACGCCAGAAACCCTTTGTCGCGGGCAAAATGATTGGTGATCACGATGCGCCCGCCCGGTTTGCAGACACGCGCCATCTCGGCCACTACGCGCTCCGGTTCAGGCACGACAGATACGATATGCATCGCGGCCACCGTATCAAAACTGTTGTCAGAAAAATCAAGGGTTCGCGCATCCATCTGGCGCAACGCCTTCACATGTGACAGCCCCTCCGCCTCAACCTTGGCCTGCGCCTTGGCCAGCATCTCTTCGCTGAAATCAATCCCAGTCACCGCCAAATGCGGATCATATTCCCGCAAGGCAAGGCCGGTGCCAACGCCCACTTCCAGCACGGTGCCCTGTTGCTGGTTAATGTAGGCCACCGTCCGTTTGCGGCCGGCATTGGTGATCAGCCCAAATGTCTTGTCATAGATCGGGGCCCAGCGGGCATAGGATGTGCTGACAGCATTGATATCCATGGTTATTCCTTTGTCTTCACGGCACGCCAGGCCCAAAAGACACCAGCAATATAAAGCAGATCAAGCACCACAAGCGTGGCCCAAACGTAGGTCAGCAGTGCCGCCAATAACAGCATCGCCCCCAGCAGAAAGAATGGCACATTCGAACGCGAAATGGTCAGCATCTTGAACGAATATGTGGGCACCCGGCTGATCATCGCCAACCCGACAAGGATCATCCAAAGTGCCACCAGCTCAGGCCGGATCAACGGCGCATCCGAAAACAGAAATGAAATGAACATCGGCAACAACGCCAGCAGCGCCCCCGCCGGTGCAGGCACTCCCACAAAATACCGTTTATCGCCGCCGACGGTCTCGGCCTTGTTTTGCACATTGAAACGCGCCAGCCGCATCACGCAGCAAATCGCAAAGAACAGCACGGCAATCCATCCGGCACTGCGCATTTCGTCCAATGCAAAAAGGTATAGCAGCAGCGGGGCGGCGACCCCGAAATTCAGAAAATCCGCAAGCGAATCCAGCTCGGCACCGGTCTTGCTTTCGGATTTCAAAAGACGGGCCAGTCGCCCATCCACAGCATCCAGAAACCCCGCCAGCAGGATCAACAGAACGGCACGTTCGTAGTCGCCATGAAACCCGAAACGGATCGCCGTCAATCCAGCGCAAATCGCCGCCAGCGTGACCGCATTGGGCAACAATGCGATCACCGGCAATTCGGATCGTGTCGGAATACCGCGCGCCATCCCCCTACGCTGTCCGCCCGGTGCGCAGCGCTTCGTTCGATGTCAGGTCTGCCAGCACAGTCTCGCCAGCGATCATGCCTTGGCCAACCGCGACCAGCGGCGCAACACCATCAGGCAGATACACATCCACCCGCGACCCAAAGCGGATTAGACCAAACCGTTCGCCCGTCTGCAGGGTCGCTTCAGGCGCCACAAAACAGACAATCCGGCGCGCGACCAGCCCGGCAATCTGCACCACAGCAATCTGGCGACCATCGGCCATCTCGATACATAGCGAATTGCGCTCATTATCCACGCTGGCCTTGTCCAATGATGCATTGAAAAACTTGCCTGGGCGATAGGCGACCGCCGCGATCCGGCCAGCAATCGGCGCACGGTTCACATGGCAGTTGAAAACGTTCATGAACACGCTGACACGGGTCAATGGCGCATCCGCCATACCCAACTCAGGGGGCGGCACCGCTTTTTCGATCAGCGACACGATACCATCCGCTGGGCTGATGATCAGCCCGTCCCGCTCAGGCGTGGTGCGCTTGGGATCGCGGAAAAAGTAGTAGCACCAGACCGTCAGACCGATCCCGATCCACCCCAGAATCGTGGACAGAAAAAACAGAGCCACCGAAATAGCCGCAAAGATGGCGACAAACCTGCGCCCCTCGGGATGCATTGGTTTGATGAAAGTGCCCAGCATCGTCATGTAAAATCGCTTCTTTCGTTTTTATTGATTGACCAGTTAACAAAAACGACACTCTACCCACTCATTCCGACACTACTGACAGAGGAAAAAGGGCGGCGCAAGACGCGCCGCCCCTCATTCAAAGGAAACTTCCGTGTGTCAGTTCAACAGGTTCGGCACGATCGTGACAACGCCGGGGAACAGCCACAACAGCAGCAAACCAGCCACCTGAATGCCGATGAATGGCATCACCCCGCGATAGATCTGCCCGGTGGTAATCGACTTTGGCGCGACCCCGCGCAGATAGAACAGCGCAAAGCCGAATGGCGGGGTCAGGAACGATGTCTGCAGGTTCACGGCAATCATGATCGTCACCCATTTTGGGTCAAACGTGCCGCCATAAATGACCGGCCCCACAATCGGGATCACGATGTAGATGATCTCAAGGAAATCAAGAACAAAGCCCAGCACGAACAACACCAGCATGACCAGCAGGAATACCTGCAACTCGCTGTCAAAAGACCGCAGGAATTGCTGGATGTAATGCTCACCCCCGAACGAAATCAGGACAAGGTTCAGCAACTGCGACCCGATCAGGATCGTAAACACCATCGACGTGACCTTGGCCGTCTCGCGCACCGCAGGCGAAAGGACACCCCCCGACAGCAGCACCCCGCATGACCAGATCAGCCCGAACATCGAGAACAGGAAACAGGCGAATGCAACGGCATAGGCCACGCGGTTTTCAAACAGCACAACCTCTTGGCCCAACCGCATGTCGAAATTCACGCCGATGATCAGCATCAGGATAATCGCACCAGAGGTCAGCAAGACCATGCGACCCGACCGGCCCTGCTCCTGCAGTTTCCGGTATGTCGCGAGCAAGATGGCACCACCTGCACCCAATGCGGCTGCAGGTGTCGGATTGGTGATACCGCCCAGGATCGACCCCAGCACAGCCACGATCAGAACCAGCGGCGGGAACACCACCCGCAGGATCTCGTTGCTGGCCAGATAGGCCGCGGCGGGGCGCAAACCGATATAGGCGACGATCAACGGGATCGCGATGATCAGCGTGGTCGCCCCCGGCGTGGTCAGCGGCCCGATAATCAACACATCGACTGCCAAAAGCAGTCCAACCCCCACAGCCCCGATGATCAGCGGTGTGCGATCCGCAAACGGTGCCACACCACGCGCAATGACCAGCATCAGACCCAGAAGAAGGGCGGTTATGGCAATACCGGTCCCAATCGGCGCCGCCGCCGCAACACGGTCCAGCACAAGCGCTGCACGCTCTTCTTCGGACAGGGCACGCGCCTGCTCAACGCCGCCAGCTTCATCAATCGCTGTTTGCTGGGCCACGGCAGCCGCCCAAGCCTCTTCGCCATGCAACTCAATCATGGACGCCTGACATTCGGCAGTCACATTAGTCCGCAAAGATGCCGTCTGGCCCGCATCAGTAAAGCTGTCGACGATCACGGATTGATTGCCGACAAGGCCCACCTGCCCCAGACCGATGGTAAAGCCGATCAGGGCCACAGGCACCGCAAGGAACCATGTGAATGCGTGGCCGCCAGGTGCAGCCTGCTTGTCCTTGCCGCCCTCAAACTGAACGGCAGGCGCCTTGGATGGATTGATCAGGGCAAAACCAAACGCATAGGCCGCATAGAGCACCGCCAGCAGGATACCTGGCAACAGGGCCGCCTGGAACAGGGTCCCTACCGATACCACCGCGGGCTCACCCAGATAGGTCAGCGCGTCAGAACAGCCAGCAAGACGGGCGCGGTCCTCTTGCGCGGCAGAATACAGATCGCCCGCCAGCGTGCCCAACAGGACGATGACAATGGATGGCGGAATGATCTGGCCCAGCGTGCCCGACGCGGCAATCACACCTGTCGACAGTTCCGGCGAATAGCCGTTCTTCAACATGGTCGGTAGCGCCAGCAGACCCATCGTCACAACCGTCGCCCCGACAATCCCTGTCGAGGCTGCAAGGAACGCACCAACAAGCACAATGGACACGGCCAGACCACCGGGCAGCGGCCCGAACACCTTCGCCATCGTGGTCAGCAGTTCCTCAGCGATGCGGGACCGCTCAAGGATGATCCCCATCATCACAAACATCAGCACGGCCAACAGCGTCTCAATCGACTGGCCCGCCAGCACACGCTCGTTCATCCGGTTGACAAGGAAGCCAACGTTACGATCCAGCGCCACTTCCCAGCCTTGCGGGAACAACGCATCCTCGTATCGGGGCAAATCAGGGTATCGGAAAACCGATATCGCATCCGGCCTGACGCCTTCAGCAATCAGGGCCGCATATTCCGGCGAATTCTGGTCCACAGCGGCGTGGATCAGCAAGCCGGAACTGTCCAAAGCAGCGATAATCGCAAACGAAATCACGGCAGAACCGCTGATCGCAAACGCAACGGGGAAGCCCGACAGGATACCGGCAAACAACGTCAGAAAGACGATGATGATGCCGATCTCAATGCCATCAAGTCCAAAAAGCATGATCTTACCGCCCCAATCCTAGTGAATTTTTGCGACCAGTTCGGCGGTCGGATCGCCGATGGGGTCCTTGTCAAGATACTTGCCTTCGCTGGCGGGCCCTTCCCTGAACTCCAGAAGTGAGCGATAGAAGAACGCGACCGCCTGCAACATGACCATCGCCGTGAAGATGATCAGCAGCACCTTGAACAGGATGTAGGCGTCAAACCCGTTGGGCGAAAACCCGATGGTCTCCACATTCCACTTCAACGCACGGGCCTTGTTCAGCAACCTGTCCAAACCATCCGACGCCGATGTCGGGGGCGTCACCAGACTGCGCCACATAAAGAACCAGCCGAACAACCATGTCAGCACGGCAGCAGGGATCATGAAGACAATGCTGCCAAACATGTCGATCACCCGTTTGGCGCGGTAACTGACACCGGAATAAACCAGGTCAACGCGCACATGGCCGCCCTGCACAAACGTGTAGGCGGCACACATACAAACAATGATCGCGTTATAAAGCTTCAACTCTTCAGACCACCAACTGACATCCTTGGTGAAACTGACACCCAGACCCAGCGAAATCTCGGACACCGCGAACACACGCTGCATGAAGATGATGATGATCTGCTGCAGCACCATCAAAAGCCCGGCCCAGGCGGCAATCCGGCCCACCACATTGGCAAAGCCTTCAAGGCCGCGCACGCAACCCCACATGAAGCGGTTGCTGATCAGGCCGATGATGGTCGTGACCAGAAACACCCACAGCACGACAAAGAACAACTCAACCGAGGCGCCGTAGTAGATAAAGCGCATCAGCGACTGGCCGGCTTCAGTATCGGAAATCCGATCACGTAATGAGATATGGCTGATCCAGCCCAGCCATGAACTGGGGTTCAGCAGCGCGTCGAACAGATTGTAAGGGGCTTCCAAAAGGTTGCCGAAAAAGAACTGAACCGGTCCTCCCGCCTCAAAGGCATCCAGACAACTGATCGTGTCCTCAACCTCCGCACGGAAAAACCCTGTGCAAGCGATCTCTTCTTCCATCGAAGCTCCCCCACCTCACGCGGGGACCACCGCAAAGGGTCCGCACCGCGCCAGAAAATCCTTGTGAAAGGGCCCGCAATACCAGCGGGCCCGATCCATTCATTCAGTCGTCTGGGCTTAGCCCATCACGCGGTCACGCTGGTTGCGATACGCACCTTCGGACTGTGTGATCCAGCCGGACGACGACCGCATCGACGCTTCATAGCTGGCGCGCATACGGTCATACAGCTCATCACCGTTATACTGGTCCATCGTCTCCTTGGCGGCGGTACCCATGGCATCCCAAACGCTGTCAGGGAATTCCAGAACCTTGACGCCACCGGCCTGCAGACGCTGCAGCGCTGCACCGTTGTTGTTCATGAACTGGGCCAGGTTCCACTGGTGGGCCTCACCGGATGCGATCTCGATGATCTTCTGGTGCTCAGGGTTCAGGCTCTCCCACACGTCGAGGTTTGTGGCCAGTGACAGGGCGGCACCCGGCTCATGCATACCGGCGGTATAGTAGAACTTGGTGATTTCCTGGAAACCGGCCTTTTCGTCGGCCCATGGACCGATCCATTCGGTGCCGTCGATGGCACCGGATGCCAGCGCCTGATACACTTCTGCACCTGGCAGGTTCTGTACCGATGCACCCATCTTGCCCAGCGCTTCGCCACCCAGACCGGGCATACGGAACTTCAGACCCTGGAAATCCTCCGGACCTGCGATTTCCTTGGCGAACCAGCCACCGGCCTGTGGGCCCGTGTTACCGGCAAGGAACGACTTCAGACCAAAGATGCTGCCCAGTTCATCATGGAAGGCCTGACCTTCACCCTGATAATACCAGTTGCTGATCTCTTGCGGCGTCATACCGAACGGGACAGACGTAAAGAACGCATAGCCCGGATGCTGACCAACAAAGTAGTAGTCGGCACCGTGGTACATGTCCGCCTGACCAGAGGTCACAGCGTCAAACACCTCGAACGCACCGACAAGCTCACCAGCCGCCTTCAGGTCGATCGTCAGCGATCCACCAGAAAGCGCTGTAATTGTGTCAGCGGCACGTTGTGCTGCGTCATGCACACCGGCAAGGCCGCGGCCCCAGGTCGTGACAAGTGTCAGCGTCCGGTTGCCCTGCGCATATGCAGGCGCAGCCAGTGCAGTTGCCGCTGCCGCGCCACCACCAAGTGCTGAATTTTTTAGAAAAGAACGACGATCCATTAAGTAGCCTCCCAATTATTAGTCCCCCCACCCCGCAGAAAACCGGGCGAAGACAGATCGATTTCGTTCGCGCAGACTAGCCTGCGCACCCATGTCGGAAAATACGTAGTACTGCGTAGAAAACACAAATTTGTCACATTTTTTTACCAATTGCGACGGGTGTTTATACGCTAACACTCATTAAACCCCCTCTCACAAGACGCGGTTGGCGTTTGATTCGCAACTGATTCCCGCGTATCGGATTTGTCATGACAGGGTTTCTTGCGCGATTGCGCGACATGGTCAGTATGAGTTACGGACAGAAGGTATTTCTTCTGGCAACCCTGCCTCTTGTCGTGGCGGTTTTCCTGATCTTTCTGGTGGTGACATCGCAATCACGGCAACTGGCCGAGCGTGAGATTCAGGCGCTTGAAACCCAGCTGATTGAAACCAAACGGGCCGAACTGAAAAACTACCTGTCCATCGCGCGCACCGCATTCGTCAACACCTACGGGCGCGCCGCGCCCGACGATGAAGACGCAAAACTGTCAGTCACCCGCGAACTGGCCGCCATGCTTTACGGGCAGGACGGTTATTTCTTTGTCTTTGACTATGACGGCAATAACCTTGTCGCCCCCCGGCAAACCTATCTGATCGGCAAGAACTGGAGTGGTCTGGAAGACCTCAACGGCACGCCCATCACCGATGAGTTGATCCGCATTGCCCGCACCGGTGGCGGCTATCACAGCTTTGACTGGCCCAAGCCCTCGACCGGTGCCAACGAACGCATGATCGTCTATGTCAACGGCCTGCAGGACTGGCGCTGGGCCATCGGCACCGGCGTCTTCATCGACGATGTGCTCGAAAACGTCGCCGCCGCCCGCGCCGATGTCGAGGCGCGGATCACCCGCACCTCCTATTACATCGTGGCGATCACAGTGGCGGCGCTGATGGGCGTTTTCACGACCGGCATGTTCCTCAACATCCGCGAACGGCGTCTGGCAGATGCCAAGCTCAAGGATCTCACCCAGCGGATCATCGACACCCAGGAAGAAGAACGCGGGCGGGTCGCGCGCGAACTCCATGACGGGATCAGCCAGATGCTGGTCGGCGTCCGCTACGCGCTCGAACTGGCGCGGCGCAAGATGGGCGAAAACGGCGTAATCCTGAACAAGGGGATCGACGGGCTGGGTCAGGCCATTCAAGAGGTGCGGCGGATCAGCCGCGACCTGCGACCCGGCGTGCTGGATGATCTGGGGCTCGGCCCCGCCCTGCAGGCACTCACAGATGATTTCAGCAAACGCACCGGCACCGAAACCGAATTCGAAACCGTCGTCTTCCGCAACCGGCTGGACGAAGAGGCGCGGATCGCCCTTTACCGCATTGCGCAAGAGGCGCTGACAAATATCGAACGGCACGCCGGCGCGACCCGCGTGCACATGTCGCTCAAAGGGCATCGCAAGGGCGCGCTGCTGCGGATCACCGACAACGGCAAGGGCATGACATGGCCGCAACCGAACCGTCGGGCAATCAGCGGTCTGGGCATGCGCAACATGCAGGAACGCATCGAACAGCTTGGCGGCACTCTGCGCGTGCTCTCATCCAACTCTGGCACCGTGATCGAGGCCGAGGTGCCCCTGACCCACATGCTCAGCCCACAGAAAAAGACCCAAGACACAAAGGAAAGCGCATGACGATCCGCATCTTGATCGTAGACGACCACCCCATGGTGACCGAAGGCATCCAGGCCATTCTTGAAACCTATGACGACATCAGCGTCGTTGGCACGCTTGGCAACGGACAGGAAGCCGTGAACCGGGTCAACGAATTGCAACCCGATGTGATCCTGCTTGACCTGAACATGCCCGGCCTGTCGGGGCTGAACGCCACCGAAATGATCCTCGAAGAACGACCCGACACCCGTATCCTGATCCTGTCGATGCATGACAGTCCCGAATACATCTCAACCGCGCTCAGCCACGGTGCCAAGGGCTATATCCTCAAGGACGTGCCGACCGATGAAATCCGGACCGCCATCGACACCGTGATGCGCGGCGAGGAATACCTCTGCACCGGGGCCAAAGGGTCCCTGCAACCCAAGATCAGCGACGGGCGCGAAACGCTGACAAGCCGGGAACAGACCATCCTGCTGGAATTGGCGCAGGGGCACTCCAACAAAGAGGTGGCAAACAGCCTCAACATCTCTGTCCGAACCGTCGAAACCCACCGTAACAACATCAAGCGGAAACTGGGAATCAGTTCAACCGCAGGGCTAACCCGCTACGCATTGGAACATGGGGTTCTGCAGGGCACGAGCATCTAATCGCGTCAATTGCGTCGCGATCATCTAAACCAAGGTTATACTGGACGCTCCGATCAGTGACTTTAGTACACGTGCCACATAAATACATTGCGTTGGCATAATACTTCATGCAACGACAGGTTTACGGGGGCGTTATCGAGTGGACACAATTATGGTTTTGCACAAGGCTGCATCCCGATCACGCGTATTGCGAAACGGAACTTTCCTGACAACGACATTTCTAGCGCTCCAAACCGTCGCCACGGGCGCGATGGCGGACGAGGTCACGCTGACCTCCAACGACGGCAGCATCGAAATCACCGGTGAGATTGTCGAGGTCGAAGAAGAGACCGTCGTCGTCAACACCGACCTGGGGCAACTCAGGCTGCAATTGGGGGCATTCAGATGCGTCGGCGAAGACTGCGCATTGCTAGAAGATGACGACGATGATGATGACGACGATGACGACATCGCCGAGATTGATTTCACCTTCGAAATGATCGCCTCTGCGGGCATCGCCGACCAGCTTCTGCCGGTCGTCGCACAGGGCCTTGCCGAACGGTTCGACGCGACTGTGATCACCACGGACGGGCTTGGCCAACCCTTGCCCGATGATATCGGGCGGCCCCGTCCGGGTGGACCAGAAGATGATGACGATGACGACGACGATGATGACGACGCCCGGGACGATGACGACGACGATGATGATGATGACGGTCCAATCGATCTGATCGACATCCGTCTGCGCCAGGATGACGGCGATTATGTACGCCGCTACGGTGTCGTGATCGAGGAAGAGGAAGAAGCGATCGAAGCCCTCTCCGAAGGCGAGGTTGAAATCATCTTCCTCGACGAACCGGCAGAAGACGATGACATCGAAGAAGTCGCCGAAGGCGGTGGCGGGATCATTACCGATCCCGGCCAGGAACGTGTTCTGGCAGTCGAAGGGCTTGTCGTGGCGGTCTCCCCTAGCAACAACCTGCCGAAAATCAACGTGGCTGACGTGCCGCGCATCTTCTCAGGCGAAATCGACAACTGGTCACAAATCGGCGGACCGAACGCCCCTATCAATGTCTATTCCTTTGATGAGGCGAACGCCGCCATCCACTATGTCGACGAACTTGTGCTCGAACCGGCTGATGCTGAACTCGGCGACGATATCAACGTCGTCCAGACCATGAGCGAGATGACAAACAAGATCACGGCGGACCCGTTCGGCATCGGTGTGGTGCCATTTGCCAACTTGCGCGACGCGCGGGCTGTGCCGGTCGAATCCACCTGCGGGATCGTCAACACGCCCTCCGTCTTCTCGATCAAAACCGAAGAATACATCATGCAGCGCCGGTTCTATGCCTATAACCGGGCCTCCGTTTCGACAGAGGCGCGCGAATTTCTCGACTTCCTTGATGAAGACGGGCTTGATGATCTGGTCCGCAAGGCCGGTTTCATTGACCTGGGCGTGATTGTCGAACCGCAGACCGTGAATGCCCAGCGCATTCAAGAGGCGATGTTCGAAACCGACGATCCGTTCGAACTGCGCCGGTTGCGTGATCTGCTGCGCGATCTGCAGACAACACAGCGGCTTTCGACGAACTTCCGCTTTGCGCTGGGGTCCAGCCGGCTTGACGTCCGGGCAATCGCCGACATCCGGCGCGTGGTGGATTACATCATCGAAGAACGGCCAAGCGAGGTCATCTTCGCAGGCTTCACCGACTCCATCGGGTCGTTCAGCTCCAATGATGTGCTGTCACAAAACCGCTCGGCCACAGTGCGCGAAACGGTGCTGGCACAATTGCCTGCTGAAGTGCGCAACAGCGTGCAGATCGTATCCACTGGCTACGGTGAACTTGAACCGGCCGCCTGCAACGAACTCAGCAGCGGTCGGCGCGTGAACCGGCGGGTCGAGGTTTGGGTGCGCCCCTAAGACAATAACTGATGTGGGGCAGATACAGTCTGCCCCACATCATCAACAGGTTCAGTTTTCGACGGTTTCCTGAATCTGGCTGCGGACGATCTCAAACCACTCACCTGACAGACGCAACTTCTCAAGCCCGGCATTGACCGTTTCCAGATAGGCCTTGCCGTTCGGATTGTCCTTGGGCGTGAACACATGCAAGGTCACGCTGGAAGCAAGGGCCGGTATGTCCGTGATCTGATCAGCAATGCCCAGTTCGGTGTAATCCTCCTCGGCAGGCAGCGCGTCATAGGTGATCACATCAACCTCACCCGCCTGCAGCATCTCCCAACACGCCTCTTCCGACCTGGCGAACACCATCTCGACATTCGGTGGTGTCAGACCCTCACCTTCAAGGTCAAAGGAAAACCAGCCATCAGGCCGGCACAGCGTCGCACCAAATAGCTGATCATATTCCGTCATGGCGGCAAACGGGCTGCCATTCAACGTGTACCAGCCCACAGCCGCCTCATAAAAAGGCTCGGAGGCATCAAAGAACGTACAGCGTCGCGCATTCGGCTCCGACAACAGATCGACCTTGGTGCAATCAGGCAGGAACCACGGGAACCCCATGTCAAACGCACCGCTGGGCAGCAATTCGGTCAGATGCGATCCCCAGTCATTGACGAACACAACACGAAATTCCTGATCGGGGTTGCCCAGTTCCATCGACCGCGTGATCATCTGCGTGATCATCCCACCCTCAGGCAGGTCCTCATCAGTAAAAGGGGCATAGCCGCTTGCGGTAACAAATGTGGCCGGGCGGTTGGTCGCGGTTGTCGTCACCGGCGTTGCAATCGACACAACCGATTCCGCCGCACCGGGCAGCGACCCATCCGCACAGGGAATGGCAATCACCTGCCCCACCTCAAGAATATTGGGGCTGCTCAACAAACCCGCATTTGCGCTGAACAACAACTGAAAACCACCCTGAACACCCGCCGTCTTGGCAATGCCGCTCAACGTGTCGCCTCTGACAATCGTGTATTCGGAACAAAGCGATTGCGCTTCTGCCTGCGTCGGGGCAATGGCCGACATCCCAACTGTCAAAGCAGCAACTGCTGCAAAACTCGTTACACCAACCAGATTCTGCTCGCATTTCACGGAATGACGAGAATGGTTCGTGTGCCCTGTCATAATGATTTACCTTTTCTTAAAGTTTCCACTTGCGACACTATCGCCCAGAATAAGGCAAAATGTTGAACATTTCGGAAAAATCCTGCGCCCATGATCAAACGATAGGTGACCAAGCACGCACAATCAGCATGCATGCACAAACACATAACCCGCTGGCACTCCTGACATCGGCGCTTTATCCATGCCAAAACACTGATCAGGAGCGCCCGCAATGACCGCATACACACCCCCCAAAGTCTGGACATGGGACGCCGAAAGCGGGGGCAAATTCGCCAGTATCAACCGGCCCATCGCCGGGGCCACCCATGACAAGGACCTGCCGGTCGGCAAGCACCCGCTCCAACTGCATTCACTGGCAACCCCCAACGGGGTCAAGGTCACCGTCATGCTCGAAGAACTGCTCGACGCAGGCCATGATGCAGAATACGATGCATGGCTGATCAACATTCAGGAAGGTGATCAGTTCGGCAGCGGCTTTGTGGGCATCAACCCCAACTCCAAAATCCCCGCCCTTCTCGACCGCAGCAGCGATACGCGCGTCTTCGAAAGCGGGAATATCCTGCTTTATCTGGCTGATAAATTCGGGGCCTTCCTGCCATCCGACACCAAAGGACGGACCGAAACGCTGAACTGGCTCTTCTGGCTGCAAGGCTCCGCCCCTTATCTGGGCGGCGGGTTCGGCCATTTCTACGCCTATGCCCCCGAACCCATGGAATACCCCATCAACCGCTTCGCGATGGAGGCCAAGCGGCAACTCGACGTGCTGGACCGGCAACTGGCCGATCACGCCTTCATCGCCGGGACAGACTACACCATCGCCGACATGGCCATCGCACCATGGTACGGCGCATTGGTACGCGGCGACATCTACGGAGAGGCCGCAACCTTCCTCGATGCCGGCTCCTACAGCCATGTGAACCGCTGGGTGGATGCTATCTATAACCGCCCCGCCTTCCAACGCGGCAAGATGGTCAACAAAGCCTGGGGCGAAGAAAGCGAACAACTGCGCGAACGGCACGCCGCGTCCGATTTCGACACCCAAACCTGGGACAAGATCAAACCGGCCGACGAATAATTCTTGACCAAAACCCCGTTCCCGCTCACCATCACGCAGTCGTGAGCGGGACAACCCGCGCGATTCCCTGACATAAGAGGAAAGGCCGGTTTTGCAGACGGGTGCATTGCGTACAGAATGGGGCACATTGGCCCTGATCATCGGATGCTACGGGCTCTGGATCATCGCCGGGCTTCTCTGGACAACCCCGCTTTGGATCCTCGGGCTCTTCGCCCTGCCCGTCCTCGCCGCCTTCCATACCTCGCTGCAGCACGAAACCATCCACGGGCACCCCACTCGCTGGCCACGCGTGAACGAGGCACTGGTCAGCCTGCCCCTTGCCGTCGTCTTTCCCTATCAGCGCTACCGGGACCTGCACCTGAACCACCACCGGGACGAGCACCTGACCGACCCGTTCGAAGACCCCGAAAGCTATTTCTGGTGCGAAAGCGATGTGCGGCAGATGAATGATTTCCAGCGGCATATCTTCGCGCTCAACAACACATTTGTCGGGCGACTGATCATCGGGCCGACCCTGACCATGATTGGTTTCGCCCGGACAGAGATTTGGCGGCTGCGGCAAAACCAGCCCGGCGTGCGTCTGGCCTGGGGCCTGCATGCCCTGGGTATGATCGCACTGGGGTCCATCATCCTGACAGTCTTTCAGATGCCGCTCTGGGTCTATTTTATCTTCGTGGTCTACCCCGCCCTGTCACTGACTGCGATGCGCGCCTATGCCGAACATCAGGCGGCCGAAAATGTCGGCGCGCGGTCGGCCGTGGTCGAGGCGCACCCGGTGCTGGCCCTGCTCTATCTCAACAACAACCTGCATATCGTCCACCACGCCAGCCCGCGCACCGCATGGTATGATCTGCCCAAGCTTTATACCGAACGGCGCCAGCAATACCTGACGGCCAACGAAAACACGCTGTTCCTCGGCTACAGCGATATTGCCAAACGGTTCGCCTTTGCGGTCAAGCAGCCGGTTGAACATCCGTTCGCGGGACGAGACAGACAACAACCCTGAAACGCGACACGCGGCACATTTCCGCCGAATACCGGGGGGCACTGTCAGATCAGTTGAAAATGCAAGTCCGGTCGGGACTTATAGTCAGGCGAGGCATCCAAACATGCCGCGCGCCGAATACTAACATCGTCGGATTGCGGGGGCGGTCCGACATCATGCAAAGACTGACATGAACCTGACTGACGTTGCCCTCGCGCTTTCCAGCGATCCCCAACAAATGATGCGCAGCGTGTTGCGGATTTTCCACTTCATCGGCCTCGCACTCGGGCTTGGGGCGGCCATGCTGCTCGACATGATGATCCTGCGGTTCTTTCTGGGGCGGGTGCTGACACAACAATCCTGCGACATCTTCGAATTCTGCGCCGATATCGTGGCCGTAGGGCTGAAACTACTCTGGGTCACAGGGATCGGTTTCCTGATCTACTACTGGGCCTACGAGCCAATCAAGCTGAGCAATGAAAAGATCTGGGCAAAGATGGTGATCGTGGCAATCCTGACTGCCAACGGGGTCTATATCCACCGGACCATCCTGCCCTTCCTGCAGCAACAGGTGGGCGGCACGATGCTGGAAGGCACGACACAACTGCGCCAGCATGTCTTTGTCAGCTGTGGGATCTTGTCATTTGTATCGTGGTACGGGCCGCTGATCATAGCGAACCTGCCGCACCTGAATTTCAAGGTGCCCATGATCCAGATCCTCGGGGTCTACGCCATTGTGCTGATCGGCGTGTTCACGATCGCGCATTTTATCCTGCTGGCGACATCGACGCGGGCGCATATCAGCCGCAAACTGCGGCGCGCCTGACGTGGCCAGAAAGAAAGTTGCGACAAACTGCCGGTTTGCGACACTTTCTCTAATTTCTGCTGTTGACCCCCTTTGCGGGTGCCACTAATGTCCACGCACACGAAAGGAACCCCGATGAATATCGTCGTACTAGTGGTGAGAAATGCGCGCATGGGCCGGTAACGGTAAACCCATAACGATCCCATGCGCCCCCGAATAACCTCGGGGGTTTTTTTGTGACTGATGAAACCAAAACGCGAAGGACGCGAGGAAAATGACAAAAGCCATGACGGGCGCAAAAATGGTCGTACAAGCTCTGATAGATCAGGGCGTGGACGTCGTCTTTGGTTACCCCGGTGGCGCCGTCCTACCGATTTACGACGAGATTTTTCAGCAAAACCACATCCAGCATGTTCTGGTGCGCCATGAACAGGGCGCGGTGCATGCCGCCGAAGGCTATGCGCGCGCCACCGGCAAACCCGGCGTGGCACTGGTCACCTCCGGTCCCGGTGCCACAAACGCTGTGACCGGCCTGACCGACGCCCTGATGGACTCGATCCCGATCATTGTGCTGACTGGTCAGGTCCCCACCTTCATGATCGGCTCCGACGCCTTTCAGGAAGCAGACACCGTCGGCATCACCCGCCCCTGCACCAAACATAACTGGCTGGTGAAAGAGACGGACAAACTGGCTGCCGTCATGCACGAGGCGTTTCATATCGCCACATCAGGCCGTCCCGGCCCGGTTGTGGTCGACATCCCCAAAGATGTGCAATTCGCCACCGGCACCTATACCGAGGCGCGGCAGGTCGAAACGCACTACAACCCGCAAACCAAGGGTGATCTGGAAATGATCACCGAACTGGCGACGGCAATGGAAACGGCCAAGCGGCCCATTTTCTACACCGGCGGCGGGGTCATCAACTCCGGCCCGGCCGCCAGCCAGCTGCTGCGCGAACTGGTCGCCGCCACCGGCTTTCCCATCACGTCGACCCTGATGGGGCTGGGCTGCTATCCGGCGTCGGGTGAAAACTGGATCGGTATGCTGGGCATGCACGGGCTCTACGAGGCCAACATGGCCATGCATGACTGCGACCTGATGATCAACATAGGCGCCCGCTTCGACGACCGGATCACCGGGCGGATCGACGCCTTCAGCCCCAAATCACGCAAAGCGCATATCGACATCGATCCATCCTCGATCAACAAAGTGATCCATGTCGATATCCCGATCCTGGGCGACGTTGCCCATGTGCTCGAGGATCTGTTGAATGTCTGGAAATCCCGCGGCCGTAAGACCGACAAGGAAAATGTCAGCAAATGGTGGCACCAGATCAACGAATGGAAAAAGATCGACTGCCTGAAATTCGAACAAAAAGGCAAGGTGATCAAACCCCAATACGCCCTGTCCCGGCTTGAAGAACTGACCAAAAAGCACGACCGCTACATCTGCACCGAAGTGGGCCAGCACCAGATGTGGGCCGCCCAATATCTGGGGTTCGAGGATCCCAACCGCTGGATGACCTCCGGCGGACTGGGGACCATGGGCTACGGCTTCCCCGCCTCCATCGGCGTGCAGATGGCCCATCCCGATGCGCTCGTGATCAACGTGGCGGGCGAAGCGTCATGGCTGATGAACATGCAGGAACTGGGCACGGCCATGCAATACCGCCTGCCAGTCAAACAGTTCATCCTGAACAACGAACGCTTGGGCATGGTACGGCAATGGCAGGAACTGCTGCACGGGGAACGCTACTCATCCAGCTGGTCTGAATCCCTGCCCGATTTCGTAAAACTGGCCGAGGCCTTCGGGGCCAAGGGCATCCTCTGCGACAACCCGGATGATCTGGACGACGCGATCATGGAAATGCTCAACCACGACGGGCCGGTGCTGTTCGACTGTCTGGTCGAAAAGCACGAAAACTGCTTCCCCATGATCCCATCCGGCAAACCGCATAACGAAATGATCCTCGGCGAAAACGCGGACACCGCAAACGCAATCAAGGCCGACGGCGCGGTGATGGTCTGACAACATTGATAACCGTCAGAGTGTGCAAGCAGAACACGATAGCCTGCGCCTCGCAAGAAACGAAAGGTTGCTATGATGCCAGACACGATCTTCTTCAAATCTGATCGATTTCCTCCAACGCAGGAGGAGATCGAGTATGGTCGCAAAGAGGGCTACGAAAACACGGTCTTTGCCAAGCGACTGGCTGACTTTCTGGTATCTGAGTTGGGCGCGCGCGGATATGTAGCGCGCGCCATGAACCCAGATCTCATGAGCCTCTACGGCGAAAACTGCGAATACTTATCGATCGAACACCAGGAACCGTTCGATCTTGGTATGTTTTGTGGAAACTATGACGACGGGCATCTCCTCATGATACTCCCTGAAGGCAAATATGCATGGAAACGCTTTCGACGGCATCATGCAGAGCCGACAACACAGGCACTACAACAAACGCTCCTTGATACTCTGAGCGCGGCAGATGGAATTACAGATGTCGTTCTGGGTTATGAATAATCAATCAACACCCCGCCCGTTGGGGTCCGACGTTTTGCCGACGCAAGTCCGACGCAAATCCGACAGCTAAAATCAAAGGTTTCCCATGTCCCCCCTCAAAATCAAAAAAGGCTCCACCAGCCACTCCGCCTACGACCTCCGACCCACATTCTCGGACAAGGAAGAACAGCACACGCTGGCGGTTCTGGTGGAAAACGAACCCGGTGTTCTGGCCCGTGTCATCGGGCTGTTCTCCGGGCGCGGCTACAACATCGACAGCCTGACCGTGGCCGAGGTGGATCATCTGGGCCACCGGTCCCGGATCACTATCGTGACCACCGGAACACCGCAGATCATCAACCAGATCAAGGCGCAGCTGGGCCGGATCGTGGACGTGCACAAGGTCAACGATCTGACCGTCGAAGGAAAATCAGTCGAACGGGAACTGGCGCTGTTCAAAGTGGTGGGAACAGGCGATCAGCGGATCGAGGCCATTCGACTTGCCGATATCTTCAGGGCAAATGTGGTCGATAGCACCTTGGAATCATTCGTTTTTGAGATTACGGGCACATCCGAGAAAATCGACGCTTTCGCCGATCTCATGCAGCCGCTTGGTTTAGAAGAAATCGCCCGAACCGGCGTTGCGGCGCTGTCACGCGGCGCCAACACCTGACGGGAAAACGTCCGCCCGAGGGGAGGCGACGAACGAACGTTTCTGCAGCCCCCCGCGCCCGATTGGGGCATGGCGCGGGGGGCGCGGGGTTGCCGATCAGAGGGCTGATCGGACGGGACCCTTTCGTTAGGACGGCAGCAGGCCGGCCTCAACACCTACAGAAATCTCGTCAGCATCCAGCAGGCCATCGCCTGTTGAATCGAGCGCTGTGAATTCATCTTCAGTCATCTCAGGCATCACTGCCTGCAACTCAGGAAAGCTGTACATCCCATCGCCGTTCACGTCGATCGCGGCGTCCTGTGCAAAAGCTGGAACAGCCAGCGCAGTAAGTACAGCAATAGGTGTCAGCAGCTTCATAGTACGGGTCATTTTCGTTCTCCTTTGAGGACATATAAGAAGGCTTTGTACCTTCGCCAAGAGACATGGCGGTCCTGATCGCTACTTACCATAGGTCCCTGAAAAATGGCAAAAAAGCGGCGCAGCGCCGCCAAATTAGAAACAATAATGCGCAATACGGCGCTGATGTTTCCAGATAGGCAATAGGTGTCCTATGATTGTATCTGCAATTGGCAAAGTTTGGCCGCTGGTGCACCCATTGATCATTTTGCAGATGACATTTCGTGATTTCCCACAACCGCCTAACGGCCCTTGCCCCTGCCGCACGGACGCGACACTCTGCGCCTGATACCACAAGGGACAGTGCCATGGCGCCGCGCAAGATCATCATTGATACCGACCCCGGACAGGACGATGCCGTCGCTATTCTGCTGGCTCTCGCCTCGCCTGAAGATGTTAATCTTCTGGGGATCACAGCGGTGGCAGGCAACGTTCCCCTGCCGTTGACCCAGAAAAACGCGCGGATCGTCTGCGAACTGGCGGGACACACCGATACGAAGGTATTCGCCGGGTGCGACGCCCCGTTGGCACGCAAACTGGTCACCGCCGAGCATGTTCACGGCAAAACCGGGCTGGACGGGCCACAGATGGATGACCCGACCATGCCGCTTCAGGATGAGCATGGTGTTGATTTCATTATCGAAACACTGCGCAAGGAACCGGCAGGCACCGTCACGATCTGCCCAATTGGCCCCTTGACCAACATCGCAACCGCATTTCAGCGCGCGCCTGATGTTATCGCACGTGTGCAGGAAATCGTCCTGATGGGCGGCGCTTATTTCGAGGTTGGCAACATCACCCCTTCGGCCGAATTCAATATCTATGTAGACCCGGAAGCCGCCAAACTTGTGTTCGGCGCCGGTGTGCCGCTAACCATGATGCCGCTGGACGTCACGCATCAGGCGCTGACGACACGACCGCGCGTCGACGCTTTCCGGTCCATGGGCACGAAAGTGGGCGATATGGTCGCCGCCTGGACCGATTTTTTCGAACGGTTCGATATGGAAAAATACGGCTCCGAAGGGGCCCCGCTGCATGATCCCTGCACCATCGCTTATCTGATCAATCCTGATCTGTTTCAGGGTCGGCATATCAATGTTGAGGTTGAAACCGGCTCCGACCTGACGCTTGGCATGACCGTTGCGGATTGGTGGCGGGTGACGAACAGGCCCGCAAACGCCGTTTTCATGAAAGATATCAATGCCGAAGGGTTCTATGCGCTGCTGGCCGAACGGCTCGCCAGACTGTAAACCAGCACCCCTTAAACAGAGCATCAGATCCGACCGATCAACCAGTCCGAGAGCGCGGCATTGGCACCCGATTAGACTCCAGAGGCCTTTTGGGGTATACTCAAGTTATTATTAACAAGTCTTTTTATTGATCGGACATTCAAATGCGTCGTTTACCAGTGTGCCTTCTTGGCATTTTTATCGTTTCTTTTGCATCCCTTCTGATCGCTGAAGGCGAGCTTCCCCCACACGCACCCGGCACGATCTGCATCACCCCAAAGGGCTGGTGTTTCGTGGATCAAGGCACAGTCGGCACCCCATGCGGCTGCGGAACCCCCGATGGCTACATCGAGGGCACCCATGGATAAGCGGATTGATATCGAAGCGTTGGACGCGAACCGCGAAATCGATGAAGCATACATCGACGACCTGATCACCGACGCCCGGCTTTATGCGACCTACGGGCGCTACGCTGGATCGTTCAAGGACGAAAGGCTGTTTCAAACCATCGCCTCCAGCCTGCGACAGCGGCCGATCAGTCATCAGCTTGTTGTGGAATTGCAGCAGATTTTGAACGACACGGCCCGCGACATCCCGTTTTCGACGGTAGCAGCGCTGAAGGCTGGCTGGACACCGGGGCGGGCACCGCTTCTGACCAAATGCATCACCTTCGGCCTTGTGATTGCTTCAATCATCCTGATGGTCGTCGTCGCGCGGCTGACCCTGGTCCATAACGAAGGCACCGGGCTGATCGCGCAAGCCGAAGAGCTGATGGCCGACAAACCCCAGCAATCCATTGACCGGCTGGTGCGCGAACACGTACTGGCCCGCCTCCAGATGGAAGAACGGGCCTCCACCGATCCAACCGGCCTGCCGCTCAACGACACCGTGTCGCTGTCACTTCTCGAAGCGAACGAGGCTGAACTGGGCGAAATCACGCGTCGCATGTCAAACCTGCGCGGCGAGATCGGCAATTACATCGCGGTCAGGGCCGTGTTCCCACTAATCGGCATGAAAGAGATTTACTGCTTCAGCGGCCAATACTTCTACGACGCCTCGCAGTCCTACCGCAGCCACTGCCCGGATGCCTCCATTGTCGCAGTAGCGCAAAGCCAGCAATTGCAACAACTGGCAACAGATGCGCCGTGCAGAGAGGCGCTTTTGCCCGACACCGCAGACCCAGACGGAACCGCCTTCACCCGCTGGCGCGAGATGCTGGATGCGGAAAAGAAATCGCTCGCCTGTAACGGCGTCATCGCCTCCACCGATTTCAGGGGCGTGCAGTTTGCCAAGAATGTCGAACAGTTGCGCTGGCATGTGGGCTATTACGCACTCTGGATCCTGCCCGCGCTTTACGGGGCCATGGGCGCGGTGATGTATCACATGCGTTATGTGCTCGACCCGCTGATGCCGCACCCGTCCCTGATCCGCCTGCTGCACCGGGTCGTGCTCGCCTCACTGGCCGGGATCGTGCTGGGCTGGTTCTACGCCCCCGGCTCGGCCATCGAACAGGCCGCGACCAGCGTGGGCTTCTCGCTCTTTGTGGTGTCGTTCCTCTTCGGGTTCAGTCTGGATATCTTCTTTGCCATGCTCGACCGTTTCGTGGCCTTCTCTGAACGGGCGGTGCGCGATGCAACCAAACGCACCGACCATAGCACGCTGGCCTTTGCACGGCGCAAGCTGCCACTGGACGATACCCAAACGGCGATGACCAAACCGGGGCCAAAGGCAGCGCCGGACACAAAACCATCGGGGGTGTGATCTTGGGCGGCATGGCCTATATCCATGGGTATGAGCCAGCCAATCCCCTTCGATAACAGCTATGCCCGCCTGCCCGGGCATATGTTCACGTCCCTGCAGCCGACCCCGGTCAAAGCGCCCGAAATCATCGCGACCAATGCCGATCTGGCGGCGATGCTGGGCATTGATCTAAACGCCATGGACGCCGCAGAAGTCTTCGGGGGTAACAGCGTTCCCGACGGTGCCGCCCCTCTGGCACAGGCCTATGCCGGCCACCAGTTCGGGAACTGGAACCCGCAACTGGGCGACGGGCGCGCCATCCTGCTGGGCGAGGTGGTGGGCAGCGACGGCATCCGCCGTGATATCCAGCTGAAAGGGGCCGGTCCCACCCCCTATTCGCGCAACGGCGACGGACGGGCTTGGCTCGGCCCAGTAATGCGCGAATATCTGGTGAGCGAGGCGATGCATGCCATGGGCGTCCCCACAACCCGCGCATTGGCCGCCGTCAGCACAGGCGAGCCGGTCTTCCGCGAAGACGCCCTGCCCGGCGCCATCATCACCCGCGTCGCCCAAAGCCATATCCGCGTCGGCACGTTCCAGTTCTTTGCGGCTCGCGGCGACATGGGCGCACTGCAAGCGCTGACCGACCACGTGATCGCCCGGCACTACCCCGATGCGACCGGACCGGCAGACCTCCTTGATCTGGTCATCGGGCGCTACGCCCAACTGATCGCCAAATGGATGGGGCTGGGGTTCATCCACGGGGTCATGAACACCGACAATGTCTCAATCGCCGGCGAAACCATCGACTATGGGCCCTGTGCCTTTATCGACGATTTCCACCCGGATTCCGTCTTCAGCGCTATCGACCAGTTTGGGCGCTACGCCTATTCCAACCAGCCCGGCATCGGGGCTTGGAACATGGCGCAATTCGCCACTGCCCTGATCCCGCTTATGGATGATAGGGAGAAGGCGATCACGGATTTTACCGCCGCCGTCCACCGCTTCCCCCCGCTTTACGAAGCCGCCTGGCTGTCCACTTTCGGGGCCAAACTGGGGCTGCCCGACCCAACGCCGGACGATGCGCAACTGATCACAGACCTGCTGGATCTGATGGCAAAGGACAGCGCGGACTTCACCAACACATTCGCGAACCTCGGTTCGGAAAATGCACGCGATCAGTTCCTCGACCGCGACGCGTTCGACGTCTGGGCGCAGCGCTGGCAAAACCGCGCACTGGACCCCGCGCTGATGGCCGCCAGCAACCCCAAAATCATTCCCCGCAATCACCGGGTGGAAGAGGTGATCAGCGCCGGGCGCAACGGGGATCTTGCCCCGTTTCACACCTTGCTTGACGCCGTAACCCAACCTTTCTCAGACCTGACGGACGATACCGCCCCTTACGCCCGGCCACCCACCACGGATGAACGGGTCACACGGACATTCTGCGGGACCTGACAGGTCGGTTGATCAACACCAGCCCAATCGCCACCAGAACCAGCGCGCCAATCAGGTCCGGCCCAATCTCTTCGCCCAGCAACAACCAGCCCAGCGCGACTGCCAGCACCGGGGTCAGAAAGCTGAACGAGGCAACGCCAGAGGCCGGATAGATTGACAACAACCAAAGCCAGAAGATGAACCCGGCACTCACGACAATCACGATCTGAAAGACCAGACCGACAATGTGGATCGGCGCCAGATCACGAATAAACGGTCCAAAAAAGAACGCCGCCAGCAGCAAGATTGGGGCAGAGACAGCGACTTGCCAGAAGAGCTGAATCTCAGGCCGGACGCGCGCCAGCGGCGACGCCTTGGCCAGCAACGCGGTCAATGCCCATCCCCAGGCCGCAGCAAGTGCGGCCAGATCACCCCAGAAATTACCGTCGCCCTCGGCGCGGCGCAGGATCGCCAGACAAACCCCGGCAAAGGCCAGCGTCAACCCAACCGCCTTGGTCGGGGTCAAACGGTCATCGGGGATCACGAAATGGGTCATGATCGCCAGCCACACGGGCATCGAATAAAAGATCACGGCGGATCGGCTGACCGTCGTCAGATCAAGTGCGATGAACATGCACAGAAATTCGAACGCAAAGGTCAGGCCGATCGCCCAACCGGCAAGCAACGTACCCTTTTCAAAACGCAGCGGAATACCCCGCCACTTCATCCACAGCCAGATGCACAGAACCGCACCAGCCGACCGGACACCGGCGAAAAACACTGGCTGCAAACCATCATTGGTGACCTTGATCACCACCTGATTGAACGCCAGCAGCATTGAAAAGCCAGTCAGTGCAACCGCACCAAAAAGATCGATCTGGGATTTCCGTTCCATCCGCGCACCAGACGGGCGCATATGGACGAAGTCAAGCCGCTGTCAGTCGCCCAGCATCCATTCACCCTCCGGCCAGAATGCATGGAAAGCAAAGGCAAACATCACGTCATGAGCCAGGTCATTGCCCGCCGCATCCATCACCCGGACATTGCCAACCTCTTTGCCCGCGCCCAAGCGCCCGGTATCCAGCGCAGATGCCTGCCCTTCGGCCCAGCGCAACGTCACACCCGCCTCGGTCACACTGCCCGCATCGGCCAGGCGGGTCAGCGGCCAGGCCCTGTCACCGACACGCACCACGCGGGCAAGGGCGGGGATGTCATGGGGCGGCAACTCACCCGAATACAGAAACGGACGCTCCGAACTATCGTAACGCACATAGGGATTGGCACCGTAATTCCGCGCGAAATCCGGTTGCGCCATCACCAACCCGTCGGGATTACGGCTGATGAAGGCATCCCAGCTTTCCATCCAGCTTGGCAGGCTCTGCAGCTCCGTGCCGGTCAGCGTGCCCACAATTGCCTCACCAATGGCTTGCTGCCACCAGCTTTCGGTCTCGCGGTCATACATGATCATATCGGAGTTGCGCAGCTTGCCCGACACACCAAAGATCAACACGCCTGCATCCGTACGCCGGTCAAAGGTGATACCCGAATTGCAAAGCGGGCAGAACGTGACGGCCACAGGAATACCGCCCACCTCATCATTCACGATCTCATGCCATGTCAGATAGCGGATCGGATAGGCGCGCGGCACCTCGCCTTCGATCTCAAGCGTGATGACAGGTTCGCGGGGGGTCAGCCGGTTTTCTTCGGACGCGGGAATAAAGGCCGGATCATCAAGCGCCGGTATCCCATCCTTGGGCGGCCCGCCCGACATGATTTCGATCCAGTTCTCTACACTGGTATTCGCAAAATCCGTATTGGGCCATTCGCGCGACCAGACTTCCGGGCTGGCCACGGCCATACCGGCAGCAAGACAAAATGAAAGGACAAGGGTAATCAGGCGCATGGCACTCTCCGCATCGTTTCATGCAGACTGGCCGATGGGCATCACGTGGCATAGCCCCCTCGCAGCAAAGTGAGGGGGCTGGCCTGTTTCGTTACTCGGTCACGCGAACCTCGGTCATCACGTCCGGTTTGCCGATGACAGCACCATTGGGTCCGGTCCCGCGCTTGATCGCGTCGACAATCTCCATGCCGGATGTGACCTCACCCACGACGGTATATTGCCCGTTCAGGAAATAACCGGGCTCGAACATGATAAAGAACTGGCTGTTAGCCGAATTCGGGTTCTGCGCCCGCGCCATACCAATAATCCCACGTTCAAACGGACGATCCGAAAACTCCGCCGGAATATCGTCAAACTGCGACCCACCCGTGCCCGCACGGGACAGATCGCCGCCCATAACACCGTTCTGCACATCACCCGTCTGCGCCATGAAGCCGTCGATCACCCGGTGAAAGACGACACCGTTGTAATCGCCAGCCTCGGCAATCGCCGTGATCTGCGCGGCATGCAGCGGTGCGATATCCTCGAACAGGTCGATGACAATCGTGCCATTCGCCTCGCCTTCGATATCAATCTCCAGCCCTGCGCTGAACGCAGGCGCGGCCATCACGGCCAGTAGGGCTGCCAGCTTATACATCTGCAGCCACCTTGACGCTGATCATGCGGTCGGGGTTCATCGGCGGCTCGCCCCGGTTGATGGCATCCACATGCTCCATCCCGGACACGACCTGACCATAGACGGTATACTGGCCGTTCAGGAAATCATTGTCCTTGAAGTTGATAAAGAACTGGCTGTTGGCCGAATTGGGGTTCTGCGACCGGGCAGCGCCCAGGCTGCCGCGGGCATGCGGGATCTTCGAAAACTCGGCCGGCAGATCAGGCAGATCAGACCCACCCGTGCCCGCACGGCCAATATTGAAATCCTTCTCCATGTTGCCATTGGCCACATCACCGGTCTGCGCCATGAACCCGTCAATCACCCGGTGAAAACACACATTGTCATAGGCACCCGCACGGGCCAGTTCCTTCATCCGGGAGGTATGCTGCGGGGCCACATCGGGCAGCAGTTCAATAGTCACATCGCCGCCCTTCAGGGTCATGATGATCGTGTTTTCGGGGTCTTTGATATCGGCCATGGGTCACTCCTTACCTCTGCGTTGCGCACTGACATATGGCTTGCGCACGTGATTGCCAACCCGCCCCTGTTGACGCGGGCAGCGCATTGCCGCAACAAGCCTCGTGAAACCGCATCATGGGGGAATGAACGATGGGCTGGAAAACACTCGACGATATGGATTTCGCAGGCAAGCGCGCGCTGGTGCGGGTCGACATCAACGTCCCCGTCGAAGACGGGACCGTCACCGACACCACAAGGATTGAAAGGATCGTGCCCACGGTCGAAGATATCCAGGACAAAGGCGGCAAGGTCATCCTGATGGCGCATTTCGGACGGCCCAAAGGCAAGGTCGTGCCAGAGATGTCGCTGGAAATCATCGCCCCCGCCGTGGCCGACGTGCTGGGCCTGCCGGTGACATGGGTCAATTCCGACTACGCTGATGCGGTGTCCGAAATGCAGGGGGATGAGGTTCTGCTTCTGGAAAACTTGCGCTTCAACCCCGGCGAGGAAAAGAATGACGAAGGTTTCGCCAAACGGCTCGCCTCGCTCGGGGACATTTATGTCAACGATGCGTTTTCCGCTGCCCACCGCGCCCATGCCAGCACCGAAGCGATTGCGCGGCTCCTGCCCGCCTGTGCCGGGCGCCTGATGGCCGAAGAACTCGGCGCGCTGGAAAAGGCGCTTGGCCATCCCGAACGGCCTGTCGTCGCCGTCGTCGGTGGGGCCAAGGTATCGACCAAACTCGACCTGCTTGGCAATCTGGTGGGCAGGGTCGATCATCTCGTGATCGGGGGTGGCATGGCCAATACTTTCTTGGCCGCGCAAGGGATCAACGTCGGCAAATCGCTTTGCGAACATGATCTGGCCGACACCGCCCGCGACATCCTGAAAAAGGCCGAAGCCGCAGGATGCGAAATCATCCTGCCCCGCGACATCGTCGTCGCCCGCGAATTCCGGGCCGGTGCCGCCAATGAAACCCTCGCCCCCGACGCCTGCCCCGACGATGCAATGATCCTTGATGCCGGGCCCGCAACCGTCGCCTATATCAGCGAGGTGTTGGAGCAGGCCAAAACACTGGTCTGGAACGGCCCGCTGGGGGCGTTCGAAATCGAACCCTTCGATGCCGCCACAAATGCAGCCGCCAACAAGGCCGCCGCATTGTCCAAGGCCGGGCGGCTCACCTCTGTCGCCGGTGGCGGTGATACGGTCGCGGCCTTGAACCAAGCGGGTGCAGCGGATGATTTCACATATATCTCCACCGCTGGCGGGGCTTTCTTGGAATGGATGGAGGGGAAAACCCTACCGGGTGTCGCAGCCCTCGGGTAAACACCCCTGACGTAGCGTCACAAAGAACACCCTTGATAATGAACGCTGTTCACATAATATGAACAGCGTTCACAAGGAGTGTACCATGACCTATAAATCCCTCACCGTCTGCGCGACCATCGCCCTGACGATCGCAACACCCACCTTTGCCCAGGATCGCGACCCCCAAGCCACCTTGGGCGAATTCTTCTCTCCCGACCGCATTGCCATGGCCATCGCCAATACCGGCATCTCGGCCATCCGCACCCGGATGGAACTGCAATACGACCACATGTCAGCAGACCCGATGCGCGGCATCGTTTCGATCTCCGGCATCGTCGCGCGGCCCCTTCTGCCCTACGATCAGGCGCGCCAATGCGAAATCACGATCGAACGCGCCACACTTAGCAGCGACTTCGCCCAACCCTTCCAGACTGCGGCAGAAATCAACCTCAACCTGATCGGCGCGCGCGCCAGCCTCGCCTGTGTGGAGCGCGATATCGCCTTGGCCTTACGCACCGCAGGCTACAAGGACGTGCCACTCGATCAATTCAAGATACGTGCCAGCTATGAATACACGACCGGCGAAACGGCCTTGGACAGCACTGTCGCCATCAACGGCTTTGGCATTCTGGACTATTCGGCCAGCGGCACCATCCTGCCGCGGCTCGGCGATTACGGATATCCCGGTGACCCGGCGATCCGTGTCTCGCGCGCGGTTGTCACGCTCAAGGATGATGGCGGCTGGGCAGCCATGTCCGCCGTGCTGCCCGAAAACCTGCGCGACCCCGTGACCATCCGCGAACTGGGGACCGAGTTTGTTTCGCAGGCACTTAGCGAAGGTGGGCTACGCCCGCTTGGCGCGGTGGAGCGGAATTTCATCGGTGAACTGATGACAGAGGTTGAAGCATTCGTGACCGACCCTGGCGAAATCACCATTCAGGCCGATCTGCCGCCCGGCGGCATCGTGATTGAACCCGATCTCTACGACACGCCACAAACGCTGATCGCCGCCCTTGGTTTGCAAGCACGCAGCACACCGCTGGCGCGCAGCCAGATCCTGACCACCGCCGATCTGGCCGCCCTGCAAACGCCTGACAACCTGTCGGCAACACAGCGAATAACCCTTGCGAATGCATTGCTCGACGGCACGGGCGTACCACGCAGCGGCGCGCTGGTGCCTGACCTGCTAACACCATTGCTGGATGACCCGGACAATGCAGGTCCCGCTGCCGCACTACTGGCCCGCGCCACCGAAAACAGCGACATTCCCGCCGCCTACGGCTACGCACTGATTGCTGCCGCAGACAACATGCCCGGCGCCGTCGCGCAGCTTGACCGGCTGGAGGCGCGGATGACAACGCAGGCGGTGCTGGCCGCACAGGCCGACTACCTGACGACCACGCAGGCACCTGCCGCCATCACCCTTGTCTCAGGCGACAACCCCCGCGATCTGCGGACGCTGGCGCTCAATTACTTCGCCGGAACCGGCGAGGCTCGGTCATATGCCCGCGCCTATTACTATGCGCTTCTGGCCGAGGCCGCAGGCGATATCGCCGCAACCTCGCTCCGCGAAGAGATCGAGGCACGGTTCGGCGCACGCGGACCACAGGTGGCACAGGTCTGGCGTGGTATCGCTGCCGAAATGCAGCAGCGTGCGATCACCGACTGGATCAACGGCGACCTGCCAGCGCAATATCTGACCAGTAACTAACAAACCGCATGGGCACCGGTCGGGGCATTTATCCCGCCCGGTGCCTGCAAAACTGCCATACGCTTTGCCGACGCAAATCCGACGCGATGCCGACAGCACATTTCCCAGCAAAAATTGGCGTTAACCATTGATTCGCGGCTTTGTCGCGAAATCACCGTTCGGTGGGGGGGTCACGCAACACCTGTCACGGCCCGCCGATCTTCCTGCAATCTGTTAGCGCCACCACAATTGCAACAGCCAAACCCGTCGCTTAGAACAGCTGTTAACGGGCCACGAGCCTGCCCTTCGTCTCATTGTTTAAGGTGAATTTCTCATGTCAAATCAGGAACAAGCAGCGCAAGTCCGCAGCGCCGACGGCTTCATCGCCGCACTGGATCAAAGCGGCGGATCAACCCCCAAGGCGCTCGCCGCCTACGGCATCGACGCGGACGCCTATTCCAGTGACGCCGAAATGTTCGACCTGATCCACGCCATGCGCAGCCGGATCGTCAACGCGCCTTCTTTTACGGGCGACAAGATCATCGGCGCCATCCTGTTCGAGATGACAATGGACCGCAAGATCGGCGGCAAACCCTCCGCCCAATACCTTTGGCAAGACCGCCATGTCGTTCCTTTTCTGAAGATCGACAAGGGCTTAGAGGCTGAAAGCGACGGCGTGCAGCTCATGAAACCGATGGATCAGCTCGACACGCTCCTGCCCCGTGCCGCCGCCGCCGGCATCTTTGGCACCAAAATGCGATCGGTCATCAACGCCGCCTCCGCCAGCGGGATCGCGGCCAACGTCGCCCAGCAATTCGAAGTCGGCAAACAGGTACTCGACCACGGCCTTGTCCCGATCCTCGAACCCGAGATCAACATCAAGATGACCGACAAGGCCAAGGCCGAAGAAATCCTGCGCGACGAAATCCTCGTCCATCTGAACAAACTCGGACCCGATCAGCACGTCATGCTGAAACTGACCCTGCCAGAGCAGCCAAACATCTACCAACCCCTTGTCGATCATCCCAACGTCATGCGGGTCGTGGCCTTGTCCGGCGGCTACAGCCGCGATGAAGCGAACGCGCGTCTGTCCCAGAACAAAGGTGTCGTCGCCAGCTTCTCACGCGCCCTGACCGAAGGTCTGTCCGCCCAGCAAAGCGATGATGTGTTCAATGAAACGCTCGGCCAAACCATCGACGAAATCTTCGCCGCCTCCGTCGCCGGCTAACTTGCGGAAACATCAGCGAAAAGAGTGACTTCCGACATTTAGGGGATTCACATTGCGTTGCGTTTGTGCGATTCTTGCCCAAAGTCGCCCGTCAGAGGCGATGTGATGAGGCAAGCTGATGTTACGACGTAACCGTCCCCCGCTGGGCACAGTTTTCTATTTTCTGGGCGCGCTGATGCTGGGCCTCTATTTCACCTTTGCCGCTGTGCAGGGCGATTACGGTCTATTCAAACGCATTGAAGTCAAGGCCGAAGGTCAAGCCTTGGAAGTTGAACTTGCCGGCCTTGAAGCCGAAGTCGCCCGGATGGAAAACCTGACGACCCGGCTGTCTGATACCTATCTTGACCTGGACCTGCTGGACGAACAGGCGCGCGACGTGCTGGGCCTGATCCGCGCGGACGAAATCGTCATTCGCTAGGTGCAATCCGGCTATGATCGTGGCTGGTGACGATACGTCACTTTGCCCCTCGCAATTCTTCCGAACATGCTCTAAAAGATAGTTTAACGCTAAACTATATTGCACAAGCGCCGGAGGATAGCACATGCCGCCTAAAAAGAAGGCCGCCGCGAAACCCAACGTCTCAGCCGAGGAATTGCTAGGACATTACCGTGAAATGCTGCTGATCCGCAGGTTCGAGGAAAAGGCGGGCCAACTTTACGGCATGGGCCTCATTGGTGGCTTCTGTCACCTCTATATTGGACAGGAAGCGGTTGTTGTGGGCCTGGAAGCCGCAGCAGAGGAAGGCGACAAGCGTGTCACATCCTATCGCGACCATGGCCATATGCTGGCCTGCGGCATGGACCCCAAAGGGATCATGGCCGAACTGACCGGGCGCGAAGGCGGCTTTTCCAAAGGTAAAGGCGGCTCCATGCACATGTTCTCGAAAGAGAAGGATTTTTATGGCGGGCACGGGATTGTCGCGGCGCAGGTCCCGCTGGGTGCTGGCTTGGCCTTTGCTGATAAATACAAGGGCAATGATCGCGTGACTTTCACTTATTTTGGTGATGGGGCCGCGAACCAGGGTCAGGTTTATGAGACCTACAACATGGCCGAACTCTGGGATCTGCCGGTAGTCTTTGTCATTGAAAACAACCAGTACGCCATGGGGACATCGGTAAAACGCTCAACCAAGTCACCATCGCTGTGGGAGCGCGGTGCCGCTTACGGCATTCCCGGCGAAGAGGTAGACGGCATGAACGTTTTGGCCGTCAAAGAGGCGGGTGAACGCGCCGTCGCCCACTGCCGGGCAGGCAAAGGCCCATACATTCTGGAAGTGAAAACCTATCGTTATCGCGGCCACTCCATGTCCGATCCGGCCAAATACCGGACCCGCGAAGAAGTCCAGAAGATGCGCGATGAGCGGGACCCAATCGAACAGGTCCGCGAGATGCTGCTGACAGGCAAACATGCGTCCGAAGACGACCTGAAGGCGATCGACAAAGAGATCAAGGGCATCGTGAACGAAGCGGCCGAATTCTCCAAGGAAAGCCCGGAGCCCGCGCTGGAGGAGCTTTGGACCGATATCTACGCAACAGAAATCCCGCAGGAGGCTTGAGCCATGGCAACTGAAATTCTTATGCCCGCCCTGTCCCCTACCATGGAAGAAGGCACGCTGGCCAAATGGCTGGTCAAGGAAGGCGATACCGTGTCGTCAGGCGACATCATGGCCGAGATTGAAACCGACAAGGCCACGATGGAATTCGAGGCCGTGGACGAAGGTGTCGTCGGCAAGATCCTGATCGAGGAAGGTACCGAGAACGTCAAAGTGAATACGCCCATCGCCATTCTGGTGGAAGAAGGTGAAGACGTACCGGAAGCCGGCTCATCACCCGCTGCCGCGAAACCCGAAGAGCAGAAATCGGAAGCGCCTGAGGAAATGCCAGCAAAAGCGCCTGCCGTTGCAACACCTGCCGCACCGGCCCCGGATGCCACGCCAGATTGGGATGAAAGCGTAGAGGTCAAGCAAACGACCGTCCGCGAGGCACTGCGCGACGCCATGGCCGAAGAGATGCGCCGCGATGACAACGTGTTCCTGATGGGGGAAGAGGTTGCCGAGTATCAAGGTGCCTATAAGATCAGCCAGGGCCTGCTCGATGAATTCGGCGCCAAACGGGTGATCGACACGCCGATCACCGAACATGGTTTCGCCGGGATCGGCGTGGGTGCAGCCTTTGGCGGGCTGAAGCCCATCGTTGAATTCATGACGTTCAACTTCGCCATGCAAGCTATTGACCAGATTATCAACTCTGCCGCCAAGACGCTTTACATGTCAGGTGGTCAGATGGGCGCACCAATGGTGTTTCGTGGCCCGAACGGTGCCGCCGCCCGTGTGGGCGCGCAGCACTCACAGGACTACGCCGCATGGTACATGCAGGTGCCGGGCCTCCGGGTCTGCATGCCGTATTCTGCCGCTGACGCAAAGGGGTTGATGAAAACCGCGATCCGCGATCCCAACCCGGTGATTTTCCTCGAGAATGAGATCCTTTACGGCAAGTCATTTGATGTGCCTGTGATGGATGATTTCACAATCCCGTTCGGCAAGGCCAAGATCGAACGCGCCGGGGATGACGTGACAATCGTCAGCTTTGGTATCGGGATGACCTACGCGCTGGAAGCGGCTGAGAAACTGGCCGAAGACGGTATCAATGCCGAGGTGATCAACCTGCGCACGCTACGCCCGATGGACACTGACACGATCCTCGCATCGGTCCGCAAGACCAACCGCTGTGTCACGGTCGAAGAAGGTTGGCCGCAAGGCAGCGTTGGCGGCTATATCAGCTCGGTCATTATGCAAGAGGCGTTTGACTATCTCGACGCACCGGTGATCACCTGCACGGGCAAGGATGTCCCGATGCCTTATGCCGCCAACCTTGAAAAACACGCACTGGTGACGACTGATGAAGTGGTCGATGCCTGCAAGCAAGTGACCTACCGGTAGGTGCCCGGATGAAACATAGCCCACTTTGCAGCCGGGACGGCGGGACCGAAATCATGTTTACGGCCAAGGACGGCGATACCAAGTATCAATTCATTGTGCCGCGTGAATTGCTTGATGACGAATGTGGCGACGCGGCTACTGAGGTCGCGCGCAAGACTTGGGTAAACAACCATCTTTCCGAAATCCTAGCTGTCCGCACCGGTCTGGCTACTCAATCCCCATTCAACCGTGTCCGCGTCGAGGAGATAGCCTAATGCCCACAGAAATCTTGATGCCCGCCCTGTCACCCACCATGGAGGAAGGCACGCTGGCGAAATGGCACGTCAAGGAAGGCGATACCGTATCGTCCGGCGATGTCATGGCCGAGATCGAGACAGACAAGGCCACGATGGAATTCGAGGCCGTGGATGAAGGCGTGATCGGCAAGATCATCGTTCCAGAAGGGACCGAAGGCGTGAAAGTCAACGACGTGATCGCCGTCCTGCTGGAAGAAGGCGAAAACGCTGATGACATCGGCACGGTGTCTGCCAAATCGGATAGCGGTTCATCCAACGCCGCCCCGGCAGAGGCAAGCGATAAGACTGCCCCGGCAAAGGGTGACGGGCGTGGCGAAACCGATGCGACACCCGCACCGGCCGCAACCAAGGGTGCCGATGGGAATCGTATCTTCGCCACCCCTCTCGCCCGGCGGATTGCAGCGGATAAGGGCCTTGATCTGGCAGACATCAAAGGCTCTGGCCCGCATGGCCGGATCATCAAGGCAGATGTTGAGAGTGCTCAGCCCGGCGCGAAACCGGCCAAGGCGGATACACCCGGTGCCAAATCGGAAGCGCCTGCCGCTGCAATGGCTGCCGGACCAAGTACCGATGTGGTGCTGAAAACCTACGAAGGCCGCCCGTTTGAAGAGGTCAAGCTGGACGGGATGCGCAAGACTATCGCCGCCCGCCTGACCGAGGCCAAGCAATCGGTGCCGCATTTCTATCTGCGTCGCGATATCCAGCTTGATGCTCTGATGAAATTCCGAAGCCAGTTGAACAAGCAGCTCGAACCGCGCGGCGTAAAGCTGTCGGTCAACGACTTCATTATCAAGGCCTGCGCCCTGGCCCTGCAGCAAGTGCCCGAGGCAAACGCTGTTTGGGCGGGCGACCGCACGCTGCAGTTTGAGAAATCGGACGTGGCCGTTGCTGTCGCCATTGAAGGTGGGCTGTTCACGCCTGTGCTGAAAGATGCGGACATGAAATCATTGTCTGCACTATCGGCCGAGATGAAGGATCTGGCCACTCGCGCCCGCGATCGCAAGCTGGCGCCACATGAATATCAGGGCGGCAGCTTCGCTATCTCAAACCTTGGCATGTTTGGCATCGACAACTTCGATGCCATCATCAACCCACCGCATGCCGCCATTCTGGCGGTCGGTGCCGGAGTCAAGAAACCAATTGTGGGTGATGATGGCGAATTGACCGTAGGGATCGTCATGTCGGTGACATTGTCAGTCGACCACCGGGTGATCGACGGCGCATTGGGTGCGAACCTGCTGCAGGCCATCAAGGATAACCTTGAAAACCCGATGACCATGTTGGCCTGACCTCAGGTTACAAGATGAAAGACGCGGACCTCATATGGGGCCCGCGTTTTGCGTTATTCGATTTGACCTAAAATCTGGTCCATTGATATCGAAGGTTGTGAACACCCGGCTTCACCGACGATTTTGGCGGGCACACCGGCGACGGTTTTCATCGGCGGCACCTCTGCCAGCACGACTGAACCTGCCGCGATCCTGCTGCAATGGCCGACTGTGATATTGCCCAGCACTTTCGCACCCGCCCCGATCAAGACACCGTTGCCAATCTTCGGATGACGATCATCGTCTTCTTTGCCAGTGCCGCCCAACGTGACCGAATGCAGCATCGAAACATTGTCGCCGACAACGGCGGTTTCGCCGATCACGATGGAATGGGCATGGTCAATCATGATCCCTTTCCCGATGCGCGCAGCAGGATGAATATCGACGCCGAAAATCTCACTGACACGCATTTGCACGAAATAGGCTAGATCGCGACGCTTGGTTTCCCAAAGCCAATGCCCCAGCCTGTAGGACTGAACCGCCTGAAATCCTTTGAAGAACAGCAGGGGCTGCATGAAACGATGGCAGGCGGGGTCACGGTCATAGATCGCCACAAGGTCGGCACGCGCTGCGGCTGCCAACTCAGGTGCGGCCACATAAGCTGCATCAGCAATTTCGCGCAAAATCTGCTCGGACATCTCAGGCGAGGCCAGTTTCATCGAAATCCGATAAGCCAGCGCATTCTCGAAGGTCTTGTGATGCAGCACACCCGCATGAATCAGGCCGCCCATCAAAGGTTCGTCAGCGATAGCCTGCTCAGCCTCTTCGCAGATCCGATGCCATACAGGATCAACCTCGGTCAGGGATGGTTTGAGATGCGCCATGGCGAAGTTCCTTGTTCTGGAACTTCTGGTTTAGTCCAATCTTGGGCTCTTCGCCAAGAACAATCCTGTGATATGCTAGATCAGGCGGCGTGATGCTTTGTTTTGTCAGACAGATGCGTTGCGATCAGAGCAATACAGTCAAGATATTCGGCGTTGCAGCGGTCGGGGCGGCGCCCTTTAGGATAGCGGCTGGCCGCAGACATCAAAGTCCCCGTGCCAAAAACCGGATGAGGCCGCCGCAACCGCTTTCGAAAGCGGTCTGCGGCATCTGAATCCTCGCATATCTCGGCAACCGTCCTGCGCCTTGCTTCAGGCCGAACGGCCAGTAAAGCAAGGGCGACAACCTCGATATCGGCCAACTGTACGGGACGCATGGCTATGAGGCTTGCATGACAAGCGTGGTGAAGGGACCAGCGCCATAGCGCGCAGAAACCTGTGCAACCTCAATGGCAAACGCGGATGTCCCGACCTCTGACACCATGTCGGCGGTGGCATAGGTCCACTGAGGCACGGTCAAGGCCTCCTGACGTCGCACCAGCCCATTCTGAACCACACGCAAGATATAGCTCTCTGTTTCTTCACCCAGGGGGATGTCCCCATCCGCCCAGATGTCGCCATCGATCCGGCTACACCTGATCCATTTTGCCTCAAGCCCGGTTGCTGATGGTGATGCGCGCAAATGGGCCACCGGATAAGGGCGCAATCCATTGCCCTGAAACACATATGTCTCATACTTAAAGCTCGGCGCATTGATCGGGCTTTTCGCAGGTCCATACCGAAAATGCCGGGTATTTCCGCGCGATGCGGTTGGCTGGGCGATCTGCTCAGGCACGCCATTCAACAGCACGACGCGGCTGCCCGCTGGCCAGACATCCGGCATCAAACCGCGGGTTCCGGCTTGGCCTCTTAGCATTCCACGCAAGGCATACTGTCGCGCCGCCAGCGGTATCGCATCGCGAAACTGCACAATTTCCCAGAAGTCGGCGGTTCCATCACCAATCGCAAACGTGTTTGCCCCCGCCAACAAGGCCTCAACACCAGTGGAGCTGAGCTCACCTGTCACCAACTCCACATTCAGCCCCGTCTGACGATCCCAGATCCCTGCCGGACCGCGCGCCAGATCGGATTGGGTGATCCCGATGGTCGCTGCATCCGATATCAGGTCCTGCAGGACATAATCACTGTCCTGTGCCGCACCATAAAGGGCAATGGTCCCGGGCCACGGCCGACCCGATGCAGCAACATAAGGCGCCGTCGGCTGTTCATCACCGGTCAGCAAAGGCAAATCCATAAACAGCATCTCGACCGGCACCGGGCCAACAAAGGGCTGCAATACAACTGCTTCGTCCACGGTTGTCTGTTGGCGATACACTTCGGCATCAATCCGCGTCGCTTCGACCAGGCGCAAACCGGCCTCGTCCACCCGGTCAATACGATAGGTTCCCCGGTGATCAACCGTTTCAACAGAGACAACATCACCAGCACCCACAGCGATCTGTGACGGTGGCAACGCAAACTCAGCCGTATCACGGCCGACCCGCGCCTCTTGCAGCCAACGGGATACCGTATGGCGACCTTCGTTGCGGGTCAGCGCCAGCGGTACTTCCGTCCGGGCAACACCAAAACTCACCTCGTCAGGATGAACCGCCTCGGTCGCAATCGCTTCATAGTCGCCATCCGCACTCAGATAGGACAGTTGCACGCGACCGGCAATTTCCGTCGCCGGTGCCCTTGTCAAAGAGATGGATCGATCTTTCTCAGCATCAATCGCCAGGGTGTCGTCGGTCACCACATGATCAACGCGGCCGTCCCGATTCTGGAAAACTAGCACCCCGTCCCGTTCCATCACCTCAAAACCATATGCCATCATCAACGGTTGCAAAGCGGCACGCGCCGATCCGGTATCGCGGACGCCATAGCCGCGCACCACACCGTAAAGGCGTGAGACGTCAAATGATGTCACCCCCGACCGGGTACAAATCTCGGCCACAACGGACGCCAGCGACCTGTTGGTTGCGCGTCCGTTCAACCAATGCCCGCGCGCATAATTGTCCCCATCCGACCATAGGCTGCGATTGCCGGGGAAAAACGGATATGGGCGCGCATCCCAGGCCCAGACATGCATACGGTCGGTTTCGACCATCCGGCCGTCATATTCGCTCGAAGTTGGATTATTGGCCTCATCCGAAAAATGGGCATAGACCGCGCGCAAATACTGCATCTGTATGAAGTCATCGCGATTGCCGTTTGAGTAATAGGGCAACTGCGATTCCGACGATTTGGGGTCGATGAACTTGTTGGGCTGATTGGCCCCCTTGTCGATGGCTACACAACCAAATTCCGTAAACCAAATCGGCTTGCTCATCGGGACCCAAGGCGTGTGCTCTACTTGCCGCACGCCATCAATGCGGTTGTTGTGCTGATGGCTCCACCACCCTAGGAAGTCCTTATAGCGCCAGACCCACGGCTCTTCATCACCGTCTGTGATCGGTGCTCGGCGCTGCGCATCACGCGCCTCAGGCGACGGATAATACCAGTCGTAGCCTTCTCCACCGGCCACATTGGCCCCAAGATAATCCAGATCATAGATCGACTCGGCCGACGCATCGGCATGATCATCACCATCGCGCCAATCAGCGATCGGCATGTAGTTGTCGACCCCGATGAAATCGATATTCGGGTCGGCCCACAAAGCATCCAGATGAAAGAATTTATCATTCGTTCCAACAGGCTGATAGCCATGATACTCCGACCAGTCAGCGGCATAGCTGATCTTGCAATCGGACCCCAGAATTCCGCGAACCTCACCAGCCAGAATTCGCAATGCCTCAACAGCAGGGAAACTGTTGGCTGTCCCGCGGATCTGTGTCAGACCGCGCATCTCTGACCCAATACAAAAGGCCGAAACGCCACCAGCCGCCGCGCAGAGATGTGCGTAATGCAGAATAAACCTGCGATAGCCCCATGCGCCTGGGCCCGAATAGTTGACCTGTGTGCCGGAGATCGAAAAGTCGCCAACCGCTGCCGTTCCCATAAAGGCGGCAACCTCTGCATCGGCAGCGGCAGTGCCATCGGGTGTGCCGGTCTGTGTTGGGGCCAGCGACGTCGTGATACGGCCGCGCCAGGGCAAGGCGGGCTGTCCGACCTGTCCGGTCCAAGGATCCGGCAGACTGTTATCAGCCAGTTGTTCCATCAAGATAAACGGATAGAAAACCGGCTCCAATCCGCGCGCTTTCATGTCCCTGATTGCTTCGACAACCGATGCATCGGTCGGTGTACCCCCGTAAACGGGCTCACCTTCCAGCAGGGGAACCCAAGCAGCAGTGCTGCGTGTTTGTCCGGCCACACGCCAAGGCATTGCAGCGGCATCAGCCTGTTTTTGTTCTACCTTCGGCTGAACGCTGCAATTAGCGCAACGCAGGTCATCGCCAAACCAAGACACCACCATAACAACGGATTTGCACGACGGTAATTCCTCTTGCAGCCCATCCATGGACACCGAAAAGTCGGTACCGCCCAATGGTGAGTTTGTGTTGATGGCAAGCTGCTGGCCATAAGCCGCCGACAGATAGATCGGGGACGTTGCCAAAGCGTATTCCCCCGTGCCCGGGATCAGGGCAACGCCCCCGACCAGATCATGCAAATCGTGCAATTCATCCGGCGCGTCCGCCGGACCAGGCCGCATGACCTCGAATGAGAATTGGGGGATACGATTACCAAATTGCTCCAGCTGCAAAGCCTCAAAGACGACATAAGCCGTCCCACGATACGCTGGCGTATTCTCGACACCTTCGACCGCAGCAATCTTTGGGTCTGGCAATTGATCGGACGTGCCGCGATACAGACGCATATTCAGATCGTCACGCGACACTTCGACACCATCAGCCCAGATGCGCCCCACACGGGAAATGGCCCCCTCACAAAGGGCAACCGCCATGCTGACTGAATAGGAATACTTGGTTGTCTTGGGCTGGGGTGAGGACCCCTTACCACCTCCGCCGCTGGTCTGGCTTGTTTCGCGAAACTGCGTGGCCCAGATCACCTGCCCAGACACCCGCATCCGCCCGTAGATCTGCTGAAGGTCCGCGCCCTCACCGGCGGCCGTGAGGCGAAACCGGTCAACCCGGCCCGTCTCAATCGGTTCACTACCGGAACCCAGAAGCTGCTGATCAATGCGGCGCCCGATGGCTGCACCCGCCGCGCGACCAATCGTTGCCATCGACAACCCCAGAACAGAGCCACCAATGGAGCCACCAACAGCCATACCCGCAGCGGAAAGAGCGATTGTCGCCATAAGTCTTATCCTTGTGAAACTGTGAAACGCGCGGCGATGCGCCGACGCCATGGGTCGGATAACGGGCTTTCGACCACCCCGTGTCCGGTATAGGCATGAATGAAATGCGGATCGGGGCAGACCTGTGAAAGAATGCCCAGATGCTTCGCCACACCATCGTCCCGCATCCGAAACAACAGAACTTGACCAATCGCCATCTCAGCCTCAGCGCGGCGCATGTGACGCGAGGCCGCTGCCATCAGCCTCTCATCACCCTGCGGCTCGGACCAGTCGGCGGTGTAGGCCGGCACCTTCTCCGGCTCTTCACCGAAGACCTCGCGCCACACCCCGCAGATCAGCCCCAGGCAATCGCAACCAACGCCCTTCATCGACGCCTGATGCAGATAGGGCGTACCAATCCATGATCTGGCTAATTGAACGAAAACTTCGCTCATCTGGTCAGGCTTCCGCCAGAATTGCCACCGTCAGAACGTGGAACGCTGACCAGCCAGTCATCGCCCGGAATGTCAGGGAAACCCTGAAAGTTGATCAGGTTGGAAAACTTCTCTCGACAGGTTTCGGCACGTTTGTCACACCCGGCGATCAGGCGCACCTGATCACCGACAGAAATACTGGCGCGGACCGGCTGCCAAAGCGTGATGTCCCGCGTTCCCTGCCCGACCTGATCCAGCTTGATGACACCCTGAAGACCCTTGCCGGCACCAGTCAGGACCTCCAGCAGACCACCCTCGAACCAGCGATCATTAAAAGCCCCGAGACCGGCAAACCGAAACACCTGCGCTTCAGCGACCGCATCCACAGCAATCTCAACAGAAAACGCAGGATCGGTCAGATCAAAGCGACAGCGCGCATCACCCAACACTGCACTACACCCGGTCAGATACGAACGGCCCTGCGGCTGGTTCAACGCATCTGTCAAACCCCTAAGCTCGGCCTGAAAACCGCCAGAATTGCGCGTGATCTCACCAAGTGTACCGGCAAACCGGACCTGTCGCGCATCCGGATTGTCCCATTGAACAAGCCATGTCGTGACCTGCGCCCCGTCATACCGGCCCGCTTCAATATCCGCCTCTGTGATCGCATCGGACTGCAGCACACCCAATGCCTCGGTATTGTTAACCGAAAGGCCGGTTGTGCTTGCCAGCGCAAGCGCGGACAGCCCACGTTCAGGCATGAATTCCTGGCTCTCAAACCGAATGGGCCGATCATGATCGGTAAATCCAAACGTCACGCCATCACGCCGCACCAATGCCCAGCAATGGCAGACATGCGTAGCGCCGGTGGCCAGATGAGCCTGCAGATCACCAGCGCTCATACCCTGATCTCCACGACCGGTACATTCGGTGCCTCACCGGCCTGAAAGCTCGATAGCGAGCTCAGGATGGCATCGGTATCGAAACGCACCGGCACATCAAACTCAAAACCAGCCCGCACTTCAGCCGCCAGATCAGGCGGATGATCAAACGAAATGCCCCCTGTCTCATGATCGACGGTGTAGTCCACGCCCTCTTGCAAAGGATCGCCACCAACCGAGACGCGCACTGACCCGACAACAGGTTTCGATATAGGGCGATCATACGTTGTCTCACCGGACCGATAGGTCTTGATCAGCTGAAAACGATCCGTCACCTCATCGCCAACAGCAATCAGCTGATCCAACGGGCCGACGTCCTGCGATGGCGGACAGGATTTATAGTCACTCCAATCCTTCCAGCGAAAGCCGATCAACTGGCCCTGGCGCGCCTCGAAGAAAGCGATCAGCGCTTCGACATCATCCAGTGACCGCAAACCAAACCCGGCATCGTACCGTCTGCGCGAGTGCGCCCAGGGCGTGTTACGCTCCTCAAACCCGTTCGCCAACGTCACGATATCCGTGCGCCGCTCCGGTCCCCCGACCGAGCCGAAGCTCAATGAAGCAGGAAATCTTACCTCGTGAAATGCCATCTACCGCTCCCTTACCGATTACGCTGACTGCGGCCCAAGGCGCGCGCCATCTGTGTGGCTATCTGCCCCTGACTGCGCTGAAATCCGTGGGCATCCGGGGTTGATATGTTCATGTTGACCGTGACCGATCCGCTGCCTTGGGTGCGCACACCCAAACGCCCGTCGGCCCCGCGCGACAATGGCATGATCGCTTCCGGCCCCGCCTCACCCATCAGTCCAGTGCCGCCTTGCATTGGAAAAGTCATCGGACCGCTGACAACACCGCCTTTGGCAAAGGGCATGACACGCCCTTGCGAAAATGGGGCACCATCAGCAAACGGCGTCATGCTCGACACAGCCGCATTCAGACCATCGGCCAGCACACCGCCAAAATGATCCATAACGGGTCGGGTCGCGGCAGAGTAAGCAGTGTCGATCATGGATGTGGCCAGACCACTCAACACATCCGACAGGTTCTTGCCATCAAGCACCAGACCATCGAAGGCGCGACGCAGGCCGTTCGAAAATCCACGTTCCAGATTACCCAGATCGCGTGTCGTTTCATTCAGCGCGCCCTGCATCCCGCGCAACTGATCGTCGAAGGCAGCGGTCATGGTCGCCGTATCTCCCAGCGTCCGCTCCAACGCGCTGACATCGCTTTCCAGCGCATCAAGCTTGTCCAAATCATCCATTTTTCACATCCTTTGGTGTGTCAGGGAATCGCGCCTGCAATTCATCAAGACGGCTACGGCCCATGGCGACTTGCGCCTTACTCAGGCCCAGCATCAGTTGCAGCTCCGCAGGGGTCAGCGCCCAGAACTCGGCCGGGGTCAGACGCAGGCCATACAACCCGGCACGCATCAGACCCGGCCAATCCAAACCGATCATGATGGCGGGGCAAACGCACGGGCCAGCAAGGTTGCGGCGGCCTTGGCCGCGCCCACAGGCCCGCCTTCGATCTCGGCGGCAATCAGATCCGACGCCGTCCCAATCCAGCCGCCACCTCGCAACCCGGCAACTATGACCGCCATTACATCGCGCCCCGAAAATGCCCCCCCCTCAAAACGACGGATCAGTTCAACAAGAGAGCCTTCGCCAAGGCTGCCTTCCAACTCGGCAAGCGCACCCAACGTCAGCTTGCAGACGCATGGCTTGCCATCAATCTGCACCGTCACCTCGCCCGTCCAGGGGTTCGCCATCAGATCAACGCCGTGAACGTCAATGCACCCGCCGACGCCAGCGCCAGCTCATACGTGGCCTCGCCATTATGCGAACCCGCATATTCAATCGACGTGATCTGAAAAGGCCCCTCAACAGTCCCGAAGTCCGGGATGATGACCTGAAAGTCCGGCACTTCACCGTCAAAGAATATCTGGCGCGCCCGCTCATCGGTGGATTCGTCCTTGAACACACCAGAGCCCGAGATCGAGGCCGTCTTGACGCCGGCACCACCCAGCAATTCACGCCAGCCGCCAGAGCTTTCGAGACTGGTCACATCAACGCTTTCGGCATTGAAACTGATGCGGGTCGCACGTAGCCCCGCCGCCGTTTCAAACAATCCGTCACCTGTCATATCGATCTTGATCAGCAGGTCTTTTCCGTTCTGGGCCACCATCGGCGTTACTCCTTCAAAGGTCTCGGTTACGTGTCATCCGCCACGCGGGCACGAAAAATCAGGTTGATCTGGCGGACATCACCCGTGCCAACACGGGCGGCCTTCGCCTTGTAGAAATTCAAGGACACCAACGCGCCGCGCGACAACACCAGATCGGCGTTGACAAGCGCGTCAGACACCGCCGCAGCGGCCACCTTGGCCGAGGCGAAACCGGCACTCTCGGTCACAATTGTGACGGTGAACTCATGCACTGCACCACCGCCGGTTTTGTCTGATGCGTCTCGCGCATCCTCGGACCCCAATACAATGTAAAGGGGCGGCAGGGTGCCGGATGGCAGGGCGTCAAAGATCGATGTTCCGACCAAGGCCGCCAGACCGGGATCAGTGGACAGCGTTTGATAAATCGCGGTCTGCAATGCCGCCGCAACGCCATAGCTCATGACGCCACCTCCTCTTCAGCAAAGCAGGTCAGATAGCGGGCATGCGCGTCCTTCTCCGCAACAGCATTGATATGATACAGACGGTCGCCCTCGCGAAACCGATGCCCAGCTACCGGACGTGACGGGGTGCCATAGGGTGCGGCCCTCACGATGATCTTCAGCGGCACGCGGGAAACCGTCGCGGCAAAGGCGGCTGCCTCCTTGCCCGATCCCGGCTTAACCTGCGCCCACAGCACACCAAGCGGCTGCCAATCGCGTGTAAAGCCGCCCGCGCCGTCCGATATGCGCATCGGCGCCTCCAGAACCAGCGATCTGTTCAGATGCGGGCTGCTCATACCCGGCCACCCATGAACAACCGCACCGTACGATAACGCTCGATCAGCGACGAAACACCAAAGGGCATAGCGGGGGTGCCATGGGATACATCATGACGATACTCATAATAGTGGGCGGCCAGCATCATCACAGCCTGGCCAAGATCTGCAGGCAGATCACCCCATTCAGGGCCAAACCCCGCCAGCATCCCGATACGGACCGAGCCATTCACCGGCACTGCTGGCAAACAGGCTGACGCTGCCTTGACAGCGGGGCGCTGACTGTCTGGCTCCAAGTACCACGCATCACTATCCGCAAAGGTCTCGTCACCATTCATGTCGATCAGCATCACCGCTGTAATCGCATTCACCGGCGCAACCGGCAGCGGTTGTCTGCGCTCATCCCGCCAGGCGGTCAGCGTCCAACTGAACTCCCGTTCGATCAGGATTTTCCCGGTCCGGGCCTCGATCGCCGCCATGCTCGCGCGCAGATAGCTTTCCAGAACCGGATCTTGCACTCCATCATCGGCGAAGCCCGAACCAAGGCGCATATGGTCTTTGAATTGTGCGACCGGCAGCGCCAATTGCGGCACGGTGGTCTCTTCGACTAACATCATGGAACTACTCCGAAAATCACTGTTCGTCCTGGGGTTCCCCGGGCGCAAAACGCCCCCGCATTGCTCGGACGGAAGGGAGCAGCTAGACAATGCGGGGATTGCCTGACATGCGCCCGGGGTCGGACCACCGGTCAAGGTGGCCCCATCACGGTCAGGGTTAGCTGACTGCGAATTTCAACAGCTTGATCGCAGCAAAATCGCTCACCGCACCGCCGACACGTTTGGTGGCATAGAACAGCACATGCGGCTTGGCCGAGAACGGATCGCGCAGCACGCGCAGATCAGGGCGCTCGGCAACGGTGTAACCGGCGGTAAAATCACCAAAGGCAATGCCCATCGTATCGGTGTCGATATCCGGCATGTCTTCGGAAATCAGAACGCGATAGCCCATTAAACGGGCCGGCTCACCAACAGCCAGACCATCGACCCAGACAAAGCGACCATCATTGTCCTTCAGCTTGCGGACATGACCAGCGGTCTTGGAATTCATCACAAACGTGGCGTTGGCGCGATATTCAGCACCCAGCGCATAGACCAGATCGACAATCGCATCAGCGCGCGTGATACCCCCCGCGGTCCCCGACGGCACATACCCAAGGCTGCCCCAGGCCCAGCTTTCGTCATCCACGGTGGGATAAGTCAGAATACCGGTTGGCTTATCAACGCCATCACCATTGATAAACGCATTGGCCTCAGAGCGCGCGAACTTGTCCGCGATCCGGCCAGCCAACCAACCCTCGATGTCAAAGGCGCTGTCATCCAGCAGCCGCTGCGACGCTTTGGGCAGGGCCGACAGCTCGTGCAGCGGGATCGAAATCCGCTCGATCTGCGGGGTATCTGTTTCAGCAACAGCACTCGCCTCAGTGGCCCAACCAGCACCCAGCTCGGAATGATCGACCAACACGTCAAAGGATGTCGCATCAACATTTACCACATTGGCAATCGCGCGGATCGACGCGGTCGAACTCAGCGTGCTCTGGATGCGGTCCGCCGTCTGCGGGTCCACCAGATAACCGCCATCCGCGGCAACAGCCGTGCTCAGCGCCTTGCCTTCCAGATCAAGGCCACGCAGCGCATCGTCATCGCCTGACCGCAGATAGGCAGCAAAGGCCTTCTGATGTGGCGCGTCCTCAGCGGCGGCAGCGGCCAGCGCAGGGCGGGCATTCATCATCGTCTTTCGATCCAGCTTATTCATCCGGTCATCCTGTTTTTGAAGTTTGGCATTCACGCCGTGGGAAAAGTCTTTGAATTCACTCATGAACCCGGCAATCGCCGCGCTCAGTTCCTGGGCAGGAGACACATCTTCCCCGGCCCGAGACTTGGTCTCAGTCTTGGTCATCAATCGATCCTTTGATTGTGGTTTGGCGGGGTTAGTCCCGTGCCATCATCAGGCGTGCATTCTCGAATGCAGCGGCCAGGTCACGCATCGTGGTCTCCGCCGGGTCATCCCCCTTGGCCCCCACGCGCGCATCAGGAAGCATCGGAAACGTCACCAGCGACACTTCCCAAAGCTCCAGCTCTGACAATAGGCGTCCGCCCTTGTCGTCCTTGCGGGCCTTCACCGTGCGGTAACCAATGGACAAGCCATCAATCGCCCCTGCCCCGATCAGCGATGCCGCCTCGCGGCCCTTGGCGACATCGGTCAGCAACCGGCCCTTGACCCAGAGGCCCTTGGCATCCTCACGCACCTCATCCCAGACGCCAATCGGTTGGGCCGGATCATGCTGCCAAAGCATTTTGACCTGACGGCCCTTGGCCAGCGACGCCTCATAGGCACCGGGCTCCACGATATCGCCGCCTTGGTCTGACTTGCCGAACAGTGATGCATAACCACTGATAATCGTGCCATCCGTCACTGTGACATCCGCGCCGAGCTGGCAAAACTTGTGTTCCAAATTCATAGGGGTCTCCCGCTTAGCGCTTTGACAATCTCGAAAACCAACAGGCCGGCGCAGCCACAAACGATTAGCCAAATCTGCCACTCCAACCGCGACACCATGAACTCAATCCGGCCTAATCGCACATCCACCTGGGCAAACCAGAAATCAGACACCGGCGGTTGCGTCGGTTGACGCGGCTGGCCCTTCAAATCAACAACCTTGTTATCCATCGCCAACCTCCAGCGCGGGCAGGCCCAGCAAACTGCGCTTCTCAGCATCAGTCAGGAATGACGCCTCACTCACGCGCCGCCATTGGGCATCCCGTTCGGCCGACAGTGCAGGGATCTGATCCAGATCAGGCCGCAACTCGATGCGTTCACCGCTGAAATCCGACAGCCAGTCGGCCAATGCACTCATCACCCGTGTGGCCAGTGGCAAAACAGTCAGGCGATAGAAGGCACGGTTTGCCTCCTGATAATTTGCATAGGTGGCATCACCCGGAATACCCAGCAGCATCGGCGGGACGCCAAAAGCAATGGCAATCTCACGCGCCGCCGCCTCTTTGGTTTTCTGAAACTCCATGTCAGAGGGTGAAAAACCCATCGGCTTCCAATCCAATCCCCCTTCCAGCAACATCGGGCGGCCAGCGTTCCGGGCGCCTTGGTGCTGGGTCTCCATTTCGCCCAGCAGCCGGTCATACTGGTCGGCACTCAAAGATGCCTGACCATCCGCTCCGCGATAGACAATCGCACCAGACGGACGGGCGGCGTTATCCAGCAACGCCTTTGACCACCGCGATGCGGCATTGTGGACGTCAATCGCACTTGCCGCCGCCTGCAACGCCGAAAACCCGTAATGATCGTCCTGCGGATGAAAACTCTTGATATGGCAAATCGGGCTCAACCCATCGGTGACGGCAAAGCGATGCTTGCGGCCATTGACATGATATTCGTAACCCACAGGCCAACCATCGGGGCCGGGCACAACCTGCATCCGGTCCGACCGCAAAACATGCATTTCGACCGGCAGCGCATCATCGGCGACGGCCTCAACATAGCCATTGCCTGTCAGCAGAACCTGACCGAACAGGGCTTCCAGCAGTTCCGCCCGGCCTTGTCCTCCGTTCGGGCGCGCCAACAAAGCCTGCACCGGATGAGTGTCATAGCGCCGCTCAGCATCCTGCAACACGACCGGCAAAGCGGCGGCTGCCTCGGCAATCAACTTAACAGCGCGAAACCCAATCGGATTGCCGATGAATCCGGCCCGGGTCAGTGACACCACATCACGCGGGGACCAGGCCACACGACCGGCACCGGACATCGCCAGCACGCGACCCGTGGCCGAGGCTTTCACCTCGGTCGGCGCCTCGTCCGGCTTCGCACGGCTCAAAAATTCAAACATCCAAAACTCCTCGGTGCCAGTCGCTTGGGCCAGTCGGTCATGACCGTCTGCGATCCATGAAAAACAATTTGCATCCAAATGATTACGAAGCCGGAACAGCACCGCACGGTGCCCTCCGCAACACCGTCAAAGCCCGCGTATACTGGGGTTACGCCATTTCACAGCCGGTTCAATCATCAGATCATGCAACGCCCAGACCAATGCATCGACGCGGTCTGGTGAACCTTTTCCATCGAATCCCCGGGTGGTCATCTGGCACATCTGGTCCTCCAGCGCGCCCAATCCACGCGCATGGAATATGCGACCTTGTTCATAAAGGGCTGCAATGGGTTCAGCCCGCGCCGACTTCCCCTTTGAGGCATGAACAGATCGATAGGACACCAGCGGATCAATCTGCCTGACGACAGCCTCCACCATATCGCCACCCTGGTTCACCTCGGCAACCAACCGGTCGGCATCATAATGGTCCATGGCATCAATGGCAGCTTGCGCCCAGTCCGTCGGGCTGGCCGCACCACGCGTCAGATCTGCCAGAACATAGGCGCGCCAGTCCTGAACAGGACCCGCCATCGTAACCCCCGCCACAACGATACCGCAATCATCGGAACCCGCATGCGATGTCCCGGGTGGATCAATGGCGACCACCACGCGATCAAGGGTCGGAAAGTCCGCCAACTGACAATCCGCCAATTGTCGCGCCCGCCACAACGCACCTTCGACATCCTCAATCAAAGCACCCTCAATCTCCTGACGACCAAGCGAGGTGCCGCCGTAACGCGCCTCGATCTCTGTCAGAAAGCTTTCTGCTAAATTGGCACGATTGGCCTGAGTCGGGGCATGGGTCACCACCGTGGATGGCCGCGCCAACACATCACGCAAGGCCCCATTGCGGCGGGGTGTTGTGGTCACGCAAGCACGCGGATCATCCCCCAACCGCAGTCCAAACTGCAGCATATCCCATGTCTCTGCCCCACGCCGCCACTTGGCCAACTCATCAACCCAGGCGGCGTCAAATTGCGGGCCACGCAGGCTTTCCGGCTCATGCGCCGAAAACAACTGCGCGGTCGCACCATTCGGCCAGATCAACATCCGGCGGCCCGGCACCCATTCCGGCCGGCGATCCGGTGGCGACACCGCCATGATGCCACTTTCGCCAAACACCATGACCTCGCGCGCCTGCTCAATCGTCTCGGCGATAAGCGCAACACGGTGCGCCGCACCGGGGACCTCCGGACGGGGTCCTTCAACCATGCTCCGCACCCACTCGGCCCCGGCACGGGTCTTACCAGCACCACGCCCACCCAGGATCACCCATGTACGCCAGTCGCCATCTGGTGGCACCTGATGCGGCATTGCCCAGAAATCAAACAGATATGGCAGCGCGGCAAGTTGCTCAGAGGTCAGTGTCGCCAGAAAGCTTTTCTGCCGCGATGGCAGCACGGAGGCGATCAAGCTGGCCCCCGATCTCAGCGCGAACTGCTTCGAAATCAGTGTCATCGACGCCGACAGGTTTTCCTTGGTAAGCATGAATTGCCTCCTCAATCGCCACCACCCTGCGATGCGCAGCCTCTAATTCATTCAATTTGGCAATAACGGCCTGCGAATTCTCGCCGCCCGAAGCTTCAAAAGTCCCAATCGCCTGATCAAGGGCACCGTGAATACTGGCAAACAACCGGGAAACCTCAGTCAAACGCTCAAGCGTCTCATCTGGGCCTGCAACGGCCCGTACGTTCAATTCATTCATGATTTAGTGGCCTGTAAGGATGCTTCCGTTACAGTCGAGAGCCGTAGCCGCAAAAGCCTGCAAAACCACGTCTTCTAGCCAGGCGAAACTACGACTTCGCCTTGTGTAAAGTCAATCAATCTGGGGTTGTGAGCGCGACGGTGACTTCAGAAACTATTAACTTTTACAAAAACTTAACCATCGCTTGCGCGTTCGGCCTCGATCTCGCGCCAGCGGGCGACATTGCGATTGTGATCATCAAGATTGGTCGCAAACGCATGGCCACCGGTCCCGTCAGCAACAAAGAAAATGTAATCCGTCGTGTCGGGATTCAGGGCCGCCTCAATGCTGGCCCGGCCCGGGTTGGCAATCGGCGTTGGCGGCAAGCCTTCGATCACATAGGTGTTCCAAGGCGTCGCAGCGCGCAGCTCACTCTGGCGTAATCCGCGCCCCAGAACACCTTCGCCTTGGGTAATGCCATAGATCACCGTTGGGTCAGTCTGCAGCCGCATCCCGCGGTTCAGGCGGTTCACAAAGACACTCGCCACCTGACGGCGCTCCTCGGCCACACCGGTTTCCTTTTCAACAATACTGGCTAGGATCAGCGCCTCTTCCGGTGTCGAAATTGGCAGATTATCGGCGCGAGATGCCCATGCTTCCGCCAGTATCTCTTCCTGCGCGGACTGCATCTGATCAAGGATTGACGAAACCGCTTCACCCTCACGCAGGTCATAACTGCCAGGGGCCAGGAACCCTTCCGGCGGGGTCTCGGTGACATCGGTGCGCAGAACATCCAACTCGCCCAAGGCATAGGCCACCTGCCAACTCGTCACGCCTTCCGCGACAGTCACACGATATGTCGTATCAGCAGATTGGCGTATTTCTGCATATTCAGCAGGCACTTCCAGATCTTCCGCGTTAAAACTCACGATCTCGACAAAGCGGTTCGTGGCAGGATCCAACTCGCGGACATCCACCAGCGTCCGGTTCACACCAACCCGGTAAATTACTTCCGTCCCGCAGGTGTTGCGACCGCCCTTGGTGACGATATCAACAATGTCCTCCATGGAGGCATTTTCAGGAACCCGAAAACTCCCAGCCTTCAACAAACGGGATTTGTCGGAATAATCCGCACCCATCCGAAATATCACGGGCGAGGTAACAGCGCCCTTTTCCTCCAATTGCGCGGCAAGCGACCGCATATTCGACCCGGATGGAACCTGCAGGCACATCGCCTGCTCCAACGGCCCGGCGCTACGATACTGGCTTGTGCCCCAGCTGACGGCCCCCACCAACAGGAACAGGGCGACAATCAGAAAGGTCAACGCGTTGGCCGCGATATGGCGCCACATTAGTCAACTTTCCCAAAGACGACGCTGGCATTCGTGCCACCAAAGCCAAAGGAATTTGACAAGGCGACATCGATCCGGCGCTCATGCTTGGCATTGGCGCATAGATCAACCTCGGTCTCGACATCAGGATTATCCAGATTGATCGTTGGCGGGGCAACCTGATCGCGAATAGCAAGGATCGAAAATATGGCCTCAATCGCGCCTGCAGCGCCCAACAGGTGGCCCGTGGCGGATTTCGTCGAAGACATTGTCAGTTTTGCGGCGGCCTCGGGTCCGACCAGCCGTTCGACAGCCCCCAACTCAATCGTGTCAGCCATGGTCGATGTGCCATGGGCATTCACGTAATCAATCTGGCTCGGCTCGATACCGGCGTTGCGGCAGGCGGCACGCATAGCGCGCTCGGCGCCTTCATGATCGGGGGGCGGTGCCGTGATATGGTACGCATCACCGCTCAGCCCGTAACCCAGCACCTCGGCATAAATCCGGGCACCGCGCGCCTTGGCGTGTTCATATTCCTCCAACACTACAATACCCGCACCCTCACCCATGACAAACCCGTCACGGTCCTTGTCCCATGGGCGGCTGGCCTTGGTCGGATCATCGTTATGTTCCGTGCTCAGCGCCTTGCAGGCGTTGAACCCGGCAATCCCGATCTCGCAAATGGCAGCTTCCGCACCCCCGGCGATCATCACATCTGCATCGCCATGCTGGATCAACCGGGACGCATCGCCAATCGCATGGGCACCGGTCGAACAGGCGGTGACAACAGCGTGATTGGGGCCACGGAAGCCGTATTTGATCGACACCTGACCGGAAATCAGGTTGATCAGCGCGCCCGGCACAAAGAACGGTGAAACACGGCGGGGGCCCTTTTCGGCCATCATCACGGCGGTATTGGCGATGGAATTCAAACCACCAATCCCCGACCCGATCATGACCCCTGTCCGCTCAAGGCTCTCGCGGTCTTCGGGGGCCCAGCCTGCATCGGTAATCGCCTGCTCCGCGGCGGCCATGCCGAACAGGATAAAGGTATCAACTTTCCGCTGCTCCTTGGGCTCCAGATACTTATCAGCATTAAAGGTGCCATCGGTTCCGTCGCCCAAAGGCACCTCGCAGGCATATTGTGTTGTCAGACGGCTGGGATCGAATCCCGTGATACGCCCGGCCCCGGACTGCCCGTCCAGTATCCGCTCCCAACTTGGGTCCACCCCATCCGCAAGGGGTGTCACCAGTCCAAGGCCTGTTACTACTACGCGACGCATATTCTGCCCTCACCTCTTGGCGTATTTGGCACCACTGATACCCCAGCCTGCGGCTAAGGGGCAAGGGCGGGCGGATCATTCCAGCCAGTCACCGCCTGCAGCATTTCACCGGCCATTAACGCTTGGCGTTTAACTCGAAAACCAATACCGGCCCGGAGACGACGATGCGATCACTAACCGCCGTTCTGACTGTTGTGATATGCCTGTGCAGCATGGCGAACATGGCACGGGCAAACTGCGCCGTCATTGATGCGGTCGATAATCTACACGCAGTCCAAACCAGGCTTGCACGCGATACACTCTCTCCAATGTACGTGTCTGACATACGCTTCTTGCGCGCCCAACTCAGTGTGATTGCCGACCGGCAGGTCGAAAACGCAATAGGGTCGGGTCCGCTGACTGGCAAGGGAGCGACATTCGCCCGATTCATGCGAAACACACGGGCACTGGTGCAGCGCGCGAGCATTGATGACCCATTGCAGGTCCGGGTCTTCTTCAACAACCCGGAGGTCCAGGCGGACTTACAGGCGGTCGGAAGATTCCTCGGCGATATGCGCTGCACTGAAAGCCAGATCGCAGCCGATGCCGCAACAGCACGGCCAGACAGCGATGATAGCGCGGCAGAGGTTCTGCGTAACGCCGCCAAAGAGGTTCTCGACCCAACCAATATCCTTGTCGTCTCAACCATCATCATAGCTGGCATCGCGGGGACCAAGGTAATTTCGGCATGGATTGCGCTGCGACGCCGCCGGACCAAGCGGCATCCGGCGAAATTCGAAACGACGTATATGATCAACGATCAAACAAAATACGGCGTGCTTCACGACATCAGCGGATATGGGGCCAAGCTTGCACAAGACACCGCGACACCGCTTACAGAAAAAAGCGCGATCAGCATTCTGATATTTGATGAATGGATTGCAGGAACCGTACAGTGGAGCAATTCACACTATTCCGGTATCAACTTCAAAACCACATTGCGGCAAGGCGTCGTGCGCAAGGTCTCAAAGAATGTCACCGCGCGCGAAACCGGCAAGACACAAAAAAACGGCGCCCGCAGGGGACGCCGCTCTGAAACGATCGTCTAGCGCTTACTGGGCGCCGTTGATGAACTTCACCGCATCACCAAATGTCTGGATGGTCTCGGCAGCATCATCAGGGATTTCAATGCCGAATTCTTCTTCAAAGGCCATGACCAGTTCGACTGTGTCCAGGCTGTCAGCACCAAGATCATCAATGAAGGACGCAGATTCCGTCACTTTGTCTTCTTCAACACCAAGATGTTCTACAACGATCTTGCGCACGCGGTCAGCAACGTCGCTCATGTCAATTCCTCTTGTCTTTCTGGGTTTGCACCCGTTTTTACCTTTGGGCGTCAGCCCGTCTTCGTGCCCCACAAGGGGCTTCACCAATCTGCGCATTCACTGACTGACGTGAGATACATGCACCTTTCGGCAAATCTGCGTGGCCTATATCAGAGAATTCCGCTCAGGCAAACGGTTTCGCGCCGCCCGGTCAGAACATGGCCATGCCACCGTTCACATGCAAGGTGGTACCGGTGACATAAGCTGCTTCAGGGCTTGAAAGATACAGTACGGCAGCCGCAATCTCGTCGGCGTCACCCATCCGTCCAGCGGGAACTTGCGCAAGAATTCCGGACTTCTGATCGTCGGTCAACTTGTCGGTCATGGCCGTTGTAATAAAGCCCGGCGCCACACAATTGACGGTAATACCTCGGCTGGCGACCTCATAGGCGATGGATTTCGACATTCCCACCATACCCGCCTTGGACGCAGCATAATTCGCCTGCCCCGGATTGCCTGTGGCACCCACGACAGACGATATATTCACGATCCGGCCCCAACGCGACTTCATCATGCCGCGGATCACGCCCTTGCATAGGCGCATGGTCGAGGTCAGGTTGACCTCCAGCACCGATGCCCATTCCTCATCCGACATCCGCATGAAGATATTGTCGCGGGTGATGCCAGCATTATTCACCAGAATATCAACGGAGCCCATCGCATCGGCGGCCTGCTTCGGCAGGGCATTTACAGCTTCGGCATCGCTCAGGTTGCACGGCAACACATGGGCGCGCTCGCCCAATTCTGCGGCCAGCGCTTCCAGCGGATCAACCCGTGTACCAGACAGCGCGACCGTGGCACCAGCAGCGTGCAGGCCTGTCGCAATTGCTGCACCGATACCGCCCGACGCACCGGTGACTAGCGCATTCTTTCCCGTCAAATCAAACATATATGACCCCTTCTTTATGCATTTATGGCGACGACTGCAGCAACAACGTCTTCCGGCGTGCCAACCGCGCTTGCTGTGACGGCGCGATCAATCCGCTTTACCATCCCGGAAAGCGCCTTGCCTGCTCCAATCTCGTAAACCTCGGTCACACCTTCCGCAGCCATATAGGCCACACTTTCACGCCAACGCACCGAACCCGTGACCTGTTTGATCAGTAGCGTCCGGATCTCTGCCGGATCGGTCACCGCTTCAGCGGATACATTGGCCACCAGCGGCACCTGCGGGGCCACGATCCGAACGTCTTCCAGTGCATGCGACATCACGTCAGCAGCCGGGGCCATCAAGCTACAATGGAAAGGTGCGCTGACCGGCAGCAGAACCGCGCGCCTAGCCCCTTTTTCCTTGGCAATCTCAACGGCACGTTCCACCGCCGCCTTGTGGCCGGATACAACCACCTGCGCGGGATCATTGTCGTTGGCCGCCTCACACACCTCGCCCTCAGCCGCTTCTTCGGCCACGGCGCGGGCTGTCTCAAAATCCAGACCCAGCAGAGCAGCCATAGCCCCGACACCCACTGGAACAGCCTCTTGCATGGCTGTTCCGCGGGTCCGCAACAGTTTGGCGGTGTCCGCCACACTCAACGCGCCAGCAGCGGCAAGGGCGGAATACTCACCCAGCGAATGACCGGCCACAAAGGATGCTGCGGTATTCGAAACGCCCTCAGCATCCAGCGCGCGCATCACTGCCAACGAGGTCGCCATCAACGCGGGCTGGGCATTGCGCGTCAGGGTCAGGTCGGCAATATCGCCTTCCCAGATCATGCCGGACAAATCTTGGCCCAGCGCGTCATCAACTTCATCAAACACCGCCCTGGCGGCCGGATAGGCATCAGCCAGCGCCTTGCCCATGCCAATCGCCTGCGCTCCCTGGCCCGGAAATACGAATGCCCGCATGGGCCCCCTCCTGTCATTCTTGTTTCTTGTCCTTGGCTTACCCTGCTCGCGACCGCCGCACAAGCGCACTGCAAACTGATCAGCCGCGCACAGGCCATGCGCAAAACAGGGTACTAGGCCCGCCACACCGACAGTGTTAGCGTCCGGTCAACCAGTACGGGAGAAAACGATGCCAGCGACAAACAGCCAAACAACCTATGGAACCGTGACCAAGATATTCCATTGGCTGACAGCCTTGCTGGTTCTGACGGTGATCCCGCTTGGTGCGATTGCCAACCGGCTACCTTATGAAACAAACGAACAGCTGGCGCTGAAGGCGCAGCTCTTTTCCTTTCACAAAACGCTTGGGGTGATCATTTTCGTTGTGGCGCTTGGCCGGATCCTTTGGGCGCTGACCCAAACCAAACCCGGCGGGCTGCATCCGGATCGCAAAGGCGAAACAATGCTGGCCGAGCTGGTCCACTGGCTGCTCTACCTCTCACTGGTGGCGGTGCCGCTGACCGGCTGGATACACCACGCCGCGACCAGCGGATTCGCCCCGCTCCTGCTGCCCATCGGTCAGGATTTGCCGCTGGTCCCGAAAAGCGAAAGCGTGTCGGAACTCTTTGCATCACTGCACTGGATTTGGAGCAAGATCATGGTCGCCGCGGTCCTGCTGCATATAGCGGGCGCCCTCAAACACCAGATTGTTGATAAGGACGCCACGCTGCGCCGCATGTGGTTCGGCCAACGCGAAACGCCAGCCGTACAGGCACATGCGGGCAGCCTGTTTGCGCCCATCACCGCCATCGTCATTTTTGGCCTCGCAACAGGCGCAGGGGCCGCCGCTGGCCTATTCACTCATGAGGAAGGCAGCACCGGCCCCGAGCTGGCAGAGGTTGCCTCTGAATGGACCGTGACAGACGGCACCCTGGCAATCACCGTAACGCAACTGGGAAGCGCGGTTCAGGGCAGTTTCGGCGACTGGACCGCAGCCATCAGCTTTGATCCGAACGGCACCGGCGCTCTGGGCGATGTAACCACAACCGTCGCAATTACGTCCCTGACCCTCGGCTCGGTCACCAATCAGGCGATGGGGGCTGACTTCTTTAACGCGGAAACCTTTCCGACCGCAACGTTTCAGGCCGATATCACAGCGGCCGAAACGGACTATGTGGCCGATGGAACGCTGACAATAAAAGACAACACTGTACCCGTCACCCTTCCCTTCACGCTGGATATCGCTGACGATACCGCCACGATGACCGGCCAACTCGCCCTCGACCGGCGTGACTTCGGCATCGGGCAAAGCATGAATGATGAAACCAATCTGGGCTTCCCGGTGATCGTCGATATCAACCTGACAGCCACCCGGGGTGCCGAATAAAAAAAAGGCCGCGCAGGTGATACTGCAGGGCCTCTCATCTTATATTCGTCAGGGATTATTCGGCTTTCATCGCCTCAACGGAAATCATCACCTCGACCTCGTCGCTGACAAATGGGGCGAAACTTCCCACCTCGAAATCGGACCGGACCAGCGTGGTAGTTGCATCAAAACCGGCCCATTCTTTTTCGGCCATCGGGTGCATGCCTGTCTGATTCAGCTTGGCATCCAGAACGATTGATTTGGTAATCCCGTTCAGGGTCAGGTCACCTGTGATCATGGCAGTGTCATCGCCGGTCACTTCGATATTGGTGGATGTGAATGTGACCATCTCGTCCTCACCGGCGCCAAAGAAATCCTCGCCCATGAAATGGTCAAACCGTGCTTCCCAGCCGGTAAACATGCTGCGCACGGGGAACGACACGCTAACAGAAGAAGCGCCAGGGTCTTCCTGATCGAACGAAATGGTACCCTCAAACCCCGAGAACATGCCCCAGGTCGTTGAATAACCCAGGTGGTTGTAGCTGAACAGGATCTGGCTGTGGCTTGCATCCAGCACATAATCCTCAGCAGAGGCAAAAGCCGGGGCGGCAAAGCTGGTTGCAAAAAGTGTCGCGGCAGTGAGCATCGTTTTCATCGCATATCTCCAAAGGTGAGCGTTATGACCCTTAGAGATAGCGTTGCCTGCGACAAGGCAATCCTGCAATTTCGAACAAATTGTGTTCGGCAGACCGTATCAGGCTGCCAATTCGCGCAGTGTCTGCGGTACAACCATCAGATCATGCCCCAAACGGTCGCGCAGGCCGATCAGTTGCGCCTCGCTTCCTTCGGCCACGGGGACAGTCTGGGTGGTGTTACGATAGCGCAGCACCAGATTGCTCATGCCCGTGTCTTCGTTGTAGTCCAGAAACACGCCGCCGATGCTGTCAAAACCATAGCATCCAACGGTCGTCGGGTTGCCCGCCCGGTTGCAGATCATCTCGCGGATTTCACCAACGCTGTTGTCGACATGCAGTTCCGTCCGTGTTCCACGGCTGGCAAACCACAAAAGATAGGCGGCAACAGCACCAAACAAGGTCGCCGTGCCGACGCGGAACACGCCCAAGTCGCCGTCAAACATCATGGTTGGCATGATCAGAATACCGAAACCGGCCGTCAGAAAACAGGCACCGAAAAAGAACGACAGGACTTGCGACAGCATCACGCCCAGGGACGGACCACGACCGGATCGCACGATATATCCCCAATAGGTGTCTTCGACTTCGAAGGTAGACGGCCTTGCCAGCCGCTGGTGCTTTTTCTGTACTGAGACGTTCGTATTGCTCATCCCGGCGCTCCTTGCCCGCTTCCAGATTATTTGATGGTCGGCAATCACGGCCATAAATGGGCAAGGTCAAGGCATCGTTAAGAAATCTGCGATTGTTACCGCAACGCCACGAACACAAGGGTTGCATGGCCGAAAATGGGCTGTATAAGGCCGCATCCTTCTGCGAACGTTATGAACTGCGCAGTCTCTCGTGGGTGGGGTGCAGAAGGTGTCACCGCCCCTCTCTTTGAAATGCGCCGATATATGAACTGGAGTAAGCATGCCGCTATACGAGCATGTCATGATTGCGCGTCAGGATCTTTCCAACACGCAAGCTGAAAGCCTCATCGAACATTTCGGAACCGTTCTTGCCGACAACGGCGGCAAGCTCTTGGAAAACGAATATTGGGGCGTCAAGACGATGGCCTACAAGATCAATAAGAACCGCAAGGGGCATTATGCCTTTCTGCGCACTGATGCACCTGCCCCTGCCGTGCAGGAAATGGAACGCCTGATGCGCCTGCATGAAGACGTCATGCGCGTGCTGACCATCAAGGTCGACGCCCACGAAGAAGGCCCCTCGGTACAGATGCAAAAGCGCGAAGAACGTGGCGACCGCCGCGAACGCCGCTGATCAGGAAAGGACCATAAATCATGGCAACAAAACCATTTTTCCGCCGTCGCAAGTCTGATCCGTTCGAGGGCGATAACGCCCCCAAGATCGACTACAAGGACACACGCCTGCTGCAGCGCTACATCTCTGAGCGTGGCAAAATCGTGCCCGCCCGTATCACCGCTGTCGGTGCCAAGAACCAGCGTCGTTTGGCCCAAGCCATCAAGCGTGCGCGTTTCCTGGCCCTGCTGCCCTACGCCGTAAAGTAAGGAACGCATCATGGAAATCATTCTACTTGAACGCGTCGCCAAGCTTGGCCAAATGGGCGAAGTTGTGTCCGTCAAGGAAGGCTATGCGCGTAACTACCTTCTTCCGCAGGGCAAGGCGCTGCGCGTGAATGCCGCCAACATGGCCCGGTTCGAGGCTGAAAAGGCCCAGATGGAAGCCCGCAACCTCGAAACCAAGAAAGAGGCCGATGCGTTGGCCTCAAAGCTGGACGGACAGAAGTTCATCGTCATCCGTTCCGCATCCGACGCCGGTTCGCTTTACGGCTCTGTCACCACCCGTGACGCCGCCGAAGCCGCGACCGAGGCTGGTTTCAGCATCGACAAGAAACAGGTCGTGCTGTCCGGTGCGATCAAGGAACTGGGCCTGCATGACGTGGTCGTCCACCTGCACCCGGAAGTCGAGGCGACAATCACTCTGAACGTGGCCCGGTCCCCGGAAGAGGCCGAACTGCAGGAAGCCGGCAAATCTATCGCGGAACTCGCTGCCGAAGAAGAAGCCGCTGCCGAGTTCGAAATTCAGGAACTGTTCGACGATATCGGTGCCGCAGCATCTGACGACGAAGAACTGGCTGAAACTGCGGGCGTCGAGACCGAAGCACCGGCTGAAGAGACAGACGAAGACTAAGCGTCAAATAAATATACTAAAAAGGCCGCTCTGTTTTGGGCGGCCTTTTTTCGTTTCGGCGTTAGAAAACCAAGGCAGTCGCGACAAAATGCTCGCACCCAAATCATTGTTTCAGAAACGAAATTTGCTGGGCAAAACCTTGCCCACTCGATCCCTTTTCGGTTTGCCCAAAAGTTAACGTATCTTAAACGAACGTTGTGCGTGCGTAAGAGTATACAAGGCAAGCTGAGGATTGCCGAGGTGTTGGCTGTTGAAATCAAGCACCACATCAACACAAAGGATAGACATGACAAGACTGAATTTATTTGCGGGCACTGCCGCCCTGCTCATGCTGGTTGCCTGCGGCTCATCCGGATCAGATTCGGACACTCCAACTCCAACAAATGTGACACCACAGGCCTCCAGCGGATTTGCGGTTGCTGGTGAAACTTCTCGAGGGAATGTTACTTTCACAATCCGCAACGCTCCGTCCTATGACCAAGAAGGTGATTTCTCACAGATCGTTGCAAACGGAGGTGACTTTGAAGATGCCGACGGCGAAGAAATTCCTTTCACATTGGATAGCTTTGAGCTTGGTTCACAAAACGTATCCATTGCGTTCAATGATGATGAAACTGAAGTCACGCTGACAATTAACGGAACTGACTACCAGCTGGAACGCGTTATCGATCCGGAAGAACCTGAAGCACTGCTTTACAGTTTTGAAAGTGACAGCGTCCTCGTCGGATTGAATATCGCTGCCCTGTCGAGCTTTTTTGATTTAGGGACTACTGAAGAGGTGGTTACAATTGTGGCGGCATCAGAGATAACGAACACTACCGATACTTTCGTTCTCGATGTTTTTGGATTTGATACTGACCCGACATTAATTCAGGCAACGACCGGAACAGCGACCTATACCGGAAATGCATTTATCTTCGGTACAAACATCAACGACTCCGGCCCAGATGACGGCATGGATACCGATCCCAATGCGCCTGCTGAAGGATTTGACGGTTTGGAAGGCACCATCAATTTGACTGCCGACTTCGACGACAGCAGCATTGGAGGTTTTGCAACATTCACAAATGACCCTTTGGACGATGAACCCCTGCTGACAGAAACAGTCACCTTCGAAGACACCGCAATCACGGGAAATGGTTTCTCTGGCTCGTTAACATCCGATGAGCAGTTCTTCGAAGAAGGTGTAACATTCGGCGACGTCACCTATGACGGTAATTTCTATGGTGCAGAGGGTGAAAACATCGCCGGGGCGATATCAGGTGATCTTATTGTTGAGGGCGCTGGCGCACCTGTCTTGATGCTGGGTGTTTTCGGCGGAACAGCCAACGCAACAGATCCATAAACGGCTCAAACACTCACATTTGGCAAGGCCTTCTTACTTGGCCTTGCCACCCCCAAACGGCGCCTTTGGTGCCCCTTTCCGGGACGGCGCCAAATCCCCAAACAAGCTTACCTTATCGCTGCCCCACTCCACCATCCAAGGGTTAACGGGCGCAAGAGCCGCCGCTCGCTTCCACTGAAAATATCCGCGTTCGTTGTTGACCGGGGTCGGATCGCACATCACGGCATCTTTCAGCACCAGCCCCATCTGCCCCTCGAACCATTCGCTGTCGCTTTTCGCAACAATATCAACCCAATAGACAGCGCCGATGATGGCGCCGCGCACCAGAATTTCGGGGCGGGGACAGCTGACACCGTGTTGCTCCAGACGCCATACGGCCCAATCATATTCGGCTTGCTTCATGCCGGTTGCTTGCATGTATCGCGGTCAGGCGGCTGGTCATGCGCCCTGCCCTGACTGACCCGGCTGACCTGTTTTCAATGGTCTTGTAACCGGCAACAATGGCCTAGGCCCACGGCTGCCGGGCCGACAGCACGATATCTGGTAAATCAATCATACCAATGGCTTACGGCGGATCGCCACATCTTCAACCACCAACTGCTTGTTACAATGGCCAGACAGATGTCTACTGATGTCATATTCAACACTCTGGGGGTTATCATGTCGCTACGTCTAAACCGTCGTCATTTCATCGCAGGATCGGCAGGTCTGATCGCGATGCATCCGTTTTCCGTCAACGCCGCAACCAATCAGGCGCATCTGCGTCTGATGGAAACGACCGACCTGCATGTCCATGTTTTTCCTTACGATTATTATGCCGACCGGCAGGTCGATACTGTCGGGCTGAGCCGCACGGCGAGCATCATTGAAGGGGTGCGCGCGGAGTCGACCAACTCCATGCTGCTGGACAATGGCGACTTTCTGCAGGGCAATCCGATGGGCGATTACATCGCCTATGAACGGGGCATGAAGGAAGGCGATATGCACCCTGTCATCACCGCGATGAACACGCTGGGGTTCGATGCCTCGACCCTTGGCAACCATGAGTTTAACTATGGCATCTCGTTCCTGATGAAATCCGTGGCCGGCGCCGCCTTCCCCGTCGTTTCTGCCAATGTTGTCAAGGAGATGGGGGCGTCACCTACCGCTGACACCACGCTGGTCCCGCCCTACGTGATCCTTGATCGCGAGATCACGGATGGCGATGGCAACACCCACCCGATCAAGATCGGCCTGATCGGGTTCGTCCCGCCGCAGATCATGAACTGGGACCGCAAGCATCTGGAAGGCAATGTGCAGGCCCGCGATATCATCGAAAGCGCGCGTGCCTATGTGCCACAGATGAAGGAGCAAGGTGCTGATATCATTGTCGCTTTGGCCCATTCGGGGATTGGTGCTGCCGATCACGAGGACGGGATGGAAAACGCCGCGATCCCGCTCGCCGCCGTTGACGGGATCGATGCGATCATGACCGGGCACAGCCATCTGGTGTTCCCGTCCTCCAACTATGACGACTGGGCTGGCGTTGATGTCGGCGCCGGGACCATCGGCGGCAAACCCGGTGTCATGGGCGGGTTCTGGGGCAGCCATATGGGGCTGGTCGACCTGCTGCTGGAACGCGACGGCGACAGCTGGCGCATCCTGTCCCACACGTCAGAGGCGCGGCCCATTTCCCGCCGCGAGGAGGATCGCAGCGTCACAGCGCTGGTCGATGATTATCAGCCGGTTCTGGACTCGATCCAGGATATCCATGAAGAAACATTGACTTACGTGCGCACTGCGGTGGGCAAAACCGCAGCCCCGCTGCATTCCTACTTCGCTTTGGTCGCCGATGATCCATCGGTCCAGATCGTGTCCAACGCCCAACGCTGGTACATTGAGGAACAGATGGTCGGCACCGCCTATGAGGGCCTGCCGATCCTGTCTGCCGCCGCGCCCTTCAAGGCCGGTGGTCGCGGCGGGCCTGAATATTTCACCGATGTTCCCGTCGGCGATGTGGCGATCAAGAATGTCGCGGACCTTTATCTATATCCCAATACTGTACGGGCGGTTAAGGTCACGGGCGCGCAGGTTAAGGATTGGCTGGAACGCAGCGCGGGCATGTTCAATCAGGTGGATGCGGGCGCGCAGGATGCCGTCCTGCTGAACCCCGATTTCCCCAGCTACAATTTCGATGTGATGGACGGGGTGACCTATCAGATCGACCTGACCCAGCCGTCGAAATTCGACCGCGAGGGGGCGGTGATCAACCCCGATGCCAACCGGATCATGAACCTGCAGTTCAATGGCGAACCCATTGATCCCGATCAGGAATTCATCATTGCCACCAACAATTACCGCGCTTCTGGCGGGGGCAGTTTCCCCGGCACGGGCGACACGATCATCTTTGAAGGGCCCGACACCAACCGCGATGTGATCGTGCGCTATATCGTCGATCAGGGCACGATCGATCCCAAGGCTGATGCCAACTGGTCGTTCAAACCGATGCCGGGCACCACGCTGATGTTCGAAACCGGCCCGGCAGGGGCGGCCTATGCCGATGATGTGGCGGGCATGAAAATCGCGCCCGCTGGCACGTCTGACACAGGCTTTGCCCTGTTCCGGATCGAGATGTGACGCAACGCGCGGTGGGTGCTGCGCATGGACGCAACACCCGCCGCACTCCATTTTTGCGAATCACCTGTTAATACAGGGGTTTTTGCCAGAGTGGCCGGTCGGCATCGCGTCGGCAAAACGTCGGACTTGCGTCGGACCCCAACACGCCGAACCCCAGGATTAACACAGCGCCCGGTCGAAATCTGAACCGTCCGTTAAGGGTTCGCCGCAACCCGCCCCGATCAAATGACTTGCCAAGTCACCCCTGCCCCGGACAGTATCCGGGAATTATCAGGCCGCCGGTCCGTGGTACATTTTGATGCGCCCAACTGTTTTTGACGTTGCCGTTGTTGATTGTGTCACACGTTGCGCGCCTGTTTTTCCGCCCGTCACGGGCGGCACTTACGCGAGGGGGGAAATCGCATGAATTTACGACCCGATCCAACGTTCCATCCAACGGCCCGTATGGCCATGGAAGCACCGGTTGAAACACTGGCCTTCACCCTGATGCTCAGCCCCGATGGCAGCCAGCCTGACGGCCTTGCCGTGGTGGATGTTGATCCGAATTCAAAGACATATGGCCAGATCGTGCACAGCCTTTTCATGCCCAACAAGGGCGATGAATTTCACCATTTCGGCTGGAACGCCTGTTCGTCGGCCCTGTCACCGCTGACCGGCCACGCGTTTCTGGAACGCCGCTATCTGATCATCCCCGGCATCCGGTCCAGCCGGATTTACGTGATTGATGTTAAAGAGCCGCTGAAGGCGAAGATTCATAAGATTATCGAACCGGAGGAGCTGTTCGCCAAAACCGGCTATTCCCGCCCACACACGATCCATTGCGGGCCAGAAGGCATCTATGTCTCTACCCTTGGTGGCGGCGGCAAGGATGGCACTGACGGCCCGCCGGGTATCTTCATCATGGATTGCGAGACCTTCGAGATTCTGGGCCGGTACGAGATGGACCGGGGCATTCAGGACAAGCATTATGATTTCTGGTGGAACCTGCCCCGCGACTACATGGTCAGTTCCGAATGGGGCCTGCCGCCGCAATTCGAAAACGGGATCGTGGCAGAGGATCTGCTGTCGAATAAATACGGCCATACCATTCATTTCTGGGACCTGCGCGCCCGAAAATGCGTGCAAAGCATCGATCTGGGCGAAAACCACCAGATGGCGCTGGAAATCCGACCCGCCCATGACCCGGCCAAGCAATACGGGTTCTGCGGGGTGGTGGTGGATACAACCAATCTGCAAGGCGCGATCTTTACCTGGTGGCGCAAGGATGACGGCACGTTCGAGGCCAAGAAGACCATCACGATTGATCCGGTTCCTGCCGATGCGGATGATCTGCCCGAGCTTTTGAAAGGCTTTGGCGCCTGCCCGCCACTGGTCACCGATATCGACCTGAGCCTTGACGACAAATACCTCTATGTCGCCTGCTGGGGCTTGGGTGAAATGCATCAGTACGATGTGTCCGACCCGATGAATCCGACGCTCGCGGGCAAGGTGGAAATCGGCGGGATCGTCAAGAAAACCAAGCACCCCAATGGCAAGGAGTTCGGCTATGGCCCGCAAATGGTCGAGATCAGCCGCGATGGCAAGCGGGTCTACTGGACCAATTCGCTGTATTCCACCTGGGATGATCAGTTCTATCCCGGTGATCGCGGGGCCGCCATGGTCATGGCCGATGTGGGCGAAAACGGGGGGCTGACGCTGAACACCGATTTCTGGGTCGATTTCCCGAACGGGTATCGCAGTCACCAGATCAGGCTGGAAGGGGGCGACTGTTCCACCGACAGTTTCTGCTATCCCAACGTCTAGACCTTGGAAGAGGCGCTATCGGTAACGGCCCTGTGGTGGGCCGTTATCGTTTCAGGCATTTATCACGGGGTAAATCCCGGCATGGGCTGGCCGCTGGCGGTCTCGGCGGCGCTGTTTGCACAGAAACGCGCCGCCCTTTGGCCTGCCTTGGGCGCGCTGGCGCTGGGGCATTTTCTGGCGATGACCGCGATCCTGTTGCCGTTTTCGATGATGATCACCCTTGTGACATGGGAACGCGAGATCAGGATCGGCGCGGGCCTGCTGGTCATCGCGCTGGGGCTTTATCTGCTGATCACCCGCCGTCATCCCCGGTTTCTGGCGCGGGTGAAGCCCACGCAATTGGGGCTCTGGTCGTTTCTGGCGGCGATTGCCCATGGGGCCGGGCTGATGCTGGTCCCGATCTATCTGGGGCTATGTGCCCCGTCGGACCTGGATGCTGGCCATCAGGCGGCGGGTGCGCTGATGGCCAGCAATATCGGCACCGCCTTTGCCGTGGCCACCGCCCATACCGCCGCGATGACGCTGGCGGGCGGCGCGCTGGCGGTAGGCATGTATCTGTGGCTGGGCCTGAATTTCCTGCGGAAAACCTGGTTCAACCTCGATGTGGTCTGGGCGCTCAGCCTGATCCTTGTCGGCGGGATCGGGGTGTGGTCAGCGCTTTAGCGATCAAACGTTTCCATCTGCAACGTAGCATCACAGTATTCGCCATCATAGGTGCCGACCCAGATGTCGATGCGCCCGTCGATCGGCCGGGTCAGAACGATCCGTGGGTCCAGATTGCCGTTGTCGTCATCATCATAATACCAGTTGGTAGAGGCCGTGTTGATCAGCAGCGCGGCATCACATTCGCTGTCCAGACTGATGACCAGTTGATAGGGACTCATCTTGGTCAGCTGAAACGAAAAATCAGGCGCGGATGGAAAGTAGCCGGCGCCGGTATCGGTCCCCGGGCGCACATTCCGGCAATTCCAGATGTAATTGTCACCCCCGGCGATCACATCGAAACTGGCCGCAGCGTAAAGCTGCGGACCGGTCGCGCGATACGCCTCTGCCGGGGACAGATCGTAATCCGGGCAGGCGAATGCCCCGGTGGACAGCCCAAACAACGCCAGGGCGGCAAGACAGGGGGTTTTCATGACAATTCCTTTCACACACACAACAACCCCGACCCGCCTGCCCAGCCTGCCCGCAAAGAATGAAGATTTTGTGGCGGTACGCAGGCGCTATTGCGTGCTGCGCCCATCAAAGATCACGGTGCAGGCCGCCTCATCCCGGCGTAGCATGGTATCTTCGGCCCATGGATGCTGTCCGGCGGTATAGTTGCGCGCCATCCTGTCCAAATAAGCGGATGAGATATCTTTCATGGCCGCAAACGTGTCGTCCAGTGCTGCATCCATGGTGATACCCTGTGCGTCTGCATTGATGACGGCGTCACCATAAATGAAATAGCGCACCTTGCTGTCGATGATTGCAAAGTCTTCCTCGCTGAACCTGTCAGGCCCGTAGAACTCGATCTGACTGCGGAAATAGGCGGCGCACCGGCGCAACAGATAGCTTTGATCCATACCGTCATTCATCATCATCTGGGTCAGATCGGTCAGGGTCTCTGTCGCCTCGGCCGCGACGATCACCACATCCAGCTTCACCTCAAGCGCGACCTGCTTTTCAGCCGGGCGGGTCCTGTCCAGAAAAACAAAGCCGACGTCATACTCCCCCACATCCGGCACACGCGCACTGACAGTGAAGCGGTCGCTGAAGTAGTCATCCTGCAGCGGATCATCCAGCCGCCTGACACCGCGGAATGTGTGAGCAAGCGGGGCCTGATAGACGATATTGCCCGCCTTGTCGCGGATGTTGATGGAAAGCTCCATCTCTTGCGGGTTGTCGGGCTGGCCCGGATTGTGCTTGCCCACATTCGCCAGATAGATCACCGCGTCGATCTGTTCGCCGACCCGGTAGGTATTGCTGTCGCGGGTGCCCCAGCCGCCGCGTGCGTTGCGGGGACCTTCCTTGTCGACCAGATAAGCCTCAATCAGGCGGATCGGGTCCATGGCATCCTGTGCTTCCTGCAGGGTCATACCGCTCTCCTCAACACTAGTGGTCTGATCGCCAATCTCAATCGTCTGGGCGTTGTTCTGACTGGCGAGGGTCAGGGCTAGGATCGTCACCGCTTTCAGGGTGATGGACCGTTTGCTGAACATGGGATTAGCTCCTTTGTTGTGCGGTGTATCTATTCTGATAGTCTTGAACGATGTTCAAATATTGCATAAAGCCGCCCAGCGGTCAACAAAAATGAACGTCGTTCAATTATGTACAGCAAGCACAAAAAAGGGGCACCCCACCGGGCGCCCCTTATCGCTACTCTGATCAGAGCTGCGTTTATTCTTCTTCCAGCTTTTCAACGGCCTTTTGCAGGTCGTCCTTGCTGACTTCTTTGTCCTTCACGGCGGCCTGTTCAAAGATGTGGTCAACGACCTTGTCCTCGAACAATGGTGCCTGCAATTGCTGGCGGAACTGGGCGTTCTGCTGCACGAATTCAAAGAACTGGCGTTCCTGACCGGGATACTGACGCGCCTGGTTCATGATCGCCTGGGTCATTTCCTGATCGGTGACCTTGACCTCGGCCTTTTGACCAATATCGGCGAGCAACAGCCCCAGTTTCACCCGGCGCTCGGCCAGTTTGACATGCTCCTTGGTTGGCTCGATTTCGGGGTGATCATGGCCCTCAACGTCAGGATTTTCCTCATGCCACAGCTGGTGGGCGATCTGGCCTGCCTCGGCTTCGACCAGTGATGCGGGCAGGTCGAACTTGACCTTCTTATCCAGCGCATCCAGCAGGGCACGCTTGGCCACAGCACGGGAGGCACCGGTATATTCAGCCTCTAGCCGCTCGGTGATCTGCGCTTTCAGTGCGTCGAGATCTTCGGCCTGGAACTTCTTGGCCAGTTCGTCATCGATCTTGGGCTTCTTGGGACCGCGCACCTCTTTGATTGTGCAGGTGAAAACCGCCTTCTTGCCGGCAAGGTTTTCGGCCTGATAATCCTCAGGGAAGGTCACCTCGACATCTTTTTCGTCGCCAGCCTTGACCTTCAGCAACCCGTCTTCAAAGCCGGGGATGAAGGAGTTGGAGCCGAGAACCAGCGGATAATCCTCTGCCGCGCCGCCTTCGAATGGTTCGCCATCGACCTTGCCCACGAAATCCAGCACGACCTGATCGTCTTTCTTGGCCTGGGTTTTCTTGGCCTCATAGGTCACGGCCTGCGGGCTTTCGGCGAGGTTGTCGAGCGCCTCTTTCACCGAATCCTTGTCGGCCTTGACCACCAGACGTTCCAGCTTGATCTTGGAAAAATCGACCTCTTCAATCTCGGGCAGCTTTTCATAAGAGACCTCGACATTGACGTCGTCGCCTTCTTTCCAGTCCTCGTTGGTCATCTTCATTTCGGGCTGGGCGGCGGGACGGTCACCAGTTTCTTCCAGATGCTTGGTCAGGGCACCATCAATGCTTTCCTGCATCGATTCGCCCATCAGGCGCTGGCCAAATTGCTTGCGCAGCAGCGCCATTGGCACCTTGCCCTTGCGAAACCCCTTCATTTCCACAGAGGGCTGTGCCTCTTTCAGCTTTTCCTCGACTTTGGCGTCAAGTTCAGCTGCGGTGACCGTGATCGCGTAACCGCGCTTGAGGCCTTCGTTCAGGGTCTCGGTGACCTGCATCATATATCCTTCTTCATTCAACTATGGTGCGGGTGGAGGGACTTGAACCCCCACGCCTTGCGGCGCCAGAACCTAAATCTGGTGCGTCTACCAATTTCGCCACACCCGCATGATCTAAAAGGGGCAAGCCTGCGCCTGCCCCATGTTTGCGCGCTGTCTAGCAAAGGTCCGCGACGGATGCGAGAGGAAAAATCACCATGAAAAAAGCAGTTCCTTAACGTTTTCTCGCCATGTTTGGGGGCGCATATGGCGGCACGACCACTGCCCAGGATATCACGATGCGTTCGACGCCCCAAAATCACAGCGATCCGTTTCAGCCCGTTCTATCATCCGACATCGGGATCTGTGCCGGTACGTTGATCATGACGCTGGATGGCGAGTTGCCGGTGGAACATCTGGTTCCCGGCGACCGGGTGGTCACCCGTGACGGCGGCGTTTGTGTGCTGAAGAATGTCACCGCCCGCCGCGCCAAGGTGCGTCCGTTGGTGATCAAGGGCGGTTCGCTGGGCCATACCCGCCCCGGTCTTGATATGGTCGTGACACCGGCCACCCGCATTCATATCCGCGACTGGCGCGCGCCGGTTCTGTTCGGTGCCGAAAGCGCCGATGTCGAAGCAAGCCGCCTTGCCGATGGTGAATTCGTCGCCCAGCAGAAATGGCAGGTCATGCAGGTCTTTGATCTGGAATTTGCCAGTGATCACATCATCTATGCCAACGGGGTCGAGATTGTGGTGCAGGCGGCCTGACGGTAGAGGCTCCGGATCAGGTCCGGGGCGGTTATATTGCAAGCAACCACCTATAATCCGAGGGCGCGAAAGACCTTTGGCAACTCCTCTGGCAGATCCTCGGCAATCAATCCCGGCCCGAAGCTGAGCGCGCATTCGGTATGCAGCCACGCCCCGGTTTCGGCGGCCTGCATCGGTTGAAACCCGCGCGCGAGCAGGCCGGTGATGAACCCCGCCAGCACGTCGCCGGAACCCGCTGTCGCAAGCCATGGGGCGGAGCGTTCGTAGACCGACGCATTGATGGAGCAGCGCCCTGACGGGTCGGCGATGACCGTATCGGGCCCCTTGAACAGCACGACGCAGCCCGCCCGCTTGGCCGCCTCGCGGGTGGCGTCGACTTTGGAGTATGCTGGGCCTTTGGTGGCGGGGGCGTTCAGTTTTTCGGCGATGTCAGGGAAGAGGCGGGCGAATTCGCCAGCATGCGGGGTGAGGATGCAGTTTTCGTGGAGTTTGGCGAAGAGGGTTTCGTCCTGTGCGATCAAGGTGAGCGCATCGGCATCCAGCACAAGACTCCGCCCCGGGCCTGACCCGGGGCCTCTCGGCTTGACCTCTGGTTGAGGTCCCGGGTCAGGCCCGGGACGGGCCTTCTCGAGTGCGGCGTCAAGCAGCTTGACCTCCCGCGCGCCGGTCCCCAGTCCCGGCCCGAGGCAGAGCGCGTTAATGCGCGTGTCCTGCAGGGTTTCGGTCAGGCTGTCGGCATCCTTGACCCCACGCAACATAATCGCGTTGAGTTGGGCCGCATTCTCTATCAGCGCCGCAGGCGGCCCCCCCACGGTCACAGCCCCCGCCCCGATGCGAATTGCGCCGCGTGCGGCGAGACGGGCAGCGCCACCCTTGCCAACACCGCCGGAGAGGATGAGCGCGTGACCGTGGGAGTATTTGTGGGCATCAATATGGGGTTTGCTTAGTGCACTAAGGGACCGCCCGCTTATCAGCCTGACAACGCCATCGAAGTGTTTCAGTAGATATTCACTGGTAGTTTCGGATATCTCAATGCCAAGCGGGCTAAGGTATACTTTGCCGCAGTCCATTGAGCCGTGCGACAGGACGCAGCCAAGCTTTTTCCAGCCAAAGCATACAGTAAGATGCGGTGTAACTGCCTCACTCAACGTTGGCATCCGGTGATGATCGGCACTTGGATATCTTAACACACGCCCGCTATCGGAGCAGATGCCGCTTGGCAGGTCGACCGAAACGATGCGGCGACCATCATTCAAAAATTGGGCCTGCTTCAGACATGCCTCAACTTGGGGTGGAAGTGGTCTGACAAGACCCGTGCCAAACAGCGCATCGATGAGAATTGGTGCGCAGGAGCCCTTTTGCGGCATCAGAGAAATCTTTGCTTCGGCCATGGTGCACACCACATCAAGCGTGGTCCACCTTTGAAAATTCACCTTTGCATCAGGCGGCAGCTTCTCGGCATCCCCATACAGAAAAACCTCCACCTGCCAGTCTGCTTCTTTCAGCAACCGTGCGACCACAAACCCATCACCGCCATTATTGCCCGGGCCGCATAGAACCACTGCGCGATGGTTCTTCTTTCTAAGGTCCGGCCATTCGGCAAAAATCGCATCCACCACACCCCGGCCCGCCCTCTCCATCAGTTCCAGCCCGGTCACCTCTCCGCTGTCGATTGCGGCCTGCTCGATGGCGCGCATTTGGGCAGCGGTTAAGAGTTCGGTCATGGTTTCAGCACCTCAAGTTTTTAGAGCGCCCGATCAGTAGGCGAGTTGCACAAAAAACAGGCAAACGATATGCTTTCCCCTGACCAGCATGGGGTAAGGTTCGACCACGAATTGTCCCTTTGCAAGAGAAATGGTCTGACCACCACTGAAACACCAAACGGGAGTCGCGGGCCATGAAAAAGATCGAAGCGATCATCAAACCATTCAAGCTTGATGAGGTGAAAGAGGCGCTGCAAGAGGTTGGCGTGCAGGGTCTTTCGGTCGTTGAGGTCAAGGGCTTTGGCCGCCAGAAAGGCCATACCGAACTCTATCGTGGCGCCGAATATGTGGTCGATTTCCTGCCCAAAGTGAAGATCGAGGTCGTCCTGGCCGACGATCAAGTCGATGGCGCCATCGAGGCGATCATCGGGGCCGCCAAGACCGATAAGATCGGCGACGGCAAGATCTTTGTGTCGTCCATCGAACAGGCCATTCGCATTCGTACCGGTGAAACCGGCGACGACGCGCTTTAATTCAAAATTCTGCTACAAAAAGGGACATCATAGATGGACAACAAAGCTGTTCTGAAACTGATCAAGGACGAGGATGTCGATTATGTCGATATTCGCTTCACCGATCCGCGCGGCAAGCTGCAACACGTAACCGTGGTGGCCGATCTGGTGGATGAGGATTTCCTCGAAGAGGGCTTCATGTTTGATGGCTCTTCCATTGCTGGCTGGAAATCCATTGATCAGTCCGACATGAAACTGATGCCGCAGGCCGAAAGTGCCTATCTGGATCCGTTCTACGCTGAAAAGACACTCTGCATTCACTGCAACATTGTCGAGCCCGACACAGGTGAGGCCTATTCCCGCGACCCGCGCGGCACCGCCGTCAAGGCAGAGGCCTATCTGAAAGCATCCGGCATTGGTGACACAGCCTATTTCGGCCCCGAGGCTGAATTCTTTGTCTTTGACGATGTGCGTTTCAGCGTGTCGATGAACAAGGTGTCCTATCAGGTTGATGCCATCGACGGCGCCTGGAACACCGACACCGAATACGAAATGGGCAATACTGGCCATCGCCCTGGCATCAAAGGCGGCTATTTCCCGGTGAACCCGATTGATGACGCGCAGGAAATGCGCTCTGAAATGCTGTCCACGATGAAGCGGATGGGCATGAAGGTCGATAAGCATCACCACGAGGTTGCATCCTGCCAGCACGAGTTGGGTTTGATCTTTGGTACGCTGACCTCTCAGGCAGACGATCTTCAGAAGTACAAATATGTGATCCACAACGTGGCGCAGGCATACGGGAAATCCGCCACCTTCATGCCAAAGCCGATTGCAGGCGATAACGGCACCGGCATGCATGTGAACATGTCGATCTGGAAAGACGGCAAGCCACTGTTCGCAGGTGACAAATACGCCGATCTGTCGCAGGAAGCGCTTTATTTCATTGGCGGCATCCTCAAGCACGCCAAGACGCTGAACGCCTTCACCAACCCGTCGACCAACAGCTACAAGCGCCTGATCCCCGGATTTGAAGCCCCCGTGCTGCGCGCCTATTCCGCCCGTAACCGGTCGGGCTGTGTGCGTATCCCATGGGCCGAAAGCCCCAAGGCCAAGCGTGTCGAGGCCCGCTTCCCCGATCCGGCGGCGAACCCTTACCTGTGCTTCTCGGCCCTGTTGATGGCCGGCCTTGACGGGATCAAGAACAAGATCGATCCGGGTCCGTCCTCTGACAAAGACCTCTACGATCTGCCGCCCGAAGAGTTGGCCGAAATCCCGACCGTCTGCGCATCCTTGCGTGAAGCGCTGGAATCGCTGGAAGCGGATCATGACTTCCTGTTGGCCGGTGACGTGTTCACCAAGGACCAGTTGGAAGGCTACATGGAGCTGAAATGGGAAGAAGTGTACGCCTATGAGCACACACCACACCCCGTGGAATACAAGCTTTACTATAGCTGCTGAGGTCGGGCGGGTCCGGCCCGCCACCTGATGAAATTCATGGGCGTCCCTTTGGGGCGCCCATTTGCGTTTTGACGCCCCTAACTTCTTCACCCTATTGCAAGGAAATCCGCCTAGACTTTTGTTCAGGGTCGAAATCGTTGAAAGCGCCCCCTTACTCATCTACAACCGGCCAAAGTGGTATCAGGTTTGAAATGGAAGAGGCTGTCGATGAACAGGTTTTTGAAATGCACGGGTTTGATTGCGGCGGTCGCAGGGCTGGCCGCCTGTGAAGGCCGGACTGGCGACAGCAATCAGATTCTGGATGGCGGGCTGGATGGCGGCGCGCTGGCCGATGGGCTGGCCAATATCTGGGTCTCTCCGGATGGCTGCCAATACTGGTATATTGACGATGGCCTGGAAGGGTATATGGCTGCCCGCCTGAACCGCGATGGGACGCCGGTTTGCACGACGCCGGAGGACACAAGGACGTCGATGCTGACCAAGGATGGATCCAGCATCGCGATGGAGCCTGAACCACAGCGCTGATCTGACCGGGCCATCGCGGCCCGGCCGCACCTTTTCCAGCGGTTTCAGACCCCTAAGCGCTGTCCATCGCCGCCTTGAGGCTGATCGTGTCGTCGATCAGCTTGACCAGCGCCAGCGTCAGGTTGATCAGCGAGGCGACAAGTGCCGCGCCAGCGGTTCCGATTGCCAGCAAGATGGTCGCGGTCAGGGATGCAACCGCCGTCACGATCGCCTTGATCGATGACAGCAGCGCTTTGACGATCCGCTTGATATCACCCCACATATCGTTCCACATCTGCTTCATCGCGTGTGCCACAGCCTTGGCGATGTCATTAATCACGTCACGCACCACGGTTTTCTTGGGCTTGTCCTTGTCACGGAACTTGCGCATTGCGCCCGCAAGCCGTTTCAGTAGTTCCTTGGCCAGTTTCTTCATTGGATTGATGCTTTTCTTGGCGGCTTTTCCCATGGCCTCATCAGCCTTGCGGGTCCGTGCGGCCTTGACCGAAGACAAGGCCAGAATCACAAAAATCAGGTCTATGACAACTACAACTGTTGCAGCGGCGACTTTCACGTTCTTGTCTTTTGCGCCGCCAAGCCGACCGATCCGCAGCACCTCCTGACTATCAACGATCAGCGTGCTGCCTGTATCGGTGTCGATGAATTGGGCGAACTTGACGCCTTCCTCGGCAAAATGAATCGCCTCGGCAGGAAGTTCACCGCCCTCAAGCACGGGTTTGAGTTGTGCATCCACGTCGGCCAGAACATCGTCGATATCGATTGGTTCGCCGTCCTGCTGCGCTTCCGCCAGCATATCGGCCAGAAAGCCGTCGGTTTCCATCATCCGTTTCACCTGTTCGCGGGCCTCATCGTAGGTGTCCACCATGGGCAGGCCAAAGGTGTCTGCTGCTTCCTCCTGATCCGCCCCAAGCGTGTCCGGGGTGAAACTGGTGCGTAACTCCGCGATATCGTCGGCGCTGATGAAGGCCGGATCAAACTGAATACCGGTGTCTTTGAATGTAACAAGGGCCATGCCATACCTTTCCTTTACCTGGTGTCAATTTAGTGAAGCCGCGGCAGCTGGCAGTGTGAAATGGTACAATGTGGCGATTTCCGCCAAGGATGTCCCGTTTGAGCAGTGGTTTTGTCGATTTTTGACCGGACCCATGCCCGGAACGCAGGCACCATGGCAGGAGTTGTTACAAGGATCGCTGTCATGAACACCCATTATCGCGACACCCGCAAAATTGACCCCACGCGCGGCGCGACACTGGATGACGGCACCCCCAATGATCAGGACCGGGTCGAGATCGGGCCGACCCAGCTGGCCTATGCGGAATGGGCGGCTGCCGGACTGGAATTGCCCAACCTGCCCGCCCTGCGCGCCTGGCGTCATCGCCGCCTGACCGATGCGGTGAATGCCCGCGATTATGGTGGTATTTTGATGTTTGATCCGCTCAACATCCGCTACGCCACCGACAGCACCAATATGCAGCTATGGAACACGCATAATCCTTTTCGTGCCTGTCTGGTCTGTGCAGACGGCTATATGGTTGTCTGGGACTACAAGAACGGGATGTTTTTGACCAAGTTCAATCCGCTGGTTGCCGAACAACGCACCGGGGCGGACCTGTTCTATTTTGATCGCGGTGACAAGCTGGGTGATGTCGCAAACAGCTTTGCCATCGAGGTGCGCGACCTGATTGCGGAACATAGTGGCGGTAATATGCGCCTTGGCGTCGACAAGCCGATGCTGCACGGGTTGCGGGCATTGGAAGCCGTAGGTTTCGAGGTGTTTCCCGGTGAGGAATTGACCGAAAAGGCGCGCAGCATCAAAGGCCCGGATGAGATTTTGGCGATGCGCTGCGCGTCGCATTCCTGCGAGGCGGCCTGTTACGCAATGGAGGATGCCGCCCGTGCCGGTGTGCCACAGGGCCATATGTCAGAGGATGATATCTGGGCCGTCCTGCATGCCGAAAATATCCGCCGCGGGGGCGAGTGGATCGAGACAAGGTTGCTCACATCCGGCCCGCGCACCAACCCGTGGTTTCAGGAATGTGGCGGGCGCATCGTGCAGAATAATGAAATCGTGGCGTTCGATACCGATCTGGTGGGTGCCTATGGCATTTGCATCGACATCAGTAGGACCTGGTGGATCGGTGATCAAAAACCCCGCCCCGACATGATTGAGGCGATGCAGATCGGCGTTGAGCATATCGAACAGAATATGCAGATGCTGAAACCCGGCGTGTCGTTCCATGACCTGACACACAATACCCATGTGTTGCCCGACAAATATCAAAAACTGAAATACGGTTGCCTGATGCATGGGGTTGGCCTGTGCGATGAATGGCCGCTGATCGCCTATCCCGACCGCTGGGTCGCAGGCGCGTTCGATTACGAGGTGCAATCGGGCATGGTGTTCTGTGTCGAGGCGTTGATCAGCCCCGAGGGCGGCGATTTTTCAATCAAGCTGGAAGATCAGGTGCTGGTTACCGAGGACGGGTCCGAGAACCTGACGAAATACCCGCATGATCCCGCTCTTATGGGGGCCTAGCGTGGGTTTGAACTTCGCCCTAGGGGGTCAGATGCACCCGGCCATAGATACCGCGATGATCCGACCCCAAAAGGGGTCTGCGTTCGATCATGCCGCCACCCGGCGCCAGAACATGATCCAGCAGCAGTGGCACACCCTTTATCACGAAAGTTGGGCGGGTTGGCCCAGCCAGTCTCGCGTTCGCCGCCTGCCCCAGTTGCTGCACGCTGGCGGCCCAGGGGAACATGTTGAAATCACCGGCTAAAACGATGGGGCCGTCCAGCCGCGCCAGAACCTCAAGTGCTGCATCGCGTGATTTTTCCTGACCGTAAGGATATGGCCAGTAGAAATGCACCGAGCCAACCCAGATCTCCTGCCCCTCGCGGATGATCTGCGCAGCGGCGAGCCCGAATTGCTCTGAACAGATCGTGTCGCCCGTGAATGGATGGCGGGACAGAACCGCAATGCCGTTCCATCCGGAAAATGTGCAAAGATGCTGATGAGGATGGGCAGCGGCAAGTGAACCCAGCAGCATGTTGTTGCGCCGCGATACCTCCTGCAGCATCACGACCTCCGCACCGCTGTCGCGGATATCGCGGGCGAGAGCCGCCACAGACGTATTTCCGAACCAGACGTTCTTGCTGTAGATCGTGAACTCTCCCCCCGCCGGCCCGGCCACCAGCGGCGGCACCGTGGTCAACGCGGCCGCCGTCCCGCAGGCCAGCAGCGCCAGCCGCAGCGCCCGGCGCATCCGGATCAGCGCCCAGATCACACAGGCAATGCCCAGCGGCATCCGCAGCAACGACAGGCTGTCACCCGCCGGATGCAGCCACCCTGCAAAGCCCAGCAAAACCCCGATACACAACAGGGCCGCCACGATTGATGCCAGCAATTTCATCATGGTAACATCTTTCACCTTGCCGCGACTGCGCCCTGTCCGGGCTTGTTTGCGTGGCCTGCTCTGGGCATGTCTGCCCCACCAAGAAGGAAAGGTCCAATTGACATGCCGACTGAAAAGCTCACCTTTACCGGCCATGCGGGCGACACGCTTGCGGCGCGGCTTGATCTGCCAAACGGCCCGCATCTGGCCACCGCCCTATTTGCACATTGCTTTACCTGCTCCAAGGATATTACCGCCGCCCGGCGGATTGCGGCCCGTCTTGCCGCCATGGGTGTTGCTGTTCTGCGGTTCGATTTCACGGGGCTGGGCCATTCCGAGGGTGAGTTCGAGAACACAAATTTCACATCCAACGTGCAGGATCTGCACGCCGCTTGTGCAGCGCTTGAGCAAAAGGGCATGGCGCCGTCCCTGCTGATCGGCCATTCGCTGGGCGGGGCTGCGGTGATCAAGGCCGCCCCCGAGATGCCAACGATCAAAGCCGTCGTGACCATTGGTGCCCCGTTTGATCCGGGCCATGTCACCCATAACTTTGCCGATGCCATCCCCGAAATCGTAGACCTGGGCGTGGCCGAGGTGAACCTGGGCGGGCGTCCTTTCCGGATCGGCAAAAGCTTTGTCGATGATGTGTCAGAAGTCGCTTTGTCCAGCAGTCTGGCCAAACTTGGGGCTGCCTTGCTGGTCCTGCACGCGCCGCGCGATGCGACCGTTGGGATCGAAAACGCTTCTGACATCTTCCTGGCGGCCAAACACCCCAAAAGCTTTGTCACGCTGGACGATGCTGATCATCTGGTCACCCGCCCCGCCGATGCGGAATACGCCGCAGATGTGATCGCCGCATGGTCCAAACGCTATCTCGACCTTGCCCCGCCGGCCAAGCCTGCCGATGTGCCTGAAGGTATCATGCGCGTGACCGAAGCCGACCCCAACGGGTTTCTGCAGGATGTGCAGTCTGGCCCGCATCATGCGCTGGCCGACGAACCGGCCAAATATGGCGGCACCAACAAAGGACTGACGCCTTATGGTTTTGTATCGGCAGGTCTTGGTGCCTGCACGTCGATGACGATCCGGATGTATGCCCGGCGCAAGGGCTGGCCGCTGGATGGCGTCAGCGTCGATATCGCCCATGCCAAGGAACACGCACAGGATGCCGCCGATCCGGGCGCCAAGGTCGATCACTTTGATCGCACCATTCGGCTGACAGGGGATTTGTCCGAGGAACAGCGCGCACGGCTGTTGGAAATTGCGGACAAATGCCCGGTTCACAAGACGCTTGAGCGGTCATCGACCGTCAGGACGGTTTTGGCCTGATTTTTTTTGCGGGAACCAAATGGGCCCATCCGCGTTGGTTAATCAGAGATTGCAGCGAAAGCGGCAATTATTGGAAATGACAAAAAGGAGTTATGTCATGTTGGGTTGGGCCGTTACATTTCTTGTTGTTGCACTGATTGCCGCTGTTTTGGGCTTTGGTGGTATCGCTGGTGCATCCGCCGGGATTGCACAGATTATTTTCTTCATCTTCCTGGTGCTGTTCGTCGCCTCGCTGATCATGCGGGCCGTGCGCGGATAGATATCTGACGACATCAAATGAAAAAAGGCGCTGCAAACGCAGCGCCTTTTTTTGCATTTCAGACCCTTTGGTCTCAGCTCCGAGCGTCGCCGATCAGCTTCCACAAGGCTGGCAGAAGCAGTGCAGCCAGACCCAGTTTCAGCGCGTCACCGATCAGGAACGGGGTCAGACCAACGCCGATCACCCAAGCCGCACCCTTGTCGGCGTAAAGAACGCTCAGCCAGGCAAGGCCAAATACGTAGATCAGGGCGGTCCCTGCCAGCATGGCCACCGCCATCAACAGCACCGACCGGTCGCAGCCTGCGCGCGCCGCCAAACCCAGCGCCAGCGTGGCAAGGACGTAACCCACCAGATAGCCGCCTGTGCCGCCCATCATGTAGCTGATGCCGTAGGCTTCGGCCGAGGAACTGGCGAAGACGTCAAAACCAAGGGCACCCACGATCATATAGCCGAGGATCGTGGCCAGCCCCAGACGCGGGCCGTAAGCCGCACCGATCGTCAGAACCGCAAAAGTGCCCATGGTGATCGGTACAGGCCACATGGGGATTTTGATCTTGGCAAAGATCGCCAGCGCCGCAATCCCCAGGATCACCATCGCCGCCTGTTTGACGCGCAAGGATGTGCCTTCGGACGGACCGAACGCCTCGGTCAGGACTTTGTCATTGAGTGCGAGGGCCATGTGCCGCTCTCCCCTGTTTTGATTTCATTGCAGGTTTATTGCCCCAGCCACGCGCGGGGCGCAAGCGCGATAGCGATAACGGTCAGGCGGCGTAAGATGGGTCTTGACCCATCCTACCGGGTGAATTCGGTGACGGATGTGTAATCCTTGCGCGGCCCGGTCACGACCCAGACCGCCCGCCAGCGCGGCCAAGGGATGAAATCATAACGCACCGCATAGGCATCATCGCCACATTGATGATCCGTGCCGGACACATAGCCGTGCGGTACAAAACTGTGAAAGGCTGATCGGTCGTCAAACGTCATATCGACCCGGCCATCAGCGAAATGCCAGCGGTAGCGGCGCGTCGCTTCCATCTCTGGCCCATCACCCAGCCGCAAACGCCCCCGTTCTTCGTAAAGCAGCGTATCAGGTGCATCATCAGTGAAGGTGGCGGTCCCCTCCAGCCGCCCCGCGTTGCCGGTCAACCTGTCTGTGATCTCGCGGCTGATGCGCCATTCGCCTTTGAAATCCGCCAGTGCCAGCATCTATTTCACCATCGCGCTGTCTGCCCGGCACATATTGACCGTGATCTTCATGTCATCTCTCCCTTGAGGCTCCGCTGGCACCTCTTTATGACGCAGGTGCAAACTGCTGCCCACCCCCATATCAAAGGTGCCCATATGATCCCTCGTTACTCTCGTCCGGAAATGACCGCCATTTGGGAACCAGCGACAAAATTCCGCATCTGGTACGAGATCGAGGCCCACGCCTGCGACGCGCAGGCCGCAATTGGTGTGATCCCGAAAGAGAACGCGGAAGCGGTCTGGAAAGCCAAGGATGTTGAATTCGACGTCGCCCGCATTGACGAAATCGAAGCCGTGACGAAACATGATGTCATCGCCTTCCTGACCCATCTGGCCGAACATATCGGGGCCGAGGATGCCCGGTTCGTCCATCAGGGCATGACCTCGTCCGATGTGCTGGACACCACTTTGAATGTGCAACTGGTTCGCGCCGCCGATATCCTGATTGCCGATATGGATCGGGTACTGGCCGCGCTGAAGGCCCGCGCCTTTGAACACAAGATGGATGTACGGATCGGGCGCAGCCACGGTATTCACGCCGAACCGACCACGATGGGCCTGACCTTTGCGCGGTTCTATGCGGAAATGGACCGGGGGCGTGCGCGTCTGATTGCGGCGCGCGCTGAAATCGCGACCGGGGCAATATCAGGTGCAGTCGGGACATTTGCCAATATCGATCCATCGGTCGAGGAACATGTCTGCGCACAGCTTGGCCTGACGCCAGAGCCGATCAGCACACAGGTCATCCCCCGCGACCGGCACGCGATGTTCTTTGCCACGCTGGGCGTCATCGCCAGCAGCATCGAAAACATCGCCACCGAAATCCGGCACATGCAACGGACCGAGGTGCTGGAAGCCGAGGAATTCTTTTCCAAGGGGCAAAAAGGCAGCTCTGCCATGCCCCACAAACGTAACCCGGTGCTGACCGAAAACCTGACCGGGCTGGCGCGTCTGGTGCGCATGTCCGTTGTTCCCGCGATGGAAAATGTCACGCTCTGGCACGAACGCGATATCAGCCATTCATCGGTCGAACGCGCCATCGGGCCGGATACGACCGTGACCCTAGACTTCGCCCTGAACCGGCTGGCCGGGGTGATCGAAAAACTGGTGATTTATCCCGACAATATGCTGGCCAATATGAACAAATTTCGCGGCCTTGTCATGTCACAGCGCGTGTTGCTGGCATTGACCCAGGCAGGTGTCAGCCGCGAGGATGCTTACCGGCTGGTACAGCGCAATGCGATGAGAGTCTGGGAGGAAGGTGCGGATTTCAAAACCGAGTTGCTGGCCGATGATGAGGTGACACAGGCCCTGTCAGCAGATGAAATCGAGGAGAAATTCGATCTTGGGTATCACACTAAGCACGTAGATACGATTTTCAACCGCGTTTTTGGCGCGGATGAAGGGTAAAGTGACCAGCCGTATGTCCCACCCCGGCCGGTCACGTCATTTTCATTAGATCACCGAAGGTGCATGAACCGGCTGCGGCTGCGGCATATGGGTCGCTTTCGGCAGATGCGCGGCAGGGATCGTCTTGGTCTTTTCAGCACCTGCGGCAGCCTTGCTGCGTATCGTTGGCATGCTGATACAGGCATAACGACGTCCGTCCTCTTCGTTGCGGTAGGGTTCGCCGATCCGGTGGGCATCATATCCCAGTTTGCGCAACGTCCGCGCCATCGCCAGAGGAGATAGCGACATCAGTTCCGTTGCACCGTGCTGTTTGGCGATGTCGACCGCGCCATCCAACATCAGCGATAGGCAACTTGACCGATCCGCCTGTGTGTCCACTTCATCAGCGATCACAGTGCGTGTCACTTCCCAAACATTTTTGGTCGCTTCGGCCTGTGGGATAATGTCCGCAGGAATGCCGATCAACTTTCCGGCGACAGCGTCACGCAACATATAGGTGTGTGATCCCCACTGTGCTGTGGTGGCCATCACGCGGGCCCCGCCCACAACTTTGCCGTCACGCAACACCAGCGAATAATACGCGGTTGGGTTGTCATACTGGTCCATCTCAACGTCATCATCATGCGGGATCTGCCATCCCAACTGGTCTACGAAGAAACGCTTGCGCAAGCCCAAAAACTCGTAAAACGCGGCACCGTACAGATGGAGCTGCGCAAGGTTGAAGGTAACATTTTCCATAACTTTCTTTCTCTCTACTAAGGTTGAGTGACGAGTGGTGCCACCTCAGGTCGGACGTTGCGTGTACTGCAACAACGACAAATTAACTCGAATTGTTCCGAATTGAGAGAAAAAATGGCCCTTGGGCGGAAACTGTCTAACTTCAAAGCCTTGCGGCCAGGAAAAGGTTAAATCAGCCCGTATTGGCTGGCCAGTGTCGCCGCCTGCGTGCCGGTTTTTGCGCCCAGTTTCAACTTTGCGTTCTTCAGGCGCTGCTTGACCGCGCCTTCGCTGACATTCAACTCATGCGCGATTTCCTTGAGCCGCTTGCCGTCCTTGACCATGCCCAGCGCCTCTAGCTCGGCACGGGTCAGATTGGTGGGCGGGGCCGTTTCATTGTGCCTGCGGGTCAGGAATGCCTTGAGAAGCTTGACCTCCAGGTCAGTATACTCGCGGTCAGAGCGAACAAAGGACGCAAATGACCGTTGCGCATCAGGTCCGCTATCGAGGATGGAGATCGTCACCCCGTAGCGCAGCCCGAATGTCTGCGCCTGCGCGATGATCCGCTTGGGATCGTCCAGCGGCAGCGCGCTCCATCGGCAGGTCCCCACATTGCTGTAGGCCCATCTAACGACCGGATCAAACAGCATAAAACGGTTGTTGGTGTAGTGTTCGATCCATTCGGGCGGAAGCGCGTTAATCTCTTCCATGGGAAAGGCAAAACCGATACGGAGGGCAATATAATGCCCCGCCGGAGCAAGCTGCTCAATCTCCTTTGGACCCAAAAGTGCCGACATTCACCTACCTCGAGGCCCTCATTTTTTATAAAAGCCTTGTTGCCTCTGCACTGTTATACCTACAATGTCGATACGCAATGCCTTCTAAAGAGTATTTCGAACGTAGATCGTTTGGCAACCGGAAAGCGAGTTAGGGACATGTCATCGACACAGGTAGAGATTAGTGAAGTTCTGGGCGAGTTGAGACAGATGGCACCGGCAGGTTATGCGATCGGGCTTCAGATCCAATACACGACCCCAAAATTCATGTTTCAGACATATAGCAAAGAATGGTTAGACTTCTATTCACAAAGGGGTTTGCTGATGTTGGACCCCACGCTGGCATGGGGGTTCGAGAACACCGGGGCTGTCCGTTGGGACGCGTTGAAAGACAACGACCCCGCTGGTGTTATGAAACTGGCAGACGAGCATGGGATCAAACACGGCATCACCTGTGCACAGGAAACCGAAGGCGCAAAAGATGGGATTCGCAGCATCGGAAGCTTTGCCCGCGAAGACCGCGATTTCACCGACCAGGAGGTCGCCACCATCAGCGCGCGGTTTGATATGCTGCATGCGGCAACGGACGGTCAGGCGCAATTGTCGCCCGAGACCGTGCAGCAACTGAAAAATATGTCGATCATGGTGACTCATCCCGGGTCATAAGCTACAGGCGTCCTAACCATTCCTTTACGGCCCCGGGTGTAAAGGAATGTGATGGAATTTCAGCCAAGTATATCCGGCGGTGATACACTGACCCGCCGCCGCAAGGCCGCGATGATCGTTCAGATGATGATCAGCGATGGCGGCAGCCTGTCGTTATCTGAACTCCCCGAATCACTGCAAGAGGCTTTGGCCGGCGAATTGGGGGCGATCCGCCTTGTTGACCGGAACACCGTCACCGCCGTGGCCGAGGAATTCGCGAGTGAGCTTGAGGCTATTGGCCTTTCTGCCCCCGGCAATCGCGATGGCGCGATCATGGCCATTGCCGATCATCTCAGCCCGCCCCTGGCCCAACGTCTGCGCGCGCAAACCGCCGCCGTGCGCAACGGGGATCACTGGCCGTCGATCGTTAATCTGCCAGTGGAACGCATTGTCAGCATCATGACCGCCGAAAGCATTGAGGTTTGCGCGGTTGCGCTGTCCAAGCTACCGGTGGCCAAGGCGGCCGAGGTCCTGCAGAAAACCCCGGGCGAACGGGCCCGGCGCATTACCTTTGCCATGTCGCAGACCGCCGATATCACCCCCGATGCCGTGCGGCGCATCGGGGCAGCCTTGGCGCAGGATTATGGCCGCATCAACGAGCTGGCCTTTGAAAAGGCGCCGGTGCAGCGTCTGGGCGCGATTCTGAACTCCACCGCAACCGACACAAGAGAGGACGTTTTGGAGGGGTTGGGCGCCACCGATCCGGATTTTGCCAGCGATGTGCGCAAGGCGATCTTTACCTTCAAGGATATCGCCCCCCGGGTCAAACCGACGGATATTCCCAATTGCATCCGGTCGGTGGATGGTGCGGTTCTGACAACGGCCGTTGCCGCCGGACTTGCTGGCGACGAACCGCTGGTCAAATCCGCCGAATTTATCCTGGGCAGCGTGTCGCAACGTATGGCGACCCAGATACGCGAGGATGCCGCTGAACTGGGCAAGGTGAAAAAAGACGATGCCGAAAAGGCGATGGCCGAAATCACCGCCGCCATTCGGGAGATGGTCGATGGCGGGATCATCAAACTGATCGACCCTGACGAGGAGCAGGACGACGAGGCCGCCTGACAAACCGGCACCGGCCCCTCTATCTGACCGATGGACAGTTCTGCATGAACTGATCTAACCTTTGGGCATGACACAAAACCCTGATCCGTTTGACGGCAAACGCTGGCACGATATGGGCGGCGACGCTGCCGGCGCCGTGCCAACCGAACAGCATGACTTTTCCCTATGGGAAAAACGTGTGGACGCCCTTATGGTGATCTGCTCCGCCAAGGGGCATTTCACCGTTGATGGTCTGCGCCGCGTGCTCGAAGACATGGGGCCCGAGGCATTCGAAACGATGAACTATTACGAACGCTGGATCGCCTCGGTTAATCAGAACCTGATCGAGGCGGGCGTCTATACCACCGCCGAACTTGCCCAGCGGATGACCGAGGTCGCCGCACGCGGCCCCACCTATGGCGAGGCAAGCGGTGGCTGAACGGACCTATATGCGCGTCCGGCCCGATATGCCCCCCGGCCATGTGCGCACCCCTGCCTATCTGCGCGGCAAAACCGGCTGGGTTGAACGCAGGCTGGGGCCCTTCCCCAACCCCGAAGAGTTGGCCTACGGCCATAAGGGCAACCGGCTGCCAGTGATGCGCGTGCGCTTCACTATGGCCGAGGTCTGGGGTGCAGGGGCCGAAACGCCTGACGACACGATTGACGCGGAAATCTACGCGCACTGGCTGGAAGAAACGGACCCACCCCATGCCTCATGATCATCACGACCATCTGTCTCCGTCGGGTCATCCGTATCGCCCGGACGATGATCATCCGCTGACCTACTGGCAGCAGATGGAAATCGCCATGCGTGAGATCTTGATCGAAAAAGGTGTCACCACCGCCGCTGAAATCAACGCCCAGATTGACGCGATGGATGCCCGCAGCCCGGCCAATGGGGCGGCCGTCGTCGCCAGGGCATGGACTGATCCGGCGTTTCGCGATGATTTGTTGGCCGATGGCAGTGCGGCGAGTGCGGCCATGGGGTTTGACATCGGCCCGATGAAGCTGATCGCCGTCGAAAACACCGCGGATGTGCATAACATCATCGTCTGCACCTTGTGTTCCTGCTATCCGCGCAACCTTTTGGGCCTGCCGCCTGACTGGTACAAATCCCGCGCTTACCGGTCGCGCACTGTGCGCGAACCGCGCAAGGTGCTGGCCGAATTCGGGGTCACCTTGCCCGACACGACAACGGTCCGCGTCCACGACAGCACGGCCGATATGCGCTATATCGTGATCCCTGCCCGCCCTGCCGGGACCGACGGCTGGTCTGCCGATGATCTGGCCGGGCTTGTCACCCGCGACAGCATGATCGGCACCGGGCTGGCACGATCACCCGCCGATCATGCCTGACGCGAGACCAGGGCGGGTTCATGGCTGACATCGCGGAAACACCGCCCCCCCAGGGATCACGCGCCGATTGGCTGGCGGATCGCGCCTTGCGTGGCCTGATCAGCACGGTGTTGCGCCTGCCATATGAAACCCGGGTGCCGATGATGGGATCAGCGCTGCGGCGGGCCATCGGGCCACTGGTGGGGTATCGTAAACGGGCCGAAGAAAACCTGGCCCTGATCTATCCCGACATGGATGAGACGGCCCGGCGCGATCTGGCCGAAAGCTGTTGTGACAATTTCGGGCGCACCTTGATCGAGAATTATTCATGGGAGGAGTTCGGCACACGTCTGGCCGACACGACCCCGACCGGCGCCGGGCTGGAAGCACTTGCCGAAGCGGCAGCCGCCAAACGACCGGTGATTTTTGTCACCGCGCATTTCGGCAATCACGAGGCCCCCCGCCAGGTTTTAACCCGGATGGGGCATACCATCGGCGGGCTATATCGCCCAATGCAGAACGCCTATTTCAACGCGCATTACGCCAAAACCATGACGTCTTGGGGCGGGCCGGTTTTTGAACAGGGACGGCGCGGCACGATGGGTTTTGCCCGGCATCTAAAATCCGGCGGCATGGGCACGCTTTTGTTTGACGTGTCGGCCACGGGCCTGAAGATACCATTTCTTGGAAAGCCCGCCCACACCGCGACCTCTGCCGCAGATATCGCCCTACGACTGGATGCGCTGGTGATCCCCTATTTCGGGATCAGGCAGCCCGACGGCCTGTCATTCGCGGTCGAGGTCGAAGCGCCGGTGGCCCACATGACACCCAAGGCGATGATGACCGAACTGACCGGGCGGCTTGAGGCGCAGATCGCCCGCAATCCGGCGCAATGGTTCTGGATTCACCGCCGCTGGAAAGCGCGCTAGCGCAGCTCCGCCGCACCCACAATCGGGCCATTGCGGGCCTCTTGGATCAGCACCACAATAGGATCACCGCCAGAAATGGCCACGTTCATCCGCAGCGGGTCTGCCCCGTCCCAGTCGCCAATGACATCCCAGGCGTTGACCACATGAGCATAACTCAGCTCGCGACCTGCGTTTTCGCCCCGGCGGATCGCCACAGTTTCCTGCGGCGTATAGCGGACCAGTTGCACCACGTAATCGCCGCGCTGGTCGCCCTGGGCGTTGATCTGGATGATATCGCCACTGCGGCTCAGCGTCACATCAAAGGGCGATCCCTTGCTGCGATGCGCCGCCACCAGATCCATCACCTGCATCGGGCGCGACCCGACAACATGGTCTTGACCATTGATGATCATCTGCGGAGTATAGACGGTCGTGGCACTGGCCGCCTGCGCATAGGCATGTTGACGGGCGGTATATTCCGGGCTGGCAAAAATGTCTTTCCAACCGATGTAGTCCCAGTAATCCACATGCAGTGCCAGCGCGATGATGTCGTCCCGTTTGGCCAGATCATGCAGGAATGCATCAGCAGGCGGGCAAGACGAACAGCCTTGCGAAGTAAACAGCTCCACAACCACAGGGTTATCCGCTGCGGCAGGGTTCGTGGAAAGAATGCCTGTCACAGCGAGGGCGGTCAAAAACTGGCGCATGTGGTGTCCCGAAAACTTAGTGCGACACCGGTGTATTGAGGATCGACTGAAATAGCCAATCAACGAATTGCGAGAAAATCGTCATCAATATTTCAGAGTTTCGATCAATTGTGTGCAATGGTATACAAATCCCCCTTGATCGCGCGCGCCCCTTAAGGCACAAGCCCCTCAAGAACCCATCTAGCACATGCCATGAAAGGGAATCGCAATGACGATCACTGTCGGCAAAGACACTGCCAAAACCCGCAAAACCCTCACCGTTGGCGACCAGTCGGTTGCCTATTATTCGATCCCTGCCGCGCAGGCCGCTGGCCTCGGCGATTTCACGAAACTGCCCGCTGCGCTGAAGGTGGTGCTGGAGAACCTTTTGCGGTTCGAGGATGACGGGTTTTCGGTCTCCGTGGATGACATCAAGGCGTTTGGCGAGTGGGCCACCAACGGCGGCAAGAACCCTCGCGAAATCGCCTACCGCCCGGCCCGCGTGCTGATGCAGGATTTCACCGGTGTGCCTGCCGTGGTCGATCTTGCCGCGATGCGTGACGGGATCGTGGCGCTTGGTGGTGACGCCCAGCAGATCAACCCGCTGAACCCTGTCGATCTGGTCATCGATCATTCGGTGATGATCGACGAATTCGGAAACCCCCGCGCCTTTCAGATGAATGTGGACCGCGAATATGAACGCAATATGGAACGCTACCAGTTCCTGAAATGGGGTCAGGGTGCCTTCAACAATTTCCGCGTCGTCCCCCCCGGCACAGGCATCTGCCATCAGGTGAACCTTGAATATCTGGCCCAGACCGTCTGGACCGACAAGGATCAGAATGGTGAGGAGGTTGCATACCCCGACACGCTCGTCGGTACTGACAGCCACACCACCATGGTCAACGGTCTGGCCGTGCTCGGCTGGGGCGTCGGCGGGATTGAGGCCGAGGCCGCGATGCTGGGCCAGCCCGTCTCCATGCTGATCCCCGAGGTCGTCGGGTTTGAGCTGACCGGCCAGATGGTCGAAGGCACCACCGGCACCGACCTTGTGCTGAAAGTCGTGGAAATGCTGCGCGAACTGGGTGTTGTGGGCAAATTCGTGGAATTCTACGGCGCTGGTCTTGACGTGCTGCCGCTCGCCGACCGGGCGACCATCGCCAATATGGCGCCCGAATATGGCGCGACCTGCGGCTTCTTCCCCATCGACGGCGAGACCCTGCGCTACCTGCGCAACACAGGCCGTGACGAAGACCGCATCGCGCTGGTCGAAGCCTATGCCAAGGAAAACGGCTTCTGGCGGGATGAGAACTACGCCCCCGTCTACACCGACACCCTGCATCTGGACATGGGCACCATCGTGCCTGCCATTTCCGGGCCGAAACGGCCACAGGATTACATCGCGCTGACCGATGCATCATCTGCGTTCGGCAAATACATTACCGGTCAGCGGCCAGAAAAAGCTGCACCAGCGGATGAAAAGGCTGAAATGGCAGCCGAGGGCGGTCCAGTTGCGCCTCATCATATCCCCGGCGACGAAGGGCATCATAAAAGCCAGGCGGTCGAGGGCGAAGATTACAAACTGCATGACGGGTCCATCGTGATCGCCTCGATCACGTCCTGCACCAACACATCCAACCCTTACGTGATGATCGGGGCCGGTCTGGTCGCCCGCAAGGCCGCCGCACTGGGTCTGAACCGCAAGCCTTGGGTGAAAACCTCGCTTGCCCCCGGCAGCCAGGTCGTCAGCGAATATCTTGAGGCCGCAGGGCTGCAGGAAGACCTCGACAAGATCGGGTTCAACCTCGTCGGCTATGGCTGCACCACCTGCATCGGCAACTCCGGCCCGATCCAGAAGGAACTGTCAGACGCCATCGCCAAGGGTGACCTGATTGCGACATCTGTCCTGTCAGGCAATCGCAACTTCGAAGGGCGGATTTCGCCAGACGTGCGCGCCAACTACCTGGCCTCGCCACCGCTGGTCGTGGCCTACGCGCTGGCCGGTGACATGAATATCGACATCACAAAGGATCCGCTGGGGCAGGATCAGGACGGCAATGATGTCTTCCTGAAAGACATCTGGCCCACATCTGCCGAGATCAACGAACTGGTCGAAAAAACCGTGACCCGCGAAGCCTTCATCAGCAAATATGCCGATGTCTTTAAAGGTGACGAAAAATGGCAGGCGGTCGAAACATCCTCCGGCGAAACCTATGACTGGCCGCCAACCTCAACCTATGTGCAGAACCCGCCCTATTTCCAGGGCATGTCCAAGGACCCGGGCGAGATCAACGATGTGGTCAATGCCAAGGTCCTCGCCGTTCTTGGCGACATGGTCACCACCGACCACATCAGCCCTGCCGGGTCGTTCAAGGATACAACGCCGGCCGGCAAATACCTGATCGAGCGGCAGGTGCCCGTGCGCGAATTCAACAGCTACGGTTCACGGCGCGGCAATCACGAGGTCATGATGCGCGGCACATTCGCCAATATCCGCATCAAGAACGAGATGCTGGATGGCGTCGAAGGCGGCTACACCAAAGGGCCGGAAGGCAACCAGACCTCGATCTTCGAGGCCGCGATGGCACATCAGGCCGAAGGCACGCCATTGGTCGTGTTCGCTGGCGAACAATACGGTGCCGGGTCCTCACGCGACTGGGCGGCCAAGGGCACGGCCCTGCTGGGCGTCAAGGCCGTGATCGCCGAGAATTTCGAACGCATCCACCGCTCCAACCTCGTGGGCATGGGGGTCGTCCCGTTCGAATTCACTGGTGACGACACCCGCAAATCGCTGGGTTTGACAGGCGAGGAAACGGTGACCATCACCGGGCTGGCAGACGTGAAACCACTGCAAGAGGTGACGGCGAATATCACCTTCGCGGATGGGTCGACGAAAGACATCACCCTGAAATGCCGGATCGATACAGCGGTCGAGATCGACTACATCAAGTCGGGTGGCGTGCTGCACTATGTGCTGCAGAATTTGGCGAAGGCTGCCTGAAACGAGCAATGTCAAAACAAGCAAGGGTCGCAGTCTACGGCCCTCGCTTTTCGTGTTGTTGAAGTTGGAAGGACTATAAGACTTGGAACAAGCAGAAGAGCTCAGGCAGCTGGAGACGCAATGGTATCGAGACGGTGAAGCGGATACCCAAATCGAAAACCTACGTGATCTTGAAAATGGTCTGCGGAATTGGGTCCGAGAACTGAACCCAGATACTCTTCACGAAATCGCACTAAACTGGAATTGGGATGCCGGAACCGATCTATTGGTCGAAATACTGTGCCATCCAGATTGTGATCGCGGCACTGCAATGACAATCTACGCGCTTGCTGACCCTTCGTTTTATGAGAGGGCTTCAATCTCGACTGATGAGAGTGACGAAGGATACGTAATACTCAGCACGGTTATGCGTGGATTTGAGAACGGACAATACCAAGTCGGTCAATTCGCAATAGATCCAGACTTCACACTGTCTGAGCTAAAGGCATATCGCGACAAGAAATGTGAGTCTGATGACCCAATAATCTGGAACCTGCCAGATCGCGCATTCGAACCGCTAGCTGGGAGAGTTCCAAGACCCACATATCAGCTTATGAACGGCGAAACTCTCATGATCGCGTTTGGGGATTGGGTCAAAGAACAACGGCGTTAAACTGCTACTCTACTCCATCGCTTGGTCCAATTCCGGCAAAAACCGCTTCGCGCGACCTACCTGCCCTGGACAATCGCCTCCAGCAATGTCGCGTCGTCCCAGTTGCCATAGGCCTCGGCGGCGCGCAGGGCTGGCAGGAACGTCGCCTCCAGCCGGTCGCGGCTGAGGCCGCCATAGTGTTTGTTCAATACCGTTCCGTCGCCCGCCACGATATAGGTCACCGGTATCGCGATAGATCCCCAGCGCCGCGCGACCTCCCGCGTCGGGTCCGACACGGTCGCGAAAAACGGATTGCCGTGTTTTTCGAGATATGTAACCGCGTCCCGTTGATGATCGCGCATATTGACTCCGGCAACCCGGTAGCCGTCCTGCTGCAATTGCAACAGGATCGGATGTTCCCGGCGGCACGGCCCGCACCAACTGGCCCAGAAATTCACGATGGTGACTTCGCCAGCCCGCAGATCAGCGTCGGTCAGCAGGCGCGTATCACCAACCGGTTCCGCCCTTAGCGCGGCGGCTTGATGCGGCTTGTAAGGTGGAGGATTTTCCCTGGCCTCTCGGGTTGAAAATATACCCACGACAACAGCCAGACAAACACAGGCAAACAGCCCGGGACTCATCAGATCATCCATGAAATACGTCCTCCGCGCCAAAACGTTAACGTATTCATTAACCGCTACTGCAACGCCTCTTCAAGGGCAGGCAGAAACCGCTGCTCGTAATCCGACCCCACCAACGGCCCCACATAGCGAAACAATACCGTCCCGTCCCCGTCCACGATGAACGTCTCGGGCGGGGCGGTCACGCCCCAGTCGATGGCCACCCTGCCCCGCAGATCGAACCCGGTGGCAAAAAACGGGTCCTCGTAATCGGCCAGATAGCGTGACGCCTGATCCTGCGTATCGCGGAAATTGATGCCCGCGACGCGGTAGCCTTCAGCCTCCAGATCCAGCAGGTTCGGATGCTCTGCCCGGCAGGGCGGGCACCAGCTGGCCCAGAAATTCACGATCGTCACCTCGCCCGACCGGAAATCATCATCGGTCAGTTGCACGGTGCCCTGCACAGCCTCCACCGGAACAGCCGGGGCCTGCTGGCCCACAAAAGTCGATGGCAGCTCATCGCGGTTTTCCGTCACCATCCCGGCCACGAACAAACCCGCAAGGGCCGCGAAAATCACCGGCGGCAGGATCATCAGGGGCGACACCCTAGCCATTCTTCTCCACCCTTTCCAACGCCGCGCGGACACGGACGTAGCGCCGCCAGCTCAGCCCCACGATGGCCAGCAGCAAGGCCACGCTGACCGCATATGCCGTCAGCACCTCGACCGCGTATTGTCCCAGATCAGGCACGTTGCACCCTCGCTTCCAATGCGCGCATCCGGCGGGCGCGAATTTCGGTGCGGGTGCGCATCAGGACCAGCGCGATGAACAAGAGCACAAACCCCGCAATACAGACGAGTAGCGGAAACCAGAACACATCGGCCACATTTTCCTCTTTATCCAGCGACAGCGACGCCCCCTGATGCAGCCCCTGGCTCCAGAACAGCACCGCATAGCGCGACAGGATCGCAAAGATCGACCCGACCATGCACAGCACGCTGGTCAGGTCGGCGGCGGTGTCCGGATCCTCGATCGCTTCCCACAGGGCGATATAGCCCAGATAGAACAGAAACAGGATCAGAAAGGATGTCAGGCGCGGGTCCCAGGCCCAATATGTGCCCCACATCGGCTGGCCCCAGATCGCCCCGGTGAAAAGTGCGATCAGCGTCATGGTGACCCCCACAGGGGCCGCCGCACGCGCGGCAAGGGCCGAGACATGATGCCGGCGCACCACCCAGATCAGCGAGGCGACTAGCATCATGATCCAGGCATTGATCGCCATCAGGGCGGCAGGCACATGCAGATAGATGATCTTGACCGTAGATCCCTGCCGGAAATCATCGGGGGTAAAGAAAAACCCCCAAACCAGCCCGACGACCAGACAGACCCCCGCCAGCGCAAAGGTCCACGGCAGCAGCGGCCGTGTCCAGCCCATGAACCGTTTCGGATTGGCATATTCCCACATCGACATGTTTGCTATCTATCCCGCCCTCTCATGGCTCTCAATCCCCGATCACCGCAGGTTGATGCGCAATGTCGCCGCAGTGGCGAAGGGCAGCAAGGCAAAGGTGCCCGCCGTGATCCCGCCCAGCAGCAAAAGCGCCCCGGTCGGGTCCAGCCCGTCGGCGCCCCGCCGCACCGCCTCTGCCCCGAACATCAGGGTCGGCACGTAAAGCGGCAGCACCAGGAGCGACAACAATAGCCCGCCGCGCCGCAACCCAACGGTCAGCGCGGCCCCGAATGTGCCAATCATCGAAAGCGCAGGGGTGCCGATCAGCAGCGAGACCAGCAGATAGGCATAAGCCTCCGGCGCAAGGCTCAGCAGGAACCCCAAGGCGGGGGCCGCGATGGTCAGCGGTAGGCCGGTCGTAATCCAATGGGCCAGCGCCTTGATCAGGCCGACCCCTTCCAGCGGCAAGGGCGACGTCGCCAACAGCGCCAGCGATCCGTCCTCGTAGTCCAGCGCGAATATCCGGTCGAGCGACAAGAGGGCCGCCAGAAGTGACGCCACCCACAGGATACCAGGGGCAATCCGGCTGAGCAGTTCGGTTTCCGGCCCGACCCCAAACGGGACCAGCACAACCACGATCAGGAAAAAAGCAAGGCCAAGGCCAAAGCCGCCCCCGGCCCTGACGGCCAGCTTCAGGTCGCGGCGCAACAGCGCGATCACAGGAACGCCTCATCACTGCCGCCACCGGCGGCCAGATCGGCCTTGAACGGGGTCAGGTCCAGTTCCGGCGCATCAAGGCCCAGATCGATATGGGTCGCGATGACGGCACAGCCGCCCTGCGCCAGATGCTGGCTCTGCAGCCAGCCTGCGAAAAACCTAACCGAAGCACCATCCAGCGACACGGTCGGTTCGTCCAGAAACAGCACCTTGCGCCCGATCACCGCCAGCCGGGCCAGACCAAGGCGGCGCTTTTGCCCGGCAGACAGGGTACCCCCCATCCGGTCGCGCAAATCGGTCAGGTCGAATGTCTGAAGAACCTCGGCAAGCGACCCGTCCCGCCGCCCATACACATCCGCCCAGAATGTCAGGTTCTCGGTCACACTCAGCGCGGCCTTGATCCCGTCAGCATGGCTGGCATAGGCCCCCTGCTCCTCTGGATATTCAACGATCCCGTCCTGTTCAGGCTGCAACCCCGCCAACGTCCGCAGCAGTGTCGTCTTGCCAACGCCATTTGGCCCGCGCAGGATCAGGACCTGCCCAGCCGCCACATCAAAGCTGACGCCGGTCAGCACCGGCATACCGCCTCGGGCGCAAGTTAGGCCCGCGACGTGCAGCATGTCAGACAGGGATCAGGGCAACAGCCACGCGGCGCCCTTCGGACAAAAGCACATTATAGGTGCGGCAGGCGGCGGGGGATGCCATCGGTTCAACCCCGATCCCGGCATCCTCAAGCACCTTGCGAAAGGCGGCGGGCGGATGGGCGATTTCGGCACCGGTGCCGACAAAGATCACGTCGATGACCTCGGCCAGTTTGACCAGCGTTTCGGTGTCGTCAAACTGGCCCCAGCTGGCGACCCCTGCCGGTGACACAACAACCGCGCCTTCGACAACCTTACCCCCGATCCGGAAAAACCCGGGGCCGTAGCCGTCAATCGGAACGCTGTCGTTATAGTCGATCTCGTTCAGGCGCATGCCCTGCCCCTTTTACGTGTCGATATGGCCGTAACGTGTCCCTGCGGCAGGGTCTTTCTTGGACCAGTCACGCTTGACCCCCAGCACCAATAGCAAGGCGGAAGCGACAAAGATCGAAGAATAAGTCCCGATCAGCACACCCCAGATCATGGCAAAGACGAAGCCGCGGATCACGTCGCCACCCAGCACGAACAACGAAATCAGCGCCAGCAGCGTGGTGACAGAGGTCATGATCGTCCGCGACAGGGTTTCGTTGATCGACAGGTTCAGAACTTCCTTGAGGTCCTTTTTCTTGTATTTGCGCAGGTTCTCGCGGACGCGGTCAAACACGATCACCGTATCGTTGATTGAATAGCCGACGATGGTCAGCAAGGCCGCGATAATCGCCAGATCGAACTTGATCTGAAGCTCTGAAAAGATGCCGATTGTCAGGATCACGTCATGGGTTAGCGCCAGCACCGCACCCACCGCAAACTGCCATTCAAAGCGCAGCCAGATATAGCCGAGGATCGCCAATACCGCGAAAGCGACGGCGATGATGGCCGTATTGATCAGCTCGCCAGACACTTTGGGGCCGACAGACTCAACCGATGGAAAGGTCATGTCCGGATCAACGGTCTGCAGTGCCGCCTGTATCGCCTGAATCGTCTCGGTCGCGATCCGTTCGTCACCTTCCTGCGCCTGAATACGGACCATGGCGACATTCTGGTCTTCATCAAAATTGACGTCGAACACCTCGGTGATCGACACATCGCCCAGTTCCAACGGCTCAAGGGCTGCGCGATAGGCGGCCACATCGACCTCCTGCGCACTTTCGGTACGGATGCTTGTGCCCCCCTGAAAATCGATCCCGAAATTCAGGCCCTGAATGATAAACGACCCGAAGGCCACGACCATCATCACCAGCGATATCCCCAGCCACAGCCGGGCCCGGTTGAAGAAATCGAAGTTTGTATTTTGGCGAACCAGCTTCAGACGCATCCTACACCTCGATTGTCTTGGGGCGCGCACGTGCGAACCAGATCGAAATGATCGACCGGGTCACGAAAATCGCGGTGAATACGGATGTGACGATACCAAAACCCAAGGTCACGGCAAAACCGCTGACTGGGCCGGACCCCATCGTGAACAGGATCACGGCGGTCATGAAGGTGGTGAAGTTGGCGTCGATGATCGACGACAGCGCCTTTTCATAGCCCAGCTCAATCGCGCGGGCCGGGCCCTTGGCCGTTTTCAACTCTTCCCTGATCCGTTCAAACACGATCACATTGGCGTCCACCGCCATACCTATGGTCAGCACGATGCCTGCAATACCCGGCAATGTCAGGGTCGCCCCCACGATGCTGAGAAGGCCAAAGACCAGCCCCACATTGATGATCAACGCGATATTGGCGAAGATCCCGAACAGCCCATAACTCAGCGCCATATAGATCAGAATGGCGAGGCCCGCGACGATACAGGCAATCTGCCCCGCCTCGATACTGTCCTGCCCTAGTTCGGGGCCAATGGTCCGTTCCTCAAGGAAAGTCAGTTCGGCAGGCAAGGCCCCTGATCGCAGCAGAACCGCCAGATCGGTCGCCTCTTCCACGGTGAAGTTGCCGGTGATAATGCCCGAGCCACCCGGAATATGGCTTTGGATCGTAGGGGCAGAGATCACCTTACCATCCAGAACAATCGCGAACGGCGATCCGATATTTTCCAGCGTGTAGTCGCCAAATGTCCGCGCGGCGGAGGTGTTGAACCGGAATGCCACAGCGGGTCGCCCGTTCTGATCAAAATCCAGTTGCGCGTTTTCCAGATCTTCGCCCGTAACCACCGGACGGCGTTCCAGAATATAGAACGCGCCGGGTTCATCGGAGGATGGCAGCAGGATGTTCCCACTGCCGGGCGACTGATCAGGATCACCTGACCGGCCCACAACCGGGTTGAATGTCAGCTGGGCGGTTGTGCCCAATAGCCGGATAATCTCATCCGCCGATCCGACACCGGGGACCTGTACCAGAATTCGCTCTGCCCCTTGCCGCTGGATCGTGGGTTCGCGGGTGCCGGCCAGATCAACCCGGCGGCGGATAATCTCCAGCGATTGCGCCATGGTGCGGTCATCCATGGCGAGGATTTCCGCCTCGCTCAGCGTGATGGTCAGGATCGGGCCATCAATACGCACATCAATGTTGGACGACACGCCACCCGTAAATGTGTTGACCGGGCGGCCCAAACCACGGACCAGTTCCAGCGCGCGGGCAGCGCCGCTGGCCTGCGAGATGCGCACGCGCAACTCGGTCTCCGGCCCCTCTTCGCGGGTGACAAAGCCCACGACATCACGCTCTGCCGCCAGTACATCGCGCACCTCTGGCCAGAACCCTTCAAGGAAGGACGCGTGGACATCTTCGACCTGCACTTCAACAAGCAGATGGGCACCGCCGCGCAGATCAAGCCCCAGATTGACCAGACCGGACGGCAGATAGGAATACCACCCTGCTGCCGCCTCTTCGACCTCCATAGGCGACAGGCCTGCCGCCAGCATCGCCTCCGGATTAGTCGTGGCGTCATTATAGGCCTCAACCCGGTTGTAGAACGCATTGGGCATCGCAAAGGTCAGGCCAACGACAACCGTCAGCCAGATCATCACTTGCTTGGCGAATGAGATCTGCAGCATTGGGTTAGTTTTTCGCCGGTTCGGTCTTGTTCACCACCGAGGCGATTGTCGATTTGATCACACGGACATTGACGCCTGACGCGATCTCAACCTCAACTTCGTTGCTGTCATCCTTGACCTTGGTCACCTTACCCATAATGCCGCCCTGGGTCACAACCTGATCCCCCCGGCGCAGGGCGGACAGCATCGCCTGATGCTCTTTGAGCTTTTTCTGCTGCGGGCGGATCAGCAGGAAATACATGATCCCGAAGATCACGAGCAGAAGCATCAGGTCAGCAGGTCTCATAGTCGATCCTTTGTTGGTAGGGCCCGTCGTCAAGGTCGCGGAACGTTAAAGGCGAGATAAGCGATTGGCAACCAGATGCAAGTGCGGATGTGCGCCCGACAATCCCAAAGCAAGCCCATAAAAGGGATACCCGCGCCAATCGGCATATTTAGCCCACTTTGGGTACGCCGGAAGGCTGCATTGATTACGCGGGCGCGCTTTGCCGTTCCAAGACCAAAACGACACCCACTTAGAAAGGGCCAATACCGATAACTTTGTGATGTGCCAGAAAGGCCGACGTTCCGCAGGCCTTAGCGGGCCACAGAAAGGTGGCGACCGCCATCCACCGGAATAACGGCGCCGGTAACAACAGCCGTTTGCATGAGCGAGACGGCGAATCGACCGAACTCAATGGGTTCCACAATGCGTCCGATCGTTGTCCTTTCGCTTTCGACCGCCCGAAGCTGCGCGCGATCATCATCGGTCATATCGGCCCAAAGATCCGAATCTATAAAACCAGGGCGAATGACATTGCACCTGATTGGCGCAAGTGACACGGCTGCAACCTGTGCCATCGCTTCCATCGCCCTAAACGCGGTGTGAACATGCCCCGCCTTGTCGTCGATAATCTGAGAGTATCCGCCAGTGATCAGCGTGATCGATCCGTCTTGGTCGATATGTTCTCTGGCGTGCCAGATACATCGGTGGGTGCCCCACAACTTACCCTGCATGAACCGGTCAGCTTCGTCCGGAGGGGTCTGGCTAAAGCTCGACCGCCCGACCGCTCCTGCGGTTATCATCAGATGCGAAAACCGACCAACCCGATCAAAAAAACCCGAAACACTGCCGTTATCGTCAATATCTATCGCGTCGCCCCGGCACCCGATCTGGGCGGCGACTTCATTGGCCTTGCCCTGGGACCGCGACGTTATAACGACATCAGCGCCAAGCTCTAAAGCCGCCTGCGCAACGCCACGCCCCATACCGCCTGCGCCACCGATGCAAACAACCGTTTTGCCGCTGATCGTCATGTGAAATCCCCATATTTGCAAAACACCTTAAGGGAGTCCCGTCTGGCAAGTAAGGTCCCAATGGCGCGGTACACGCCGATGATCGGAGATTTCTGACCGGTCAATTTACGAATAAGTCCTTACCGTGCCTTCACGGTGGGGTCCGACGTTTTGCCGACGCAAATCCGACGCGATGCCGACAGCCGATTTTCGGTTCACTTGCCCCCCGCAATCGGGCATATGACGCGCACCGAAACACCAGCAAGGACCGATGCCATGCACGACATTCGCGCCATCCGTGACAATCCCGCCGCCTTTAATGCGGCTCTGTCTCGCCGTGGGATTGCGCCGATGTCATCCGAAATATTGGCCCTCGACGAGCAACGGCGACATGCGATTAGCCTTGCAGAGGCGGCTCAGGCGCATATCAACGGTTTGTCCAAGGAAATTGGGCAAGCCAAAGCTGAAGGCAACAATGAATTGTTCGAGAGCCTTCGCAATGGAGTGGCTGAAAACAAAAAGAAAATTGCTTCTCAGCACCAGCTTGCTAAACAGTTGGACAACGATCTGACCGACCTTCTGATGGGCATTCCAAACCTTCCCATGGACGACGTGCCAGAGGGCAAGGACGAGGATGACAATGTCGAAATCCACCGTTTCGGCAACGTCCCCAACTTCGCCTTCGATCCGCTGGAACATTACGAAATCCCCGCCATCCGGCCCGGCATGGATTTCGAAACGGCGGCGAAACTTTCTGGTAGCCGTTTCGTGCTACTGTCAGGCTCTGTCGCCCGTCTGCACCGCGCACTGGCGCAGTTCATGCTTGATGTTCACACCGAAGAACACGGGTTAACGGAAACCAACACGCCCGTACTGGTGCGTGAAGAAATGATGTACGGCACCGGCCAGCTGCCGAAATTCGGCGATGACAGCTATCAGACAACCAATGGCTGGTGGCTGATCCCGACGGCGGAAGTTACATTAACAAATATCGTTAATGGGCTGACAATAGAGGAAAATTATCTACCCAGACGCTATGTCGCCCACACGCAATGCTTCCGGTCAGAGGCCGGGTCGGCAGGCCGCGACACATCGGGCATGCTGCGTCAGCATCAGTTCGAAAAAGTCGAAATGGTCAGTATCACCAAGCCTGAGGATAGTGTTGCAGAACATCAGCGCATGACCAAATGCGCCGAGGCGATTTTGGAAAAGTTAGAGCTTCCTTACCGCACCGTGATCCTCTGCACCGGCGATCTGGGTGCCGGCATGCGCAAGACCCACGATATCGAGGTTTGGTTGCCCGGTCAGAACACCTATCGCGAAATTGCGTCGGTCTCCACCGCTGGCGATTATCAGGCGCGCCGCATGAACGCCCGTTACAAACCTACAGGCGGCGGGAAACCTGAATTCGTTCATACACTTAATGGGTCAGGTCTGGCCGTGGGCCGCACCCTGATCGCCGTGGTCGAGAACGGCCAGCAAGAGGACGGATCAGTTGATCTGCCCACAGCACTGCACCCCTATCTGCGCGGCAAGACACGGATCACAGCAGACGGGCAGTTGGTCTAGGCAACCCTGTCCATCAGGTCTGACGGCAAGGCTGCGTTGCGCGCAGGTTCCCACCTGCGCGGGCGCAGCGTGCTCTCGGTCTCATGCGTCGGGCCGCCATCGCGCGCCACAAGCCAATCGCGCAGCGCATGGATCGCGGTTTCCCGCCTGCCCCGCAGATCGTCCAGCACGAAGTTCAGGGTTTGCGGGCAATAGCCCCAATCCAGATGCACCCGGTCAAGTGCGGCAACCGACAGATTTTCCAACTCCTTCGGGCCATCCCGGTGCGTCTTTAAGAAGTTCAAAAGCAGCCCGGCAAAACCCGCCGGTCCGAATTTGTTATTCAGCCGATCCTTGACCGGCGCATAGCGGGTGGCGCATTCGTCAAACGCGACCCAATCAACCTTCAGATTGGCCCGCGTCGCGCCTTGCGCGATCCAGTGCAGCGCAACCGACGACAGCCCGGTGACGCTGCCACCGCCACCAACAGACCCATGATTGCCGGGAAACCATTGCTGCAGATATCGCGGCTGTTCGGGGTTGCCGGCACGCGCGTTCAGCTCATCCAGATTGCGCCAGGGCGATGAGGGAAAGGTGCGCCGCCGTTCATCGATGGCAATCGCATGACGCGCCGAACAAACCGAGGATGACAGGTCCGTATCATGGAATTTATACTGCCTGTTAAAGCGCTTGGCGGTCGGAATGAATGTCGGCAGACCAAGTGCCTTGACCGTATCCCAGATGCCCAGATAGGCCAGCTTCAACTGGATCGGGTTGGTGTTTCGCTGTTTACGCCGCCAGACCAATTCGCCCTGACTGGTCGCGACATTTGGCGAAAACGCCTCGCGAAAGGCGAAACTTTCCTCGGTCTCGGGATGGGTTTTGGGGTCGCGGTCGATATATTGCGCCATCGCTTTGGGGATATCGGCCAGATGCGCCCGAGGCGGAATGCCGCAGCAGCGGATCAGACCGGCCAGCGACCGCGCCGCATAACCGCCCCGCGAAAACCCAAAGATGTAAATCTGATCGCCCGGCTCATAGGCAAAGATCAGGTTGCGATACGCCTCTTCAATAATGTCGGTCAGTCCCCAGCCCAGCGCGCCGCCCAACAACCGGTCGAGCCGCCGGTTCAGCCGGTTGTTCCCCCGCCCCGATCCGACACCGGGAGAATAGATCACCTGCTGCGGGTTTCCGGCCGCGTCATATGGCGCGATGCTACGAGCCATGCGGACAACATTGGTGGGGTTTTCAGCGTCTGGTCTGTTCCAGGTTCCGTCAATCAGAATCGCAATACGTTTCATCACAAATCACACCCTACAAAATACAAACGTCATTAAATGCTGACATTCTGGGGTCTTTGGGCAGATTTTGGCAAGTCTGTTATTCCTGACCCATTGGAACGATCTTCCTTCGCCTTAGTTAGAGGGCAATGAAATACATACCCGCACTCCTGACCCTTGTCGTGACGACGACCTTCGTAGTCTCTCCTGCGCTCACCGATCCGTTCAGCGGGTTCCGCGCGGATCAACTGCCCAATCCGCAAATCAACCCGCCGATCCAGCCCGCTGGCTATGCCTTTGCGATTTGGGGCCTGATCTATGGCTGGTTGGTGGTTTCAGCCGTTTTTGGCATCTGGAAACGCGCCGAAGATCCCGATTGGAACCGTGCGCGCTGGCCGCTGATCGTCAGCCTTGCCGTCGGCACGCCATGGCTGGCCGTCGCCAATGCAAGTGCCGTTTGGGCGACTGTGCTGATTTTCGTGATGGCCGCGGGTGCGATCCTCGCGCTGCTCTGGGCTCCCGCCCGCGACCGCTGGTGGTTGCAGGTCCCTGTCGGTATCTATGCTGGCTGGCTGACGGCAGCATCGTTCGTATCACTGGGCAGCACGGCTGCAGGCTATGGCTTGCTGACCGAGGCGCTAGGTTGGGCCTATATCGGTATTGTCGCGGCCTTATGCGTGGCCGCTATCGTGCTGTGGCAGCGCCGTGCGCCATCCTATGGGCTGACCATTATCTGGGCGCTGGTCGGCATTATGATTGCCAACGGCACAGCCGAATGGACAGTGACCGCACTGGCAGGGGTTGGTATTCTTGCCATTGTGGGCCTGCTGACCGTTGTAACCGCTACCGGTCAGAAGGTCCCTTCTTGAGGTGCTTTGACAGGCGTGACGGTTGCGAGGATTTCTTGTCCTTGTAGGGGTTCTTGTCCCCCTGATCGCGCAGAAACAGTCGGATCGGTGTGCCGGGCATGTCAAAATCAACCCGCAAGCCGTTAATCAGATAGCGTTTATAGCTTTCCGGCACCAAATCGGGATGTGATGTCATCACGACGAATGCAGGTGGGCGTGTCTTGACCTGAGTGGCATAGCGCATCTTGATCCGCTTGCCGCCCGGTGCCGGTGGCGGGTGCTGTTCCAGCATGCCGGTCAACCAACGGTTCAGCCCAGCCGTGGTCACCCGCCGGTTCCAGACCTCATGCGCACGCATGATTGCCTGTTGCAGGCGGTCCAGCCCCTTGCCGGTCTTGGCCGACACTGTAACCAGTGGAGCGCCTTTCAACTGTGGCAGCAACCGCTCGAACGACTGGCGCAGCTCTTTCAGCTTGTCCTGTTTGTCAGCCTCGGTGTCCCATTTGTTGACCGCGACGACAACGGCCCGCCCTTCCCGCTCGGCCAGATCGGCGATGCGCAGATCCTGCTGTTCAAACGGAATTTCAACATCGAGCAGGACAACCACGACCTCAGCAAACTTGACGGCCCGCAACCCGTCAGAGACCGAGAGTTTTTCCAGCTTTTCCTGCACCTTGGCCTTTTTGCGCATGCCCGCTGTATCAAAGATGCGCATGGGCACGCCGCCCCACTCCTGCTGGACGGAAATCGCGTCGCGGGTGATCCCCGCCTCTGGTCCGGTCAGCAGCCGTTCTTCGCCGATGATCTTGTTGATCAAGGTGGATTTGCCTGCATTGGGGCGGCCCACAACGGCGATTTGCAAAGGTTTGGCGCGGGTCGGCACGCGCGCCACATCATCGTCATCATCGCCAACATCCACATCCATTTCAGGCGCATCGGCTGCTGCGCGTTCTTCATGCGCATCTGCGATGGGACGCAACACATCCAGCAACTCGCCCATACCTTCGCCATGTTCAGCCGACAGGCGGATCGGTTCCCCCAGACCCAGCGCATAGGCCTCAAGAATGGTCGCATCCGCCGCCTTGCCTTCACCCTTGTTGGCAGCGAGGATCACATTGGCATTTTTCTTGCGCAGGATATCGGCAAACACCTCGTCCGCTGGCAGAACACCGGCGCGCGCATCAATCATGAACAGGCAGACATCGGCCATCTCGACCGCGCGTTCGGTCAGGCGACGCATCCGGCCTTGCAGGCTGTCATCCGTGGCTTCTTCCAGACCCGCGCTGTCGATTACGGTAAAGCGCAGATCGGCCAGCCGCCCCTCGCCTTCGCGCAGGTCGCGGGTAACCCCTGGCTGGTCGTCGACCAAGGCCAGTTTCTTGCCCACCAGACGGTTGAACAGCGTGGATTTGCCCACGTTGGGGCGGCCCACAATGGCAAGGGTAAAGCTCATCTTTTGCGGCTCCTGACGCTGTTCAAGCTGCGCCGATACACCAAATGTGGATCAACGGAAAGCGTGCAATTGCCCGGTTTTGCTGACCACGTAAAGCGTCTGACCCGCTACAACAGGATGCGACGCAGCACCTCCATCAATCTCGACCGTACCGACCAGCGTGCCAGAGGCCGGATCGAACTGCCGGATCAGCCCGTCAGAGGATGCTACAATCAGACGCCCGCCCGCCAGAACCGGCCCGTAATGCCCGACCACACGTTTCTGCCGCGCGCTGCGTTCCTCGGTCAGGGCCGGCAGTGCGATGCGCCAGACGGGGTTACCGCTGGCTGCATCCAGCCGCATCAGCTGGTTGAGGTCATTGATCAGGAAAACCGCATTTCCCACAGGCCAGACCGGGCTGATTGCCCCTTCGCTCGCCGTCCAGAGCCGGTCACCGTTGAAAATGTCAAAGGCCGCAAGCCGACCGCCGAAATTGCCCACATAAACGCGGTTGCCATCAATCACCGGATCACTGGCGATGTCCGTCACAAGGGCTGCTGCCCGCCCCAGCCGGTCACCGCTGACCACACTGGACCAGCGCCGCAAGCCGCCTTCTGGGAATGTTGCGATCACTTCACCGGACGGAAACGGGAAAATGGCGATATCACCATTGACCGCTGGGGCTGCACCGCTGCCGAAATTCGCGGTTGAGGGGTTGCTGTTGACCTGCCAGCGAATGCGTCCGGTGGATGTCTCCAGCGCCCATGCGGTGCTGTCGCGGGCCACTAGATACACCAGATTACCACGGATCGTCGGCGGTGACATCGCAGGCGCGTCAAGGTCCTGTACCCAGTTCACCCGGCCGGTGGCGGTATCAAGCGCAGATATCTCGCCAAAGCCGGTTGTCACATAGACCTGACCGCCAGATACCGACACACCGCCACCAGATGCATCGGTCGGATTATCGCGGCCAGGTGTCAGGTTGCGGGTCCAGATCGTCTGCCCAGCGGTCGATGTTGCCGTGACGGTTGCCCGTGCATCGAGCGTGTAAACGACGCCGCCCGCGACCACGGGGTCAGCAGTGATCCGAGCGCGTCGGCTGTCGCCCTCGCCAATTGGCGACACGAACACCGGGGCCAAAGTGCTGCCAAGTGCGGGATGTCTGATCAGGTGATCCGGCCCGCCATTGCGATGGGTCCAGTCCGCATTCGCGCGGGCTGCAGGGATACTGACAGGCAACGACTGGTTCACAAAAGCAGGGCTTTCGCGCAGATCAAACCGCTCGCCCGGCAGGATGATGTCTTCTTCGCCGCAGGCCGCAAGCAGGGCAAGGGCCAGACCGGCGCAGATGAGGTTCTTCGCTGTCACGTTCTGTCCTATCGCTTACTCTGTCTCGGGTTCTGGGATCGGCTCGCCCAGCGCCACCATCAGCGTTTGCGCCCGCTCTCGCAAGCCCCGCGTCACGGCCGCATCTTCGACAATGCTGCGCAGATCAGCGATTGCAGCATCGGTTTCGCCCTGTTCCAGCTTGGCATAAGCCATCTGTTCCAGCGCCAGCAGGCGGAACGGTTGCCCCGGCTGGGCCAGTTGTTCCAGCGTGATCATCCGTGCGGCAGGATCGTCCGAGGGCAGCATCGCAGCCTTGAACGCGGCAAGATCACGGTACATTTCGGGGATGTCGCCATTTATGACCAAACCCGCCAAAGTCTCGGCCGCTGCATCGATATCACCGGCCTCTTCCTGCGTCGCCGCCGTCAGCAAAGACGCCACTGCAACGGCAGACCCCTGTGCATCAACGGCCGCAATAGCATCCGCCCGCGCCGCGAAATCATCCTGGTTGAGCGCATCCAACAACGCATCGCCCGTCGCCTCAGCCGCGGCCCTGGTCTGCGCCTTGCGGTATTCGTTCCAGGCAGCGCCACCGACAATCAGCAAAACAGCCAGCACAGCAATCCAGCCGTAGCGGCGCAGATATCCGTACAGTTTGTCGCGCTGAACTTCTTCTGCGACTTCGTCTAGAAAACTGTCCGAGTTGCTCAATGCGGCCCCCATTCATCGCCATATGCGAAATGCTGTTTGCGCGTTCATATCGTGAAGCCTGCGGGATGAACAAGACCTGTCTGGGTGCCGCAGGGTCACGTTCTTGCGGCGATGCAGAAATCCAGTCTTGCAGGAAAGTATTTCAATCGCTAAAGTGAACTGAATGGTTTAGTTCGATTTGTGATCCAAAAACGTGGTTGCATCGTAAGAAACAACAACTATGTAAAAACCCATCACATTGGGATGCGGTCATCCAAGGGGCTACGTCATGAAGATCATTTCGATCATCACCGCCATTATCGTTTGCGGCGTTTTGTATCTGTTTGTTTTCGAGCGTGACCGCCTCACTGACTTCGCGCAGACCTCGCCACTTGCAGGAGATGAAGCCCCCATCGAAACGGCAGAAGTTGCTGAAGAAGAAACACCTGCTGAGACAGTGTCAGGTGGTGTGGGCGTGGTCGCAATTCGTTCGGTTGCGCAAACGATCGACAGCGCCGTTATTCTGCGTGGCCGGACCGAAGCGGCGCGTCAGGTTACTGTTGCCGCGGAAACATCTGGTCTTGTGGTGTCTGAACCATTGCGCAAAGGCACCTTTGTGGAGCAGGGCGATGAACTTTGCCGTCTTGACCCCGGCGCGCGGCAGGCATCACTGGCCGAAGCCCGCGCCCGCCTGACAGAAGCCGAAGGGCGCGTACCAGAGGCGCAGGCGTCGGTCGCCGAGGCGAATGCCCGTGTCCGCGAGGCCGAAATCAACCTGAACGCTGCCCAGCAACTGTCACAAGATGGCTTTGCCTCTGAAACCCGCCTTGTCAGTGCGCAGGCCGCGATGGACGGTGCCAGGGCCGGTGTGCAAAGGGCCAATTCCGGTGTGAAATCGGCCGAAGCCGGGATCGAGGCGGCCGAGGCTGCAGTGGAATCCGCCGAGCGCGAAATCGACCGCCTGACGATCCGTGCGCCGTTTGCGGGGCTTCTCGAAACCGATACGGCTGAATTGGGCTCGCTGATGCAGCCCGGCGCGCTTTGCGCGACTGTGATCCAGCTCAACCCGATCAAGCTTGTGGGCTTTGTCCCCGAGGCGGATGTGTCCAAGATCAGCGTTGGCGCGTTGGCTGGTGCCCGCCTTGTATCCGGGGCTGAAGTGCAGGGGCGGGTGACTTTCCTGTCCCGCAGTGCCGATGAAACGACCCGCACCTTCCAAGTGGAAGTTGAGGTCGCCAATGATGATATGACGATCAGCGATGGTCAAACTGCTGAAATTTTGGTCGCGTCCGAGGGGCGCACAGCCCATTTGTTGGCGCAATCCACCCTGACATTGGACGATGACGGGGTTTTGGGTGTACGCACTATTAACGCAGATAACATCGCGACCTTCATGCCGGTCACGCTGCTGCGTGACACCGCCGAAGGTGTCTGGGTGACTGACCTGCCGGATGAGGTCGATGTCATCACCGTCGGTCAGGAGTTCGTCACGGACGGTGTCCGCGTGGCGCCGACATTTGCGGAGGCAAAAGGATGACTGGACTCGTCGATTGGGCCGCATCACGCGCCCGTATGGTTTTGGCGTTTATAGCCCTGTCACTCTTGGCGGGCGGGTTCGCCTATGTCGGCCTGCCGAAAGAGGGCGAGCCCGATATTGAAATTCCGGCGATCTTTGTTTCTGTCCCCTTCCCCGGCATTTCGGCGGAAGACAGCGAGACATTGCTGGTCAAGCCGATGGAAACGGAGCTGTCCGATCTGGATGGGCTGAAAACAATGTCCGCCACCGCCGCCGAAGGCTACGCAGGCGTGGCGCTGGAGTTCGAATTCGGCTGGGACAAGACCAAGATCCTGGCTGATATCCGTTCCGCCATGAACAACGCAGAGGCGCAGTTTCCCGCCGGTGCCGATCAATATTCGATTAACGAGATCAACTTTTCCGAATTCCCGATCATCATCGTGAACCTGACCGGTCAGGTGCCTGAACGTACACTGATCCGCATCGCCAAGGACCTGCAAGAGCGTATCGAGGGCCTTGATGCGGTGCTTGAAGCGGGTCTTGCGGGGACGCGGGATGAAATGCTCGAGGTCGTCATCGACCCGCTGCGGCTGGAAGCCTATGACGTTACCGCCGGTGAGTTGATCAATGTTGTAACAAACAACAACCTGCTGATTGCGGCGGGCGAGGTCGAAACCGATCAGGGTACATTTGCCGTCAAGATTCCGTCATCCTTTGACGAGGCTCAGGATATCTACAACCTGCCTGTCAAAACCAATGGCGACAGGGTCATCACACTTGGCGATCTGGCCACCATCCGGCTGACGTTTGAAGACCGCGCTGGCACGGCCCGCTTTAACGGCGTCAATACGGTGGCGTTGCAGGTGGTCAAGCGCAAGGGGTTCAACCTGATCGACACGACCGCGCTGGTGAAAGAGGTGGTTGACGCGGAGCGCGCCAACTGGTCGCCTGAATTGCAGGCGGCTGTCGAGGTCGGCACATCAAATGACCAGTCCCGCAACGTGGCCTCCATGGTCAGTCAATTGGAAGGGTCAGTTCTGACGGCCATCGCATTGGTGATGATCGTCGTTCTGGCGGCACTCGGGACCCGCCCTGCCCTATTGGTGGGTTTTGCCATTCCGACATCGTTTCTGTTGTGCTTTGCCTTGCTGGCAGTGATGGGCATCACGATCTCGAACATCGTGATGTTCGGGCTGATCCTTGCGGTGGGGATGCTGGTTGATGGCGCCATCGTGGTCGTCGAATACGCCGACAAGCGCATTCGCGAAGGCACCGGCCCGATGCACGCATATGTTGAGGCCGCCAAGCGCATGTTCTGGCCGATCATTTCGTCCACGGCCACAACCCTTTGTGCCTTCCTGCCCATGCTGTTCTGGCCCGGCGTGCCGGGTCAGTTCATGGGCATGCTTCCTGTCACTCTCATCTTCGTGCTTTGTGCGTCGCTGGTCGTGGCCCTGATCTATCTGCCCGTGATGGGTGGCGTCACCGGCCGGATGAGCCGGCTGTTCGGCAACGCCTCTGACGCGCTACGCGATCGGCTGCCCTGGTTTGTCTGCGCGCTTCTGGTGATCCCCGCGATCATGATCGTCTTCACCGGCGCGATGCTGACCCTGAACCCCGGCTATTTGTCAGGCCGCGCCGTGCAGACCGATAGCCTCTGGTCATCGCTGCCGGGTATGACCTTGTTCCTGGCTGGCGCCATCATTTTGTCAATCACGGTCGGTGCCGCCCGGTTGGAGCGTAAGGCGACCAAGATCAAGGCGGGCTATCGCCGGTCGATTTTCGGCACGTTCATGCATGCGATTGTGGGCAACCCGGTCATGCCGCTGGTTGCGGCGGGCGGCGTGGTTTTCACGGTCTTTTCGATCTTTGGCTATTATGGCGCCAACAATAACGGCGTTGAGTTTTTCGTGGAATCAGAGCCCGAGCAGGCCATTGTTTATGTCCGCGCGCGCGGCAACCTGTCATTGACCGAAAAGGATGAACTGGTCCGCCAGGCTGAAGAGATCGTACTGGCCCACCCCGGCGTGATCACAGCGTTTTCCTTCGCCGGTGATGGCGGGCTGAATACTGATGCCAGCGGCGCCAGCACGCCCGTTGACACCATCGGTCAGGTGCAACTGGAAACGATACCGTGGGAAGACCGCGCCGGGATCGCCGAACTGGACGGCGATGTTGTGCTTGAGGAAATCCAGACCGCGTTGAACACAATACCCGGGATTGAGACAGAGATTCTCGCGCAAGCCCGTGGTCCTGCTTCGGGCAAACCTGTTCATCTGCGCCTGAAAAGCGACAACTGGGAAGAGCTGATTGCAGCCACCACCACCGCGCGTGCCCAGTTTGAAGCGACCCCCGGTCTGATCACGATTGAGGATTCGCTGCCTCTGCCCGGTATCGACTGGCAGATCGACGTCGATGTCGAAAAGGCAGGGCGGTTCGGCGCCGATGTCGCTTCGGTCGGGGCGATGGTACAGCTTGTGACGCGCGGCATCCTGCTGGACACGATGCGCGTGGATAGCTCTGACGAAGAGATCGAAATTCGCGTGCGTCTGCCGGAACAGGACCGTGTCCTGTCGACGCTGGACAGTCTGCGGGTACGCACAAATTCCGGGCTAATCCCGTTGTCGAACTTCACCACACGGACGCCGGTTGAAAAGCTTGCGCAGATCGATCGTGTGGACCAGAAACGCTATTTCGATGTGAAGGCCGATGTGGGCGGCAATCTGTTCAAACTTGTTGCGAACGATGAAACACTGGCGGTAGTGCGACTGGTGGATGATCTGGCGACCGGTATTGATCGGTACGAAATCGTCAACCTGGAGGGCGACACCACCGCTGCCGCTTTGGAGGCTTTGGTCGCCGAAGGATCCACATCCGAGGTGCCCGTCAACGCCAACGAACGGATCGAGGCCCTGACGGAGTGGCTGGAAACCAACCCGCTGCCAGGCTCAATTGAATGGGAATGGACCGGTGACCAGGAGGATCAGGCCGAGTCGGGCGCCTTTCTGCAAACCGCCTTTGCGGGCGCGCTGGGTCTGATGTTCATCATCCTGCTGGCCCAATTCAACAGCTTCTATAACTCCGTTCTGGTGCTGCTGGCAGTCGTGATGTCCACCGCCGGGTCGCTGGTGGGCATGCTGGTGATGGGGCAACCATTTTCGATCATCATGACCGGCACAGGGATCGTCGCGCTTGCCGGGATCGTGGTGAACAACAACATCATCCTGATCGACACCTATCAGGAATACAGCCAATACATGCCAAGGACCGAGGCGATTACGCGGACCGCGGAGGATCGTATCCGTCCCGTGCTGCTGACCACGATCACCACAATGGCCGGTCTGGCCCCGATGATGTTTGGTCTATCGCTCGACTTCATGAATGGGGGTTACTCCATCGACAGCCCGACAGCGCTCTGGTGGAAACAACTGGCGACTGCAGTCGTCTTTGGCCTTGGTATCGCCACGGTTCTAACGCTGGTCTTCACGCCATCCATGCTGGCGGTGCGTGTCTGGGTTGTGACCTATGCGCAGTGGTTCGCACAGCTGCTGGCCAAACTGTCAATGGGCCGCAGCAGCCGCGCCGCCCGTGACTGGGCCCTGTCCAAGCAGGCCAGCCGCGTGAAGATGCCGGAGTTCATCTGGAACGAGGATGAACAATTGCCGCCGCTGAAACTGACCACACCTTTGCAAGCGGCAGAATGACCTAGGTCTGGACCGCGCCTTCACCGGCGCGGTTCATGATCGCCAGCGTGCGCAGCGCAAGGACCAGCGCCGGCACCGCACAAAGGGCAATCGCCCCGATCATCGGCACCGCTGTCCCGTCAAAGAACAGCCCGGTGATCACCACCATCATCCCGCCAGTAACCATCTGCAACGTCCCGCCCAGCGACGATGCAAGCCCTGCAATATCGCCATGCGGATCCAGCGCCATGACCATGGTCGTGGGTATGATCAGTCCCAGGCAGGCATTCGCCATGAACAGCCCCGCCACAATGACGGGCAGACTGGCAAACCCCGCCAGCCCGATCATCAGCAGGCCGAGCGAGAAACCGGCAAACCCGATCACGGCCCAGCGAATGACGGGCAGAATGCCGAGTCTTTCACCCAGCGGCCCCGCCATTTGCGAGGCGGCAAAAAACCCGATGGCATTGATCGCAAAGGCAACGCTGAAACCCGTCGGGCTGAGCCCGAATTGCCCGGTATAGACAAAAGACGCACTGGCAATAAACACCATGAAACTGGCAAAGCCGAAACCGCCGATAAATGTCAGCCCCATGAAAACCGGATCGCGCATCAGTACCTTGGTACCGCGCCAAAGATTGGCGATGTTCACCGGGATGCGATTGGACACATCCAGCGTCTCGGGAAGTGCAAAAGCGGTCAAAAGCAGGCTGAGCCCTGCGGCCAGACACAAGACCCAGAAGATCAGCCGCCAGTCGCCAATCGCGATCAAACCACTACCCGCCAGCGGCGCCAGCATCGGCGAAACAGAAATGACCAGCATCACCATCGCCATCAGCTTGGTTGCGGCGGTCCCGGTATGCATATCCCGGATCACCGCACGCGGCACCACCATCAGAACCGCGCCACCAATGCCCTGCAACGCCCGAAACCCGATCAGCGCACCAATCGTCGGCGCCATGGCGCAGCCAATCGACGCCACCACAAAGATCGCGAGGCCGACATAAAGCGGCCGCTTGCGCCCCACCTGATCGGCCCACGGCCCATAGACCAGTTGCGCGATCCCGAACGCCACAAAATACGAGATCAGCGTCAGTTGAACCGCGGCGACATCCGCCTGCAGGCCGGCCGCAATTGCAGGCATGGCCGGTAGATACATATCAATCGCAAAGGGACCAACAGCAGAGAGTAGCCCCAGAATAAGGGCAGCGCGCAGCATAGACATATCTGAAACCTCGGGAGTTATATGCGTGGAACCTATCGCCGGTTATCTGCGATGACAATTGGTGAGTTTACCCAAGGGCACCGGCCAAGCGAGATACCACCAGCCACGGCAGAATTGCCGCCAGTCCCAGAAAGCAAAGGCCCAGTACCGCAAAAACACCGTCGCGCGCCAAAATTCCGATAGCAATCAGCAACACGCCGGCCCCTATGGTGGTCGATGACATGGGCACGAGTTCCAGCGCGGGAATCAAGGCGGCACCGGCTGCACAGATCAGATAAAGTAGTTGGGTCATCGGACGTCTGACAAGAAATGATAGACGTTGCCGCGTCGCCCAATCCAGCCAACCCGCCAATCGCCGCAGAACGGCCACCGCCCTGCTGATCCGCTCTGCCGCCACGGTCCTGTCCTGCAAAAAGCCGGGCAACCACGGATGTGATCGGCCAAAAGCGCCCTGAATTGCGATCAGAAAGATGGCAAGCCCGCAAAAGGACGAAAACAAAGGGATCGCACTTAGCGGTGATACGATCAGCAGCGCCGGGACGGCCAGTGTCGGCGCAAGCGCCGCATGGCCAAACGCCGCCATCAGGTCGCGCGCGGCAACCGGCCCGTCCGCGACGGCGGTCTCAATCGTGTCCACAATGGCGGTGACGGGCTGATCCTGTGGCATGGCTGACTCAGGCGGCTTCCTCATCCGACTGCCGGTTCCACAGATTGGCATAGCGCCCTTCCTGTGCCAGCAGATCATCATGCTTGCCCTCTTCGACGATCACGCCGTTTTCCAGCACGACGATCCGGTCAGCATCGGCGATGGTCGAAAGTCGGTGGGCGATGGTGATCACAGTCCGCCCCTCGCCCATCGCCTTCAATTCAGCCTGAATTTCCATCTCTGTTTCTGTGTCGAGGGCACTCGTCGCCTCATCCAACAGCAGGATCGGCGGATTTTTCAGCAAGGTACGGGCGATGCCCACCCGCTGCTTTTCACCACCCGACAGTTTCAGCCCGCGTTCGCCGACCGTGGTCTGATACCCGTCAGGCAGGCTGATGATGAATTCATGGATCTTTGCGGCCTTGGCGGCGGCGACAATGTCATCCTCTGACGCGCCCGGTCGGCCATAGGCGATGTTGTAATGCACCGTATCATTGAACAGCACCGTGTCCTGCGGGACCACCCCGATCTGGGCATGCAGGCTGTCTTGCGTCACATCGCGCACATCCTGCCCGTCAATCAACAAGGCACCGCCATTGACGTCATAGAACCGGAACAACAGCCGCCCGATGGTGGATTTGCCGGACCCTGACGAACCCACGATAGCCACCGTTTGGCCCGGCGTGACCTCCAGATTGATGCCTTTCAGGATCGGACGCGCCGCATCATAACCAAACGACACATCACGCAGCACAACCCGGCCACCATTCACCTGCAGGGGCTTGGCGTCCGGTTTGTCCTGCACCTCTGCCGGTTGGCCCAGCAGATCAAACATATCGCCCATGTCGATCAGGGCCTGGCGGATTTCGCGATAGACCGTGCCAAGGAAATTCAGCGGCATCGTGATCTGGATCATATAGGCGTTGACCATCACGAAATCACCCACAGTCAGATCACCGCGCTGCACCCCCATCGCCGCCATGACCATGACCGCGACAAGGCCCCCGGTAATCAGCAGTGATTGCCCGAAATTCAGGAATGCCAGCGAATAATTGGTGCGGATCGCGGCGTTTTCATATTGCGCCATGGCGGCGTCGTAACGATCCGCCTCCCACCGTTCGGCCCCGAAATACTTGACCGTTTCGAAATTCAGCAGGCTGTCGATGGCCTTCTGGTTGGCGTCGGTGTCCTGATCATTCATTTCCTTGCGGATCTTGACCCGCCATTCGGTCACCCGAAACGTAAACCAGACATAAAGGGCAATGGTCAGAACAACGACCGCCAGGTACCAGACATCAAACAGGAAAAACAAAACGGCCGAGATCATCAGCAGTTCCAGCACCAGCGGCCCCATGCTGAAGAGCAGGAACCGCAACAGGAAATCGACACCCTTCACCCCCCGCTCGATCACCCGGCTCAACCCGCCGGTTTTCCGCGTGATGTGATAGCGCATGGACAGGCGGTGAATATGGGTGAACGTTTCAAGCGCCAGCATCCGCAACGCGCGTTGGCCAACCCGCGTGAACACCACATCGCGCAATTGCTGAAAGCCCACGGTCATCAAACGAGCCAGACCATAGGCCAGGGTCAGACCCACCGCGCCCAGCCCAAGGATCGTGGCCGCATCGGCGCCTTCGGGGGCCAGCGCATCAACCGCATGCTTGTAGAAAATCGGCGTGCCCACCGCGATGACCTTGGACAGCAAAAGCACCATCAATGCCAGTATGACCCGGCGCTTGACCCATCCCTGCCCGTCCGGCCACAGATACGGCACAACGCGCCGAATAACTGCCCAGCCCTGCACCTTGGCATTGTCGAGATTTGTGGCGGTTTTGGGAAGGCGACGCATCAGGTACTCCGGGGTAACAGCCCTTTTACCTAGGGTGCCGCCCGGCGGATGACCAGCCCTTGCGCCGCTATTGCGTCATTTCCGGAATGCGAAAGATCTGGCCGGGATAGATCAGGTCAGGATCCTTGATCAGATCGGCGTTGGCCTCGAACACCTCGACATAGAATATGCCCGCACCCAGATTTTCCTCGGCAATGGCCCAAAGAGTAGAACCGGGCTGTACTGTCCGAACGGCCACATCAAACCCGTCGCGCGAAGTCTCTTCGGCAAGCACGGCAGCGACCTCTTCAGCCTCTTCGCGCTTGAACGGGGTTTCGATGCGCGACACGACCTCGCCCTCGCTATCCACTTCGTCGATCCGCAGGGTATAAACGCCAGTATCCACATCAGGCAGGCCGATCTGCCAGTCGCCACCTTCGGTGACGGGTGAGGCGGTAACCGGCTGATTGTCCAGATAGACCTGCACGGCCCCGTCGCCGATTGCCCGACCTGACAATTGCACCTCGCCTGATGGGTCATAGGTGATGGCATCCAGTGCCACATTGGATTGCACAACCGGGGCAGCAGCGCTTGGGGCGGCCTGCACCACCTTGATGCCGTCTGCATCAGCTTGCAGGACAGTTGGTGGTAATGCTGCGGCGGTTGTGACCCGATCAGCAACCGTTGCCTCAAGCGATCCCGGCTCTGGCGTGCCATTCACCGCATCATCCTCTGCGGCTGCGATTGTGGCGGGTGTTTCCGTCCCGGGTGCCTCTGGTGCCGTCGGCGCATCGGCAACCAGCACCTCGGGTCCGGCGATGGGGGCCACGATATAGCTGGTTTCGGAGCTGATGGCCGCACCATCAGGATCAGCCAGCAAGGTCAGGGTCCGCGGCTGATCGGATGGGCCGGCTTGGGGCAACGCGACAAAACTGCCAGAGGCATCGGCTGTGACCCGTTCAATCGCCTCGCCTGACAATATGATGTCGACCACCTGCCCCGGCTCAGCCCGACCCGCGACGACCATGCTGCCGTCGGGTTCGACCCGAAAGGTGTCGAACATCGGCGCGGGCGGCGGCGGTGCAGGCGCCTCAGCCGTTTCAGTCGCATCCGACGGCGTGATGTCGACCGCAGGTGCGGGAGTAGCCTGTGTCACGCTCTCCCCGGGCTGCTCTTGCGGCAGAAAAACCAATACGGCAACAGCGATCACGACTGCCGCCAATGCCCCCAGGGCGATGCGCCCCGCAGTCGATTTCGTTTCCTCAGCCAAGGCCCGCCCCCTTCAATAAACCGCGATGCTTCGATGCCCAACACATCCGGTTGAGGCAGCATAGCAACCCCGCTATGACCGGTCAAAGCCAAGCGCGTCGTGAAAGGTGCCCCGATGATCAAATCTGTATGTGTTTACTGCGGTTCGCGCGATGGCAATAATCCAAGCTATGCCGCTGCGGCAGAAGCGGCGGGCCATATGCTGGCCCGTAACAACTGGCGGCTGGTCTACGGCGCGGGGGATGTTGGTCTGATGGGCCGGGTCGCCAATGCGGTGCAGGCCAAGGGCGGCGCAACCTTTGGGGTCATCCCCACCCATCTGCTTGATTGGGAAGTGGGCAAACGCGATCTGGACAGTTTTGTCGTGACCGAGACGATGCACGAACGCAAGAAAGTCATGTTCATGAACGCCGATTCGGTTGTGGTGCTGCCCGGCGGGGCCGGATCACTGGATGAGTTTTTCGAGGCGCTGACATGGCGGCAATTGGGGCTGCATGCCAAGCCCATTATTTTGCTGAATATCGATGGGTTCTGGGACCCGCTGAAGAACTTGTTGGATCACGTGGTGCGCAGCGGTTTTGCCGGTGATGACATTCTGTCTTTCGTGACAACCGTGCCCGATGTCGTGGCGCTCGAGGCAAAACTGACAGAGGTTCTATAACGCTTCCATCAACGCCGCATAGCGCGCGAGCGAAATGTTCGAACCACATGCAATAATCCCAACATGCCGCCCGGCCAGATCATCCCGCAGCGGGCCAAGGATCGCCGCCAGAGACGCGGCACAGGCCGGTTCCGCGGTGATCCGCAGATTGGTCTGATAATGCGCCATGGCATGCTGCATCTCGCTATCTTTAATACGCACCACGCGATCTACATGCGCCTTTGCGATCCCAAAGCTCATCGGCATGGCCAAGGGCGAGCCCAGACTGTCGGCAATCGTATCGACCTGCTCCAACCGTAAAGGCATGCCCGCCTCAAGGCTGCGATACATACTGTCCGCGCCAAACGGCTCCACGCCGATCACCTGTGCGATGGGGTTCGTTTGCTTGATGGCGCACGCCATGCCGCTGATCAGACCGCCACCGCCAACGGGAATAACGAACGTTTCTATATCTGGTGTTTGTGATTGATATTCCTGACCACAAGTTGCCGCTCCCAGGATCATATGCGCGGCCTCAAACGGGTGCATCATGATCCGGCCACCTTCCGCCGCTGCATTCATCGCCGTAAAGGCACCAGCCATGTCATCGTAAAGCTGCACTGTCGCGCCCAGCGCCTCGCATCCTGCAATCCGTTCCGGGTCGGTCGCGCGGGGCATGGTGATCAGCGCGTCGACTCCAACCTGTCGCGCCGCCCATGACACGGCCAAAGCATGGTTCCCGCCACTTGCCGCAACAACACCTGCAGCGCGCTGATCGTCGGTCAGGTTGCGGATACCCAGCAACGCACCCCGCGCCTTGAATGACCCGGTTTGCTGGAACAATTCCAGTTTCAGAGTGACACTGGCGCAATCAGGCAAGATCCGTTCCCACCGGCTGGCAGACAGCGGCAGGACGGGTGTTCGGACAATGGCATCCTCAAGTGCTGCGGCAGCGGCAGAAATCTCCGTCAGTGTCGGCCCGACCATGTCCATTCTCCACAACAAAAGGCCCGCGAGATGTCCCACGGGCCTTGTGCTTTGTCCACCACGGATGAATCAGGTCAGGCTGGCCTTCACGATCTTCTCGATCTCATCCAGCGGATGGTTGGTCAGCGTCTTGGGAATTTCGGCGGTCACCTTGTCACTGACCTCCTGATGCAACTGGCTGCGCAACTCGCCCAGGACCGACGGGGCAGCAACCAGAATGATTTCGTCAAAATTGCCTTTGTGGGCATGTCCATACAGCAGATCGGCCAGATCCGACGCAAACCGATCTTTGGCCAATTCGTGCCAATCGGTGTCATCCAGCGCGGATTTGTGGCCGGGTCCGCCATCATTCATGCGGCCGGGGCGATTGGCGGATTGTTCATAATCCGACGGATTGTCCTGCTCTTTTTTGCGCACAACAGTCAGATGAGGATTTTCGTGGTCGGTTTCGTTTTCGAGGAAAAGCGCCTTTTCACCATCGGCGACCAGAACCCAGGTCTTTGCCTTCAGCTTAGTCATCATCGGTGCCTTCGGTCGGCGCGATATCCTTGTGATCGCCCCGAACCATGCTGGCACCGGTGGCGCCATTGTGGAAATCCGCACTCTTGCCGTGGGCACCGGGCACGCGCGTGTTGGCACCTTCGGCGTCAATCACCTGTTCGGTTTCCTTGCTGGCATTTTTGGAACGTTCGCGGTCTGTCATCGGGTCGCCCTCCGTTTTGTTTTTCATTCAAGATATGAACCTGCAAACCGGCGTTCCGTTCCCAACAAAAAAAGGCCCGCCGCACCCTGCGACGGACCTTATCACACATTGGCGTCTAGGTCACATACGGGATGCGACGTTTTCCCAGTTCACCAGATTATCAAGGAAGTTGGTCAGGTAGGCAGGCCGCTTGTTGCGGAAATCGATGTAATAGGAATGTTCCCACACATCGCAGCCCAGCAGGGCGGTCTGGCCAAAGCAGACCGGGTTCACGCCGTTTTCGGTCTTGGTGACCTTCAGGCTGCCATCGCTGTCCTTGACCAGCCAGGCCCAGCCGGACCCGAATTGCCCGGCACCGGCGGCGCTGAAATCTTCCTTGAACTTGTCGACCGAACCAAAGCTTTCGGTGATCGCTTTTTCCAGTTCACCAGGCATGCCGTAATCGCCGGGGCCCATCATTTCCCAGAACTGATTATGGTTCCACAACTGGCTGATATTGTTGAAGATACCGTTCTGGGCGACGGCGTTCTTGTCATAGGTGCCGACAATAATCTCTTCAAGAGATTTGCCCTCCCACTCGGTGCCTTCAATCGCCTTGTTGCCATTGGTCACATAGGCGTTGTGGTGCAGATCGTGGTGATATTCGAGCGTTTCCTTGGACATGCCTTTGCTGGCAAGCGCGTCATGGGCATAGGGAAGATCGGGAAGTTCAAAAGCCATTTCTCATATCTTTCTGAGTTAAGGACGGGATGAAGTGATACATGTCACAATGCGACCTAAGGTCAAGGCCAGCAAGGAGCTAAACAGATGACACCAAAAGACGTTGTCAGCGCATTCTGGGATGCTATGGCAACAAATGATTTTGCGGCGGCAAGTCTGTGGCTGGCTCCGGATTTCCAAGGATTCTGGCCGCAATCGAAAGAACAAATCAAAGGTCGAAATGACTTTGCCGCCATCAACACCGCCTACCCGGCGGCCGGGCGCTGGCAGTTTGATGTACAGGCCATCGTGGCCGAAGGTGACACCGTGGTCACTGATGTGGCGATCACTGATGGCACCATCAACACCCGGGCGATCACGTTTCACACGGTAAAGGACGGATTGATCACCCATCAGCGCGAATACTGGCCAGACGATTATCCGGCCCCGCGTGGCGCGCACAATGGGTCACGGTGTCAGATTAGGTCATCAACGTCCGACAAAGTGTCCGACTGCCCCCGCCTTCGCGCTTTCCGTCAGCAGATCAAACGCATAATCGGCCACCGACCGGAAACAGATCACCGCGAATGTATCCTCATCCCGCATCCAGAAGGCGGCAGCCACCTGCCCCAGCCGCGTGCGCCGGAAATCACCCGGCCCGAACGTGTCGGGGTGCAGATCGACCGGCGCCAGCTTGGCCATCACCTCGCGGGCGAACGCACCTTCGACATGGATCAACCCGCGGGCATCCGATACGTTTTCCGCCAGATAGTGTTTGCCTTTCAACGCCTTATCGATGGCAACCACCGCATCGCCAACCTCTCCATAAGGCATAAGCAACAGCATTTCGTCGGGTGACATCCAGCACAGGCCCTTTTCACCATCGACATTTGCTTTGCCTTGTTCAGGAAAGCCCACTCCTGTCAGGGATTTGCAGACCGACCGCAGCCCCTTATCCGACAGATCGCCTCGCAGGGTGATCATACCGCGCAACCCGGCCTCGCGGACCGTTACTTCGCCGGGGGCCAGTTTGCCCTGCAATGCGCTGACAGCATCAGACATTCTGCTTCTCCCCGTCCTTGTCGTAAAACACCGGATCAACGATCTTGGCGGCGATGGTCGTGCCATCGACCTTGTTGAACGCGATCACCTCGCCCATGCGATCCGGACCATTGCGGACCAGCCCCATGGCGATACCGCGGTCGAGGTTGGCTGAATAATAGGTCGAGGTCACGCGCCCTTGCGTGTTCTTCTGCCCGTTCTCGTTGGTGCCGTCAGCAATTGCATAGGCCCCGTCAGGCAGGACAGAGCCATCAACCGTCTCAAGCCCCACCAGTTTCCAGCGGTTCGGATCGGCCATATGGCTGCGTTCATGGGCGCGCTTGCCCAGATAATCCTCTTTCTTCTTCGACAGCGCCCATTCAAGGTTCAGATCCTGCGGGATGACGGTGCCATCGGTCTCGTCCCCGATCATGATGAACCCCTTCTCGGCGCGCAGGATATGCAGGCATTCGGTGCCATAGGGCATCACGCCAAATTCTTCGCCCGCGGCCATCAGCGCATCCCAGAACGCCTGCCCTTGCCCGGCTGGCACGGCGATCTCATAACTCAGCTCGCCCGAGAACGAGATGCGGAAGACCCGCGCGTCGAAATCCCCGATCTTGCCTTCGGCCCATTGCATGAACGGCAGCGCCTCGGCCGATACATCCATGCCCTCCAGCTTGCGCAGCACCTTGCGGGCATTCGGGCCCACAACCGCGATCTGCGCGTATTGCTCGGTCACATTGGCGACATAGACCTTCCAGTCCCACCATTCGCATTGCAGCCAGTCTTCCATATGGGCGTGGATACGCTCTGCCCCGCCGGTGGTGGTGTGGCAAAGCCACGTATCCTCGGCCATGCGCACCACGACACCGTCATCCATCAAGAACCCGTTTTCGGAACACATCAGACCATAGCGGCATTTGCCAACGGGCAGCGTGGACATCACGTTGGTATACATCATGTCGAGGAACTTGCCCGCATCCGGCCCCTTCACGATCAGCTTGCCAAGGGTCGACGCATCCAACAGGCCAAGGTTTTCGCGGGTATTCTTCACCTCGCGATTGACCGCCTCTTCCACACTTTCGCCCGGGCGCAGATATGCATAAGGCCTGCGCCACTGTCCAACTGGTTCATTATCCGCCCCGTTAGTGTTGTGCCAATCCGACATCGGCGTCTTGCGCACTGGCTGAAAGATCGGACCACGTGCGGCACCCGCAATCGCCCCCATCGAAATCGGCGTATAGGGCGGGCGGAATGTCGTCGTGCCTACATCCGGGATATCAGCGTTCAGCGATTTGGACAGTACCGCCAAACCGTTGATATTGCTCAACTTGCCCTGATCGGTCGCCATGCCCAGCGTGGTATAGCGCTTGGCATGTTCGACGCTCTCGAACCCTTCCTGCGCGGCCAGTTGAACGTCGGACACCTTCACATCGTTCTGAAAATCCAGCCATGCCTTGGCCCGCAGTGCCTGACCAGCCCCTTGCGGCATCAGCCAGACCGGCGAAATCGGCCCTTCTTCTAGGTCGTGACCCAGCGGGGCCTGTCCTCCCTTCTTCATATGACCTGCCGCCTTGGCCGCGGCCCGCCCGGCGGCCCAGCCATCACCCACAACCTCGGCCGTGAACAGATGCCCATTGGCGATACCGGCAGTCGCAACAAACGGCTGCCCCTTTTCACCGGTCGGCGCACGTTCGGGATCAGGGCGGAACATCACCTGATCTGCGTCCCAGATCAGCTTGCCCCCGCAATGGGACAACAGATGCACAACGGGAGACCAGCCACCGGACATCGCGACGCAATCGCACGCGATTTCTTCCAGCACCGCACCTTCACCGGCCTGCGTACAGATACCGACACCGGTCACGCGCTTGCCACCCTTGACCGAGGCGATCCCCTTACCGAGTTCCACACGAATACCCAGTTCGCGGGCCTGATCGATCAGCGGACCAGCGGCCTGCGCACGGGCATCGACCACGGCAGGTACATCCAGCCCCGCCTGCTTGAGCATGATCGCCGTGCGATAGGCATCATCATTATTGGTGACAACCACGGTCCGGTCACCAATCGACACCCCGTAATTCACCACATAATCGCGCACGGCAGAGGCCAGAAGAACACCGGGAATATCATTACCGGCGAACGACAAAGGACGCTCAATCGCCCCGGTCGCGGTCACGATCTGTTTCGCCCGGATGCGCCACAACCGGTGGCGCGGTCCGTCCATGTCGGGGGCATGATCGGTCAGCCGCTCATAGGCCAGCGCATAACCATGGTCATACACCCCCGCCCCCATGCAACGGGCACGGATATCAACATTTTCCATCTCTTCAAGGGCTTGGACGGTGAATTTGATCCATTCCGCCGCAGGCTGGCCATCAATCTCGGGGCTGTCCACAGCGGCCCGACCACCCCAATGGGCGGTCTGTTCAACCAACAGAACACGGGCACCGCGTTCACCTGCCGCCTGCGCTGCGGCAAGCCCGGCAATACCGCCACCCACCACCAGAACATCAACATGCACGTTGAAATGCTCATAGGTATCCGCATCGCGGTCCTTGGGGGCCTTGCCTAGCCCGGCGGACTGGCGAATGAACGGCTCGTAGACATGTTTCCAAAACGGGCGCGGATACATGAACATCTTGTAATAGAACCCTGCCGGCAGGAACCGGGACAGTGCCGTATTAATCGCGCCGACATCGAATTCCAGGCTGGGCCAGTGGTTTTGCGACGTAGCGGTCAGCCCGTCGAACAATTCGGTCGTGGTGATGCGCTGGTTCGGCTCGAACGTGCCGCCCTTGCCCATGTTGACCAGACCGTTGGGTTCTTCGGCCCCGCTGGCCACAACGCCGCGAGGTCGATGATACTTGAACGACCGGCCAACCAGCATCTGGTCATTGGCCAGCAAGGCCGAAGCGAGCGTATCACCTTCAAACCCCTGCAAGTGCTTGCCATTAAATGTAAACGATACGGCCTTGTTTTTGTTCACCAAACGGCCCTGATCTGCCAGACGGGTACTCATGAATAATTCCCCCAGGTCCAACCGGGCCGTTTGGCGCTGATGGCATCCTTGATATCCTGCGGCGGTTCGGTGGTCTGGGCGCTGTAGGTGCCGAACACCTCAAGCGTATTGGTGCAGCGGGCCGCCAGAAACCACTTGCCGCAGCCGTAAACATGCCGCCAGCGTTCGAAATGCACACCCTTGGGGTTTTCACGCATGAACAGATAATCCTCGAACTGCGCGTCCGATGATCCGGGGCCGTGGCGCTTCAGATGCGCCTCGCCTCCGGCGTACAGATCGGTTTCATCCGCGTCGACGCCGCAATAGGGGCAATGCAGGATCAGCATGGGCAGACCTTTGTTCTGGGGGTATTTCCACCGCGCACGACAAAGGCGGACGCATTGCTGCGCCCGCCTTCTGAGTGGCCAAAGTGAGTGGCTTTATTCTGTGCCGGGAACGGCAGGTGCAACCGGTGCAGCTTCTTCAAGCACAGGTGCTGTCTCAGTCGCGCCAACTGCAGCCGGATCGGTTGTCGTTTCGACAGAACCGCCCGCAAAAAGCGCATAAAGCAGGACCAGCACGACAATGACTGCGGCAACGATGAAACCGATGCCGCCTGTGCTGCTGGTCTTCGATTGTGTGTAGTCAACCATGGTGGATCCTCCATTTCTGGTGATCCCATAAAGACACATATGCCAAAAATAGAAACATGGGCGGAATTCCCCCGTTCATTTCGGCCATTCATGGCCAAATCCGCCGATTGCCATGGGCTAACCTTTGCCGGGGTCGATTTCACAAAATGCATTGTTATTTTGGGGCCATGGAACTGTTGTTGATCATCGCAGGGGGTATCCTGTCGACCGCCATCATCTTTATGATGATCGAATGGGCACGTGGTGATGTTATGAGTGACGATGAATTCGATCACTTTGACCATCCCCGCTATGACGATCCCATGGGTCGGGACGCCAAGGACTGAGGTCCATTCAGGCCGCCAAAGCGCCAAACCAGAAATCTCTGCCGATTGGGGTGCCATCAATGCGCCACCCCGGCGGCCACGCTTTCGTCGATGAATTTTCCTTCCCGGAACCGGAACATGCTGAATTCGTCCGTCAGCGGCGACTCACCCTTAGCCATCAGCTCGGCCATCGCCCAGCCTGATCCGGGGATCGCCTTGAACCCGCCAGTGCCCCAGCCGCAATTGACGAACACACCCTGAACCGGGGTTTTCGACAGGATCGGGGACCGGTCGCCGGTCACATCAACGATCCCGCCCCATTGCCGCAGCATCTTGAGCCGGGAAATCATTGGGAACGTCTCGACCAGAGCACGCACAGTTTCCTCGATATGATGAAACGACCCGCGCTGGGTGTAGTTGTTATAGCCGTCTGTACCACCACCGATCACCATCTCGCCCTTGTCGGATTGGGACATGTAGCCATGCACGGTATTGGCCATCACCACTACATCCATACAAGGTTTGATCGGCTCTGACACCAACGCCTGCAAGGCTACGCTTTCGATCGGTAGCCGGAAACCGGCCATCCTGGCCAGAACCCCGGAATGGCCCGCAACCACCATCCCCAGCTTGTCGCAATCAATCGGCCCTTTGGACGTATCCACGCCCACGATCTTGCCGCCCTCCTGCCGGACGGCGGTCACCTCACACTGTTGGATCACATCCATGCCCATATCGGAGCAGGCACGGGCATAACCCCAAGCCACCGCATCATGGCGGGCGGTCCCGCCCCGTTCCTGCCAAAGCCCGCCAAGGACGGGATAACGCGGCCCGTCGATATTCATGATCGGGCACAGCTCCTTGACGCGATCCGGGCCGATCCATTCGGTCTTGACCCCTTGCAACGCGTTCGCCTGCGCGGTGCGCTGGTAGCCGCGCACCTCGTGCTGGGTCTGGGCCAGCATGATCACCCCGCGCGGACTGAACATGATGTTGTAATTCAGGTCCTGGCTGAGGGTCTCGTACAGGCTACGGGACTTCTCATAGATCGCCGCCGAGGGGTCCTGCAGATAGTTGGAGCGGATAATGGTGGTGTTCCGGCCTGTGTTGCCCCCGCCCAGCCAACCCTTTTCAAGGATCGCCACATTGGTGATCCCGAAATTCTTACCCAGATAATGGGCTGTTGCCAGCCCATGCCCGCCAGCGCCCACGATGATCACATCGTATTTCTTCTTCGGTTCGCGCTTGGCCCAGGTCCGTTCCCACCCGGTGTGGTGGCGCAGCGCCTCGCGGGCGATGGCAAAGGCGGAATAACGTTTCATGCGCGAATCCCTGAATGGTCTGGCCGGCTGCCCCGTTTTTGAACCCATAGGCCGGGAACGTGGATACTGCCAGCGGCGTCTGCCCCTCGTTTTACGACATGGACTAGCGGGATGAAAACGCTATTGCGTCGCAGGGGGTTTTCACACCACCCCCGCATGGTTATGTCACTTTGACGCTTCACTTCGGGACCCTCATGATTTTCTGGCTTGTCTGTGCTGTTCTGACCCTTGGGGTTGCCACGATTGTGGTCGGCCCCCTGTTGCGGCAGACAAGGCTGTCTGAGGATAATCCCGATATCGCCATCTATCGCGCCCAGTTGGACGAGATTGATCGCGACGTCGCCCGCGACCTGCTTGCCGCCGATGAGGCTGAACGCGCCCGCACCGAAGTGGCCCGCCGGTTGCTGGCCGCCAACAAGGCGGCGGTCGCCCCTACCGGCAAGGCCCGCCCTGCCCGTGCGCTTTCCCTGATTTTAGCCGTTATCGTCGCAGGCCTGAGCTTTGGGATTTACTTGCAGCTGGGCGTCCCCGGTTACGGGGATTTGCCTTTGCAGGCCCGGCTGGAGGCAAGTGCAGAAATGCGGGCCAACCGCCCCGCGCAGGCCGCGTTAGAGGCTGCCGCCCCGGCCCCGCCCCCCTTGGACGCACCAGAGGACTATCTGACGGCCATCGAACAACTTCGCGTTATTGCCCCAACCCGCCCCGATGACCTGCAAGCCTGGGAGTTGCTGGCGTTTCACGAGGCGGAATTGCGCAACTACGCGGACGCGGCAGTCGCACAGCGCAAGGTGATTGAGTTGAAAGGCGCGGATGCCACACTGGATGACAGCCGCCGTTTGCTGGACCTGATGGTTGTCGCTGCCGGTGGGTTTGTGTCGCCAGAGGCCGAGGTGCTCATCCGCGATATGCTGGGCCGCGACGAGGGTAATATCGCGGCCCGCTATTATCTGGGCGCGCTTTACAACCAGACGGATCGCCCTGATTTCGCTTACCGTATCTGGCGCGAGATCGTGGAAAACGGCGATGCCCGGCAGTTTCACGTGGCCTCTGCCCGCGCCCAGATCGAGGATGCAGCATTTCGCGCAGGCGTCGAATATGCGCTGCCAGAGGAACGGGGCCCGTCCTTTGAAGACATGGATGCCGCATCCGAGATGTCGCCCGAAGACCGCGCGGCCATGATCGGGGGCATGGTGGCTGGCCTTGCCAACAGGCTGGCGACCGAGGGCGGCCCGGCAGAAGATTGGGCACGGTTGATCCGGGCCTATGGCGTACTGGGTGATCAGGACGCCGCCCGCACAGTCTGGAACGAAGCCCAGCAGGTCTTTGTCAGCAGTATGCGCGGCATGGAAATACTGACCAATGCCGCGCGCGATGCGGGCGTGCTGGAATGATCTGCGACACGGCCGAGGATTTTGCGGCACAGCTTCCTGATTCCGGGGCGATCGCTGGGCTCGATCTGGGGACCATCACCATCGGCGTGGCCGTGTCTGACGGCATGCGGTCGATTGCAACGCCGCTGACCACCATCAAACGCAAGAAATTTGGGCTGGATGCGGCCGCCCTGCTGGAATTGACAACGGCCCGGTTGATCAAAGGATTGGTGCTGGGATTGCCGATGAATATGGATGGGTCCGAAGGGCCGCGCTGCCAGGCGACCCGGGCCTTTGCCCGCAATCTGGAGAAACTGACGCCACTGCCCATCACCTTTTGGGATGAACGTTTGTCGACCGTGGCCGCCGAACGCGCCCTGCTTGAGGCGGATACGTCGCGAAAACGTCGCGGAGAGGTCATTGATCATGTGGCGGCAGGGTATATCCTACAAGGCATGCTGGACCGTCTGGCGCATATGAAGGGCACATTGTGACAAAACCAGAAAACACAGATCACATCTGGGCACGCGCCGAGATTGAAAGCCCTTGCATCAAGGTTTGCGTGGTTCATCCGGAAAGCCGACTATGCACCGGCTGCCTGCGCAGCATTGATGAAATCGGCGCATGGTCACGGATGACGCCAGAGGCGCGACAGGCGGTCATGGCCGAACTGCCGGGTCGGGCGGGCAAGATCACCAAGCGGCGCGGCGGACGCGCGGCACGGCTGAAATAGCCGCGCGGCGCGGGTCGCACCGACACGCATCACCAACTCAGTTTGAACGGCGCTTTCGGCCATCCATAGGCAATGCAGCGCTCAGCGCTTATTGATCGTCTGGGAAAGACCACCGCAAGTCGTCATGATGACGACAGATATCGCGGAGGTTGAATGATGACATCTGCAGCGCCTACTGATTTGGGTCACTTTGACCGGCGGACGCTTATCGTCTTTTTGAGTATTGATCTGGCCTTGATCGCCATCAGCATCAGTTTCGGGCTGATGATTGTGATGGACCGTGTGACAGTCTGGCCCGATCTGTTCAACGTCGCCCGCGATTGGAGCCTGGGTGAGATGTTCAACTATCTCAAATGGCTGCTGCTGATCGCCATATTATTCCGATCCTATCTGCAGGACAGATTGCTGTTGCTGTTGATGATGTGCCTGTTTTTGTTGCTGGTGCTGGGCGACGATATGCTGCTGCTACACGAGCGCGGTGGGCCCATCTTGGTCATATGGACAAGCCTGCACAAAACGATCGGCCCCGTGGCGTTTCAGATTGGCGAACTGGCAATCTGGGCACTGTTGGGGGCCGTGGGCGCCGTGTTTCTTTACATCGGCTGGCGGGCTGCTGACCAGAGCCTGCGGCGCAAAGTCAAACCAATGGCGTGGCTTTTTGGTGGGGTGATTTTCTGCGCTGTTGTGCTGGATGTCTTGCATGGGCTGATGCCGGACAACACCGTGCTTGGCGGGGTTTTCCTGATCCTCGAGGATGGGGGCGAGATGCTGTTTATCAGCGCCATGCTCAGCTATGCGGTCGGGACGTTTGGCAAGGTGGCAAGTCACGTGCCCGCCTATCGCAACGCCTGAAACTCTTTACGTTTTTGGGAACACAAAACACCGGTCCCGTCGGAACATGATCCACAGTGGAGTGCCCGGTGTCGGCAGAAAGACGGTCGGCACCGTAGCGCGCAGGATCGACCCATCAAAATCCATCTTGAACTCGACCAGGCTGAGCGCGCCCATGAACCGCGATCGCTGGACGATGCCGCGTGCGGGCGTGCCGTCTTGCGGCGTCGGGTTTGGCCCACGCCCCTGCCGGTCAAAGTCAATTTTCAAATGTTGGGGACGGATGACGATATCAACCTCGGTCCCATCCGGCACGCCGGGGGCAAGGAACTGACCAAAAGGCGTGTCGGTCAAAGCGCCTTCAACTTTACCATTGATCACATTGATATCGCTAAAGAAAGCTGCTGATTTCAGATCCTTGGGTGCATTATAGATATTGTACGGCGCACCGCGCTGCACGATCCGGCCATCGCGCATCAGCGCGATTTCATCGGCCATGCGCATCGCCTCGCCCGGCTCATGGGTCACCAGCAGAACCGCCGTACCTTCGCTCTTGAGGATCTCCAGCGTCTCATCCCGAATATCGTCGCGCAGCCGGTCATCAAGGCCGGAAAACGGCTCATCCATCAGCATGATACGCGGCTTGGGGGCGAGCGCCCGCGCCAACGCCACCCGCTGCTGTTCACCCCCTGACAGTTCATGCGGATATTCATCGATGAACCGGGCCATCCCCACCTTGTCCAGCAAGGACTTGACCCGCGCCGCACTGTCACGCTTCTTTAGCCCGAACGCCACGTTCTGCCCCACCGTTAGATGCGGAAACAAGGCAAAATCCTGAAACATCAATCCGATTGATCGCCCTTCTGGCGGCACCCGGTAGATCGTGTCGCAGACCAATTCACCATCGACATGAATCGTGCCGGTATTCTGCATTTCAACCCCGGCGATGATCCGCAATGTCGTGGACTTGCCACAACCCGATGGCCCAAGCAGGCAGGTCACCTGACCGGGCATGACCGTCAGGCTCACATCATCCACCACCCGGCGCCCGCCGAAATCCTTGACGATATTTCTGATTTCGAGGCGGGGGGTTTGCATGAAGGGAAAACGATGCCTGACTGAAACAATTGGGTATAGCGCACCTAACAACTGCGGCGCTTATGGGCAAGGTCAGGTCAGATGAAAAGGCGCATCCGCCACGATCCGACCATTGACCTGCAGATGCAGATGGTGAGCACCGGGATGCAGGGTAAAGGTGGTCGCGTCATCCTTGAACCGATGGGTCTTGCGCAGGGTAACAGACTTGTCGGCTTTGGCCTCCAACACCTTCATCTTGAATACTTTTGGCGCAGTCTTGCCATTCGATTTCACGAAATCAACGATGTAATCGACGATCATAGGGGCATCCTGCCGCGTGGTCAGCGTGACGCTGATCTCAGCGGTTTCGCCCCGCACAACCGTGTTCGGCGTGATGCTGAACTGCGACACATCAACCGCGATATCGGGACGATACCCAAGATGCACCATGGCCCCACTATGTCCGGCTTTGATCAGGCCGCGCAGTGCGTGGCGGCGCATCCAGTCCAGCTCCTTGCCTGCCTGCTTCCCGGTCTTTTGCCATGCCGACAGGCGGGCGATTACGGCATCAGGATCAAACTTTGTGATATCATTCAGATGATTGGCCACCGACCGGGTGACAAACCGCGTCGGGTCACCATGAAGCCGGTCCAGCAGCGGCAGCGTATCCGCAGGTGTCAGCCCCACATTCTGCCCCCATGGCAACCGTGGCCGGGTGCCTTCGCTGACCAGCCGCCGCACATGGTAGTGATCATGGGTGATCCAGTCCTGCATCCGTTCCAACGTCGCCGCCTGATGATGGTTGAGGAAGGCCCGGATCGAGAACTCCATTGAAAACCGCTGCGTGATCTGCTCCAGCAGATCAAGGCTGCGGTCTAGATGACCCAGCAGCCCGTGGTTTTCCACATAGACGCCCAGCGGTGCGTAGATGAAATGGCCGAAATCATCGTCGCGCAGCGTCGGGTCGAGCGGTGGCGGCAGTGCGCTCTGGATCGCGTCTGCCGCAGCGTCGAAATCCCCCGGCAGATAGCGCGCCAACACATCCGCGATCAGGTTGATCCGCGCCTTCAACTCCAACGGCGGCATGTCAGCCATGACATCGGCCACGAAAGGGGCAGCCATAAACACGCCTGCATCCTCAAAATGCTGGCCAAGCCGCCCTACCGTATCTGCGTTGAACAGATCATCCTTGAGGCTGAATTTCTCGGCCATCAGATCGTGGCGTTGATGGCACCACCATCCAGCACGATGTTCTGCCCCACGATGAACCCGGCATGCTGCGAACACAAGAACGCGCACATCGCCCCGAATTCCTCCGGCGTGCCATAGCGGCGGGCGGGGATCGTCGCCTCGCGCTGTGCCTTGGCGGCGGCCATATCAATGTCCTGCGCCTTGGCCACACCAGCATCCAAACTATCGGCCCGATCAGTGGCGTGAATGCCGGGCAGCATGTTGTTGATGATCACCCCATGCTGGGCGACCTGCCGCGAGGTTCCGGCCACAAAACCGGTCAGGCCTGCGCGGGCGGAATTGGAAAGCCCCAGCTGCGGAACGGGCGCCTTGACCGAGCCAGAGGTGATGTTGACCACCCTGCCCCAGCCACGATCAATCATGCCCGGCATCAAGGCCGTCATCAGCGCGATCGGGGCCAGCATGTTGGCGTCCAAGGCGGCGATGTAATCATCGCGGTCCCAGTCCGACCACACACCAGGGGGCGGCCCGCCTGCATTATTGACCAGGATATCAACACCTTCTGCAGCGGCCAGCAATTCGGCTCGCCCTGCATCGGTTGCGACATCTGCCGCAACGGTCACCACATCAACGCCATGTGCGGACCGTATCTGATCGGCGGTCGCATTCAGCGCCTCGGCCCCGCGGGCATTCAAAACAAGACTGACCCCAGCCTCTGCCAATGCTTCGGCGCAGCCCCGCCCCAGCCCTTTTGACGATGCACAAACCAGTGCGCGTTTTCCCTTGATGCCCAGATCCATGGCACAGCCTCCCCTTTTGGTCATAATTTCACCTAACATCGCTGACATGCTGCAGCAATGCGCGATAAGGGTGCAAAAGGCCGCTATGTGTCTGGTTAGCTCGGTATTTATGTTTTGACGGTACACTCACACATCATGTCTGCTCACGCTCAGAAAACGGACCTGTTCCGCGCCAATAGTTTCCGCGTCGTTGATGGCGTGGCGACAGGTGATGCTCTGGCCCTGCCGGATGCTCTGTTTCTGGATGACATCTACAGGCTGGATCACGGGGCAATGGCGACGACCATGCTTGCGGACACCGGCCGTTTTGTCGTCGCGGCGTGCGGCACAGCGTTACAGGCTCAGGCCTGTTTGCGCTTCCTGTGCCCCGATGGCTGGACCAGCGATGCGCTGCTTTTGACCGACAATCATGGTCGGGTCTATCTCTGCCCTCTTGATCCCATCAGGCCCGGCGTGGCCTACCGCCTGATCCATATCGACCAAGGCAATCCGACGCGCAGATTTGCGCAGGCGACTGCGGCCTCATTTGTCGCGGGCACCCTGATCACCATGGCTGACGGATCGACACAGCCCGTGGAAACGCTGCAAACCGGCGACAGGATCAAGACCCGCGATCACGGCCCGCAAACCGTCAACTGGGTCGGACAACGGACATTTCGCGCGCATGCGGCCAATGCACCAGTAACAATCAAGCGGTCGGGTCATGCTTTGTCAGCCCATCCGGCGCAACGCCTGTGCCTGCAATCAATGGACCGCCCCGTTCAAGCCGCTGCCTTGATCGGCAATGCAGGCGTGTCGCAGCAAGCCGGCGGGTTTGTCGATTATGTGCAACTGCAATTCGAAAAATCGTGCGTGATCAAAGTGCAAGATGTCTGGGCCGAATCCTGTTTGATGAATTTGCGTTCAGTGGCAGAGCAGCGCGTGACCGACCCGGCATTGATGCATGTTGGACGCCTGGTAGAAATGGCCAAAGCAGATGCCCGCTTCACTCAGGGGCTGACTGCCGCGAACGTGCCGTCAAATCGGTCCAGTTCTGACCCGTCAGAGATTGTGCCAAAGGCCACGCCGGCCACCGCATCAGCCGTTCGACCATAGAAATCACCGGCAACATCACCACTCAGATCGTACTCAGTCGGGCCATCTGAAAGACGCCCGGTCAGCTTCGCCGCGAATTGGTAATCATCGTCCGGGTCTGCACCGGGATTGAGCGATCCGTCATAGATCTCCAACTCTCCCGATAACGTCCCTTGCGACCCTGCGAACGCGCTGATCGTCCCGGATAGCGGCGTCAAGCTATCATCGAAATGCACCGTGGCCTGCAGGCGACCAAGATAGGGCGTGACGGCACCCGATGGGCCCAGCGGCAATCCTAGCCGCATGTCGCCAACATAGCTGATACTGCCCTCTGCCGGCAGTTGATTGACAGGTGTTACGCCCGCTGCCGTGATGTCGGCAAATGCATCATCGAACGCAGCAAGCCGCGCTTCTGTGCTTATGCTGCTATCACCGCCGCCACCGCAGGCCGCCAGAAATGTGACTATGAAAAACGTCCGGACCATACGATCCATGCTGCCGGCGATATGCTTAACAGGAGGTTAAGGCGCGGACAGGCTTCCCTCACCAACCACCGTCACCACCGCGTCAGTGATCGTCCCATTGTAATTCACCTGCGCTTCAAGCGCGGACCCAGCGACAGCCGTAACCGGGTTGCCCAGAAAATCGCCGGTCACCGTCCCGTCGAGGATGAATGACTGCCCAGTCGCGGTCAGCGCCCCTGAATAATCAAGCGACCATTCATTGCCGGGGCCGATGCTACCATCGCTGATGGTCGCACTTCCACCATAGTCCCGCAGCACCCCATCAGGGCCGGTGCCAAAGAAATTGCCAAAGGTCCCTGTGACCGGTTCGGCCCCTTCAAAATCCATGGTGATTGTCGCGTCGCCCGCCAAGACAGATGTGGCCGGGCTCGTCTCGGCCCGGATTGTGACCGATCCGGTGAAATCGGCGGTGCCGGTTGCGGGTATATTGCCCGCCTCGGTCATGGGCATGCCCATAACACCCGCGCCCGGGTCACCCAGCACGCGCAAGCGTTGGGATTCGTAGATATCAATGCGCGATAGGCGCGGATCAATCCCGCTGCCGCCGCTATCACCACCGCCACCACCGCCGCAGCCCATCAGCGGCAGCAGGGCGGCCATCACCATGACCCGCATCACTGCCCCTGGTTTCAGACCTGTGCCCTCATGCTATCAGCAAAACCCAAAGCTTCGGTTAAGCGCGCCCCGCATTGCCCTTTGCCTGCCAACCGCATAAAGCGTGCCACATGACAAATCGCCCCGCACTGCCCCCCGAAATCGCCCGCCGCCGGACCTTTGCGATCATCTCGCACCCGGACGCGGGCAAGACGACCCTGACCGAGAAATTCCTGCTTTACGGCGGCGCCATTCAGATGGCCGGACAGGTGCGCGCCAAGGGCGAGGCACGGCGCACGCGGTCGGATTTCATGCAGATGGAAAAGGACCGGGGGATCTCCGTCAGCGCCTCGGCCATGTCATTTGATTTCGAAAAATACCGGTTCAATCTGGTCGACACACCCGGCCACTCTGATTTCTCGGAAGACACCTATCGGACGCTGACAGCCGTCGATGCCGCCGTCATGGTGATTGACGGGGCCAAGGGAGTCGAAAGCCAGACGCAAAAGCTGTTCGAGGTCTGTCGCCTGCGCGACCTGCCCATCCTGACCTTCTGCAACAAGATGGACCGCGAAAGCCGCGATACGTTTGAGATCATTGACGAAATTCAGGAAAATCTGGCGATTGACGTGACCCCTGCCGCCTGGCCGATCGGTGTCGGGCGCGATTTCATCGGCACCTACGACATTCTGCGCGACCGTCTGGAACTGATGGACCGCGCCGACCGCAACAAGATCGCCGAAAGCATTGAGATCAACGGGCTGGACGATCCGAAACTGGCCGAACATGTGCCTGCTCACCTGCTGGAGAAATTCCTCGAAGAGATCGAGATGGCCAAAGAACTCCTGCCATCGTTGGACCATGAGGCGGTGCTGAACGGGTCGATGACACCGATCTGGTTCGGCTCGGCCATCAACTCTTTCGGGGTCAAGGAATTGATGGACGGAATAGGCACCTACGGGCCGGAACCGCAGGTGCAAACGGCACAGCCGCGCAATGTGGCCCCCGAAGAACCCAAAGTGGCCGGTTTCGTGTTCAAAGTGCAGGCCAATATGGACCCCAAACACCGGGACAGGGTGGCCTTTCTGCGCCTCGCCTCGGGCCATTTCGAACGTGGCATGAAGCTGACCCATGTGCGGTCGAAAAAGCAGATGGCGATCACCAATCCGGTGCTGTTTCTGGCCGCCGACCGGGAATTGGCAGAAGAAGCCTGGGCCGGCGACATCATCGGCATCCCCAATCACGGGCAATTGCGCATCGGCGACACGCTGACCGAAGGCGAGGCGATCCGGGTGACCGGCATTCCCTCCTTCGCACCGGAACTGCTGCAAACCTGCCGGGCGGGCGACCCGATGAAGGCCAAGCATCTGGAAAAGGCGCTGATGCAATTTGCAGAGGAAGGGGCGGCCAAAGTGTTCAAGCCCACATTCGGGTCCGGCTTTATCGTCGGCGTCGTCGGCGCGCTGCAATTCGAGGTTCTGGCGTCCCGGATCGAGATGGAATACGGACTGCCCGTGCGGTTTGAACCGTCACAATTCACCTCTGCCCGCTGGGTATCCGGCAGCAAGGACGCAGTCGAAAAATTCGCCGCCGCCAACAAACAGCATATCGCCACCGATAATGACGGCGACACCGTGTACCTGACGCGTCTGCAATGGGATATCGACAGGGTTGCGCGCGACTATCCCGATGTAAACTTGACAGCCACGAAAGAGATGATGGTGTAAGGGTTCATTAACCAATCGACCACCAGTCTGTGGCATGCGGTTTCTTGCCCTTTCTCTGCTTGTCTGCCTTGCGGGCTGCACACCCGGTGCGGATATCATCAGCCGGTATGACGACTGGACTGGCTTCAATGAATTCTACACGCCCGAACACGAGATTTTTCGTGATCGCAAGGCGAACATGGTGGTTCGCCCTGTCATGATCGAACGCGGCGGCACGCGCGCCTATGGCGTGCTGACCAATATCCGTCGCCGCATCCCGAACGGCCCGATTGTCGAGGCGATGTATTCAGGCAATGTCCGACTGCAATATCAACGGCATGACCGGTTGCTGACCCATTGCATCGACGGCTGCCAAAGGGCCGAGGTGGGGGTGATCCACCTAACCGAGGCCGCATTTCGAACCGCCGCCCGCACCGGCCTGCCGCTCCGCGTGCAAGGCCGGCGCGGCCGATATGAAGGCGTCGTGCCCGGTATGTTGTTCCAGCAGGTACTAAGTAGCCCAGGGTAAGGTCGAGCGGCAAATTTCGCTACCCCGTCAACGCCCCTCTTGTATTGCCTCCTCACCTTCGCCAACATGAGGTGGGTATATTTACGGGGGTAAATTGACATGAATACTGTATTGAAAGTGATTTTAGTCGGAGCGTCGGGTGTGGTTTTGTCGGCTTGTGGTGGATCAAGTGGTGGTGATAGCGGTGGTCTTCAGCTTGTTCCTGGGCCGTCAATTCCTACTAGTGGCTCTGCAACTTATACCGGTGACTTGAATTTCGTCCTGAATGAAGGTGGAGCGGGCAACGTTACATACACCGGTGACTTGACGGTTAACGCAAATTTTTCGGGAAGCACAGTTACCGGAAATGCCACCGGGTTCTCGGATACAGATAGCGAGAGTTACACAGGCACCCTTACGCTACAAAATGGCGACATTGATCGGAACTTGCCTTCCAACCTATTCCCTTTGTTTGCTGATCTCGATGGAACTTTGACCAGAGTTAGCGATGGTACCACTTACACGTCTGGAGCGGCAATCGGCGCTGACTTTTATCAATCTGATGGCGCGACAACTCCGGAAGAGATACGTGGTCGTGTAAGCGGCACTTTCCAGAAAGATGATGGTGTGACAGCCCCGACGACTATTGCAGTGGAAGAGACGCTGAGCACATTCACTGCATCTCAGTAGTCCAAAAAGAAATGCCCCTCCAAAACCGCGTCCTGCCAACGGGCGAGATTGTCTCTGATCCCGCCCGTGGCATGCTGACCGGCAATCGCGGGATCATCCATCGTGATAACCGCACCCTTGGCACCGCGCGCTGGTCGCATCACGCGTGGATTTGCTGCACGCTGGACTGGCAGGGGCGCACGCGGCAGGTGATGACAGGCCGCAAATGGACGGAGCTGTTCTTTCTGGACGAGGCTGTGGCCTTTGCCGCAGGCCACCGCCCTTGTGGCTATTGTCGGCGTGACGCCTATAACCGCTTTGCCGATGCCTGGGCCACCCATACCGGAACCCGCCCCAAGGCGCCGCAGATCGACAAGGTGCTTCATGCCGCCCGCGTAATACCCCGGAGCCGGATACAGCGGGTGCATCAGGCACCCATGATTGACCTGCCGACCGGGACGATGATTGACCATGCCGGGCGTCCACATCTGGTCTCTGACCAACATCTGCACCCCTACACGCCAGCGGGCTATGACCTTGCCATCGACAGACCGGGCACAGGCATCGCAACCGTCCTGACCCCCGCCCCGACGCGCGCCGTTCTGGCACAAGCCTATCGCCCCATGATCCACCCGACGGCGGGCTTGTAAGGGATGGCGCGGCCCCCGATACTGGGGCCAATCACCGGCAGAGGGGCCAGATGACCAAGAATGATGAAACCTTTCCCGGCGGGGTCCGCACCCTTCTGCCGCAATACCAGAAACGGCGGTCGCTGCTGACCCATGACGCAGGCGAGGATCTGGCCCCGATAGACGTAGATTTCAAGGCGCTCGCCACCCAGCCACTGCCCCCGCAAATCAACCCGCGCCCCGACGGGCTCAGCCGGGTTGCCAAGAAACGGCATATGCTGCTGGGGGAACTGGCGGGGCACACGGAACTGGCCCTGCTGCATGGGCTGCTGATTTCGCATCTGCGCAAGCATACCTATCCAGATCACGCCCCTGCCCTGTTCCTGCGGCTCTGGGCCGAGGAAGAGGATTGGCTGCTCGACAACCTGCCCACCCGCTGGTTGATCTCGGCGATCATCACCTTCGCCGATCACGGGCAGGACGAGGCGGACCGGAAGCTCGCCCAATCCTTCAACATTCTGTTTTCGCTGATGAAAATTTACGAGGCGGAGCGGGCCTTTTCCGGTCTACCCCCGCAGGAACCGTTCAGGATCAAGGACCGCAACAAAGCCCCTCTGCCCATGGGGATGAAGGATTTTTCCGTCCTCAAGGGCGATCTGGAGGCGCATCTGCTGGCCCCCCTGTGGCGCGACGCGAAACATGCGCCTGCCACGGGGCGATTGGCGCGGCACCTGCTGACGGCGCTGAACAACGACGACGGCACCGTCTTTCGTCGCTTTGCCCTTATGCGCCGCGCGGCGGAAAAGGCCAGATGATACGGGACGTTACGGGGGCAGCCGCCTTGACGCAGCGCAGCAATTCCGCTATCCGCAGCCACGGCCAATCCGGCCCTTGATGCCCGGGACGCGCGGAACTTTGCGTCCTTCTCACCTTTGCGGACCGACCCGCAGAAACAGGACGTATATGACCAAATTCTCTGACATGAACCTTGATCCCAAGGTTCTCAAGGCCGTCGCTGAAACCGGCTACGACACCCCCACCCCGATCCAAGATGGCGCCATCCCGCCCGCGCTCGAAGGGCGCGATGTGCTGGGGATTGCCCAGACCGGCACCGGCAAGACCGCCGCCTTCACCCTACCGATGATCACCCTTCTGGGCCGTGGCCGTGCCCGCGCGCGGATGCCCCGCTCGCTGGTGCTGGCGCCTACACGGGAACTGGCCGCACAGGTGGCCGAAAACTTCGACACATACGCCAAATACACCAAGCTTTCCAAGGCGTTGCTGATCGGCGGCACAAGCTTCAAGGATCAGGACAAGATCATCGACAAGGGCGTCGATGTGCTGATCGCGACCCCCGGTCGTCTGTTGGATCACCTCGAACGTGGCAAGCTGATCCTGACCGACGTGAAGGTCATGGTGGTGGATGAGGCCGACCGGATGCTCGACATGGGCTTCATCCCGGATATCGAGGAAATCTTCAAACGCACGCCCTTCACCCGCCAGACCCTGTTTTTCAGCGCCACCATGGCGCCCGAGATTGAGCGGATCACCAACACGTTCCTGTCCAATCCTGCCAAGGTCGAGGTGGCGCGCGCGGCCACGACGAATGTGAACATCAAACAGGGCGTCGTGATGTTCAAAGGATCAGCAAAACCCAAGGAGCCATCGGAAAAACGTGCCCTGCTCCGCGCCCTGATCGATGCCGAAGGTGAGGCCTGCACCAACGCGATCATTTTCTGCAACCGCAAGTCTGACGTGGATATCGTTGCCAAATCGCTGAACAAATACGGCTATGATGCCGCCGCGATCCACGGCGATCTGGATCAGTCGCACCGGACACGCACGCTGGACAAGTTCCGCGACAATGAACTGCGGTTCCTTGTAGCCTCAGACGTGGCCGCCCGCGGCCTCGACATTCCCGCCGTAACTCATGTGTTCAACTTCGACGTGCCCAGCCATGCCGAAGACTACGTGCACCGGATCGGGCGCACAGGTCGCGCGGGCCGGACAGGCACCGCGATCATGATCTGCATCCCACGGGACGAGAAAAACCTTGATGACGTCGAACGGCTGGTCAAGGAAAGCATTCCGCGCTTGGACAACCCGATGAAGGGCGCACCGGCCAAGGAAGAGACCAAGACCGAGGAAAAACCAAAGCGGACGCGTAATCGCCGGAAAAAAGATGATGAGGGTGAAGCACTCGAGGCGAAACCGGTCGAAAAGCCCGCGCAGGATGAAAGACCGCAGCGGGATGACAAACCGAGGCGCGAAGAAAAGCCCCGGCAAGAGCGGTCACGCGGCGGACGCGGACGCGGCCGGAACGAGCCCGATGTGGTGGGCATGGGCGAGGATACGCCCGCATTCATCGCGATGAGCTTTGAGGAACGCGCGAAGGTCTGACAACGGTCGGGATAGATCCCGACCCACATTTCGTCTTGCCACCACCGCCTGGCTTGCCCGGGCATCGCCCGACCTCCCCCCGGAGGGCGATACCCTAGCGTTGCAATACAGGCGTTTTTATAATCTCGATCCCACGCTCACCGACGATTTGTGGACTAAAGCATCAAATACACTCATAAGGTGTATATGAGTAAATACATAATTTTCGCCTTTTTTATTGCACCCGTTCTGGTGGCCTGCTCGCCAACAGTGTCTCAGGACATCTCGCAGAGTATTGAAAATCAAAGCACTACGTCCTTGTGGATCGAACACCGACAGACACCTTCGCCACTCCGCTTGGCATTTATTGAGGCCGAGTTGGCAGAACGAGGTGAAACGCGTTTTGGAACTTCATATATTGGTCAACGAACGTCATCCGCTTTCGGCAACACGCTCTATTCTCGCTCTCCTACGAATACAGCTTTGGGAACAGACCTACGGAATTGCGACGATTTCAGCAGCGCAGCTTCTGCGCAAAAATACTTCTTAGCTTCTGGCGGACCGCTGAGTGACCCCAATGACCTCGATCGAGATGGTGACGGGCTGGCCTGTGAATGGGGAACGCGTGTGAGACAAATTTCAAGAGCAGCCAGAGCGCCCGTTCGTACAACAGTATCGCGACCGACGATCTCGCGGCGCTGCTATGTCGGCCCACGAGGCGGCACATATACAATTACTGCTAGCGGCGCGCGCGATTATGATGGCTGCTAACGACTTAACAGCTCTATAAAGATAGTTTGCTAGAAATTAACCGACAGCCAGCCCAAAAAATTACCCCAACCTGCTAACAATCACTGTTACCTCCGGCTTCTTCCCGATCTCGCCTTGCGCTGACTTCCGCGCGATGCTCCGCAGCTCTTTCTCCAGCTTGTCATCATCCCGCAGCGTCTTGGCATTGGCGCGGTTCAGGAACTGGCTCAGGTCTTCCTCGACCACCTCGACCAGGGCCGCATTGTTGCGCCCCATCTCCGGCAGGCCGGAAATCTCAACCCAGGGATCCCCCAGCGGTTCGTCGTTTTCGTCGATGATCAGGGTCACAATCATATGCCCGTTCAGCGCCATGCGGATGCGGTTGCGCACCACACCGTCCAGCGCGCCGATCTGTACCGTGCCGTCCAGATAGGTCCGGCCGGTGTCGATATACTCGGCCACCGTGGGTTGATTGCCCGACAGGTCGATCATCATGCCGTTGACCGCGACGATCCCCGTCAGCCCGCCTGCATTCCCGACCTTCACATGCTCGCGCAGGTGCCGGTGTTCGCCATGCATGGGAATCAGGATTTGCGGTTTCACGATTTGGTGCAGCCGCTCAAGATCAGGCCGATTGGCATGGCCGGACACATGGTATTTGCCGCCCGCATCGTCGATCACGTCCACACCCAGTTCGGACAATTGGTTCATGATCCGGATCACGCCGCGTTCATTGCCGGGGATGGTTTTGGAAGAGAAAAGGAACGTGTCCCCTTCCTTCAATGACAGCCCCAGATACTTGCCCTGCGCCAGTTGGGCGGATGCGGCGCGCCGTTCGCCTTGTGAGCCAGTGACCAACAGCATCAGGTTTTCGCGGGGAATACCCAGCGCATCCTCCGGGCTGACCGTGCCGGGGAAACCGTCCAATATCCCCTCTTCGGTCGCCGCCTCGACCATCCTGCGCATGGCCCGGCCCAGCAGACAGACGGATCGCCCGGCGGCCTTCGCGGCAACCGCCAGCGTTTTCAACCGCGCGATGTTGGATGCAAACGTGGTCGCAACGACCATACCCGTCGCGTCCTGCATCAGTTCGGTGATCGTCGGCCCGATAGAGGCTTCTGACCGCCCCGGGGCATCTGAAAACACGTTGGTGCTATCACAGACCAGCGCCTTGACCCCGTCTTTTGAAACTTCTTCCCACAGCGCCTGATCCCACGGGTCGCCGACCACCGGCGTCTCATCGATCTTGAAATCACCCGAATGCAGCACGCGTCCATCTGGGCTGTCGATCAGCAGACCAGCGCTTTCAGGGATCGAGTGGCTGATGGGCAGGTAAGACACCTTGAACGGTCCGCAGCTTATCACATGCGGATAAGGCTCAACCACCTTCACCACGCTTTCAGGATGGCCATGTTCGTCCAGCTTGCGCCGGGCGATATTGGCGGTAAAGCGGCGGGCATAGACAGGTGCGCCGAGCCGTTCCCAATAGTGACCGATGGCCCCCACATGATCCTCATGCGCGTGGGTGATGAAGATGCCGTCTATGCGCTCTTTCCGCGCCTCCAGCCAGGCAATATCGGGCAGGATCAGGTCCACCCCCGGCGTGCCGTCCATATCCGGGAAAGTCACGCCCAGATCAACCACGATCAGCCGTTCCTTGCCTTGCGGCCCATAGCCATAGACATAGGCGTTCATGCCGATCTCGCCGGCGCCCCCGAGGGGCAGATAGATCAGGCGGTCAGTCATGCATTGTCCTTGTTATACTTATGGATCACGGTCAGGCCGTGGATCGTCAGATCGTCCTCGAACGCATCGAAAAGCGCTTCGCTTTGCTGAAACAGAGGGGCCAGCCCCCCGGTTGAGATCACCTGCATCGGCACGCCACGTTCGGCCTTGATCCGCGCGCATATCTCACGCACCAGCCCGATGTAACCCCAAAAGACACCCGACTGCATGCATTCGACCGTATTGGTGCCGATCACCTTTTGCGGCTTGGTGATGTCCACATGCGGCAAGGCGGCGGCGGCATTGTGCAGCGCCTCAAGCGACAGGTTCACGCCGGGGGCGATGACCCCGCCAACATAGGCGCCGTCACTCGCCACCACATCAAAGGTGGTGGCCGTTCCAAAATCCACGACGATCAGGTCACCGCCATGCCGGGCATACGCACCGGCGGCATTAACCAGACGGTCCGGACCCACCTGTGTGCCTTCATCGACACGCGGGTTCTGGGGCAGCAAGCAATCAGGCTTGCCCACCACCAGAGGCCTGCAATTGTAGTAGCGGTCCGCAAAGACCCGCAGATTGAACACGACACGCGGCACGGTCGAGCTGATGATGATCTCATCAATATGGACATCCAGGTTCTGGAACCGCATCAGCGTGGAGAGCCAGACATAATACTGATCCGCCGTGCGCTGCCATTCGGTGCTGGCCCGCCAAGTGGCGATGAACTGTTCACCGTCCCAGATGGAAAACACGGTGTTGGTGTTGCCGCAATCAATGGCCAGAAGCATGGGCCCGCCTCCCTTAGAAAAACACATCCGCCGCCGGGATCGCGCGCGGGCCGGTGCCGGTAATCAGCACCAGATTGCCATCCTGATCGATACTGTCGAAGATACCTGTTACGTCCTCGCGCCCGGTGCAGGCGGTGATCACCTCGCCCAGACGTGCGGCATTTGCCAGCCAGTCGTCGCGGATGCGGGTGAACCCGAAATGACGCAACTTGTCCTCCTGTGTCGCATAGGCGTCTGCCAGCGTGGCAAGGAAATCCTCCGCGTCTACTTCCCATCCACCTGCCGCCATCAGGCTGGTCGGGGGGAAACTGGCGTCGGTCACACCTTCAGGCGTATGTTTGAGGTTCACACCGATCCCGATAGAAAGCCAATCGATAAAGGGCCCCTGCCCGCTGCTTTCCAAAAGAATTCCGGCGACCTTGCCGCCGGCCAGTAACACATCATTGGGCCATTTCAGGCTAAGCTTTTCGGCAGGTACGTAGATCGCCAGCGCCTGATACAGCGCATTGGCGGCAAGAAAGGATCGCTTGGCCGCCTCTGCCGCCGTACAGCCAGGGTTGAAGATCAATGTCGCGCTCAGGTTGCCGGGGGGCACGACCCACGGGCGCCCGCGCCGTCCTCGTGCCGCCGTCTGTGTGCGCGCCATGATCCATGTGGGCTTGATGATGTCGCCCGCGCGCCGCGCAGCCTCGGCCATGGTACTGTCAACAGAGCCAAGCACCACCCGCCCATAGCCTTCGGGCCAATGCCCATGGGCGTTGGCGTTAGTTGACAAGCGTCGCCGCCGCCGCTGCGGCCATGGGTTCGATCCCGAACAGGTTCACGACCCCGACGACCATGATCAGGGCCGAGGCCATCAGGAATGTCCAAAGCACCGGGTTCATCTTGCCGTCCAGCGCCTCGCCCTCTTCGCCGAAATACATGTAGTAGACGATGCGCAGATAATAGAAGGCCCCGATGACCGACGCGATCACACCGGCGACAGCAAGCCAGGCCAGCCCGCCTTCATAGGCGGCGCGCAGCACATAAAACTTGCCAAAGAACCCGACCATCGGCGGCACACCGGCAAGGCTGAACAGCAGCACCAGCATCGCCAGCGCACGCAAGGGCTGACGCTTTGAATACATCCGCAAACTGTCGATGTTGGTGACGGGTCGCCCGTCCCGCTCCATCCCAAGGATAAAGGCGAAGGTGCCGACATTCATCGTCACATAGATCGCCATATAGATCAGCATCGCCTGCACGCCGAATGCAGTGCCAGCGGCAAGGCCCATCAGCGCGAATCCCATATGGGCGATGGATGAATAGGCCATCAGGCGCTTGATGTCAGTCTGGCCAATGGCGGCGACAGCGCCAAGAAACATGGAGACGACGGACAGGAACGCCACGATCTGCTGCCAGTCCCCGACAATCCCGCCAAAGGCGTCATGCACTACACGGGCAAACAGCGCCATGGCCGCAACTTTGGGGGCTGTGGCGAAAAAGGCTGTCACAGGTGTGGGCGAGCCTTCATACACGTCCGGCGTCCACATATGGAACGGTGCAGCAGAGACCTTGAAGGCAAAGCCTGCCAGCAGGAAGACAAGGCCGAACAGCAGCCCAAGCGAGGGTTCGTCAGCTGTTGCTTCAATGATGCCTGAGAACAGCGTCGTGCCGGCAAAGCCGTAGGTCAGCGACGCACCATAAAGCAGCAGACCCGACGACAGCGCACCGAGGACGAAATACTTCAGCCCCGCCTCGGTCGATTTCACGCTATCCCGGCGCAATGCAGCCACGACATACAGCGACAGCGATTGCAGTTCGAGGCCCATATAAAGCGCCATCAGGTCTCCCGCACTGACCATCACCATCATGCCAACAACCGCCAACGCGACCAGCAGCGGATATTCGAACCTGAGCAGGCCACGGCGCTGCATATATGCCTCTGACATCAGCAGGACCGCGGCGGCGGACAAAAGGATCGTGATCTTCGCGAACCGGGCAAACCCGTCATCGACGAACATACCGCCAAAGGCGATACTCGTCCCTTGCCCGTTAATCCCGATCCACACCGCCAGCAGCACAAACAGCCCTGATGTGGCCCATGTCAGCAGCGGCGCCATACCGTCCTTGGTCGTGTAGACAGCCCCGATCAGGGCCGCCATGGCATACACCGCCAGCACGATTTCAGGCATCAGGATTTGGATATCGGCAGAGATCATATGCCTGTTCCTTAATTCGAAGCAAACTGGGTGGCGGCCTCAAAGGTCGCCAGCGCCGTTTCATAATTGCCGACCAACGCATTCACGCTCGGGCCAATGATATCAAGGACCAGCGCAGGGTAGACCCCCAGCAGCAGCGTCATGGCGACCAGCGGGGCAAAGATCACCCGCTCGCGCTTGGTCATATCGGTGATGGTCTTCAGGCTTTCCTTGATCAGATCGCCCATCACCACCCGGCGATAAAGCCACAGCGCGTAAGCCGCCGACAGGATCACACCGGATGTCGCGACCACGGCGACCCAGGTATTGACCTGGAAAATCCCCACAAGCGTCAGGAATTCACCGATAAACCCGGACGTCCCTGGCAGGCCGACATTGGCCATCGTGAAGAACATGAAAATCAGCGCGTAGGCCGGCATCCGATTGACCAGACCGCCATAGGCATCAATCTCGCGCGTATGCATCCGATCATAGATCACACCGACACACAGGAACAGCGCGCCAGAGATAAAGCCGTGGCTGATCATCTGGAAGATCGCACCATCAATCCCCTGTTGGTTCACCGCAAAGATCCCCATGGTCACGTAACCCATATGGGCAACCGACGAATAGGCAATCAGCTTTTTCATGTCTTCCTGCACAAGTGCGACAAGCGAGGTATAGACAATCGCGATCGCCGACAGCCACAGCACCAGCGGGCCCATCACTTCTGACCCGACTGGAAACATCGGCAGGCTGAAACGCAGGAAACCGTACCCCCCCATCTTCAGCAGGATCGCAGCCAGAACCACGGACCCGGCCGTGGGCGCCTGCACGTGTGCGTCCGGCAACCACGTATGAACCGGCCACATCGGCATCTTAACGGCAAAGCTGGCAAAGAATGCCAACCACAGCAGCGTCTGCATCCCACCCACGATCTGCACACCCAGAATGCTGAAATTCTCGGTGCCGAATGTGTGGGTCATCAACGTTGGAATATCCGTGGTGCCGGCATCGGCGAACATCGCCACCATGGCCACCAGCATCAGCACGGAGCCGAGGAAGGTATAAAGGAAGAATTTGAAGCTGGCATAGATGCGGTTCTTCCCGCCCCAGATACCGATGATCAGGAACATCGGGATCAGACCGGCCTCGAAGAACAGGTAGAACAGCACCAGGTCAAGGGCGAGGAACACGCCCAGCATCAATGTCTCAAGGATCAGGAAGGCGATCATGTATTCCTTGACGCGGGTGTTCACGTCCCAACAGGCGGCGATCACCAGCGGCATCAGGAAAGTGGTCAGCATCACAAACAGGATCGAAATACCATCGACACCCATCTTGTACTGCAGCCCCAGCAGCCATTCCCGCTCTTCGACCATCTGGAAACCGGTATTGTCCGGATCAAAATTCCAGATGATGAACATCGATGCGATAAATGTCGTTACCGTGGTGAGCAGTGCAACCCATTTGGCATTGCGCTGTGCGGCAGCGTCGTCACCGCGCAGAAACAACGCCAGAATAATCGCCCCCAGCAGGGGCAAAAAAGTTGTGAGGGAAAGGATGTTACCCATCAGTTTGCCCCCCCGGTCAGTGTGACCCAGGTCAGCAACACCGCTATTCCCAGTACCATGGCAAAGGCGTATGTGAAGACGTAGCCCGACTGCGCCCGGCCTGCGAGCCGTGTGAAGAATGGAATGATCCCCATGGCCAGCCCGTTGATGCCCCCGTCGATTGTCTTTGTGTCACCCTGTTTCCACAGGACCCGGCCCAGCGCCACGGCAGGTCTGACAAAGATGAAATCGTAGATCTCGTCGAAGTACCATTTGTTCAGCAAGAAGTTGTAAAGCGGCGCCTGCTGCTCGGCCAGTTTGCCGGGCAGATCAGGACGGCGGATATACATCTGATAGGCCAGCGCCAGACCGGTCAGCATCGCCACGAACGGGGCCAGCTTGACCCAGATCGGCACCTCGTGCGCCTCGTTCAGGACATGGTTATCAGGGCTGTTATGAATGGCCCCCTCACCCGGTGCGCCGACCAGATTGTAATGGTGCTTTTCTTCCTTGGAGTCCTCACCATGGGCTGCGTCATCACCATGTGCCGCCTCGTCGCCATGCTCGGACGCTTCGGCATAAGGCACGCCAAAGAACTTGCCGACCTTGTCGTTGGATCCAAAGAACGACCCGTACCAGACCATCCCGCTGAACACCGCACCAATCGCCAATATATAAAGCGGCACCAGCATCGAATTCGGGGCTTCATGTGCGTGTTCATGCGTATGGGCATCACCGCGCGGTGTACCGTAAAAGGTCATGAACATCAGACGCCAGCTGTAGAAACTGGTCATCAACGCCGCCACAACCAGCATCCAGAAGGCATAGCCACCCGCCGTACCTGCATAGGCGCTCTCGATGATCGCATCCTTGGACACGAACCCGGCAAACCCAATCGGGAACCCGATATAAAGCAGCGGGATACCAACACCCGTGATCGCCAGCGTCCCGATCATCATCATCCAGAACGTCTTGGGGATCTTGTGGCGCAACCCGCCATAGTTCCGCATGTCCTGCTCGTGATGCATCGCGTGAATGACAGACCCGGCACCAAGGAACAGCATCGCCTTGAAAAACGCATGTGTCAGCAGATGGAACATCGCCACCGAATACACACCCAGACCAGCAGCGACGAACATGTAACCCAGCTGCGAACATGTCGAATAGGCGATCACGCGCTTGATATCGTTCTGCACCAGACCAACAGTCGCGGCAAAGAAGGCAGTCGTGGCGCCCAGGAACACGATGAAATCAGTTGCGGCCGGGGCATATTCCATCAGCGGCGACATGCGGCAGACAAGGAACACACCGGCGGTCACCATGGTCGCGGCATGGATCAGGGCCGACACCGGGGTCGGGCCTTCCATGGCATCCGGTAGCCATGTGTGCAGGAACAACTGCGCCGATTTCCCCATCGCGCCGATAAACAGCAGAACCGCAATCAGGTTCAGCGTGTCCCACTCCGCCCACAGGAACGTGATGGTCTGGCCCTGCAGGTTCGGGATCTCGGCAAAGATATCCTCGAACCGGATACTGTCGGTCACCATATACAGCGCGAAAATGCCAAGGGCGAAACCAAAGTCGCCCACACGGTTGACCACAAACGCCTTGATCGCGGCCGCATTGGCCGTGGGTTTGCGGTAATAGAACCCGATCAGCAGATAGGACGCGACACCCACCCCTTCCCAGCCAAAGAACATCTGGACCAGGTTATCGGCGGTCACCAGCATCAGCATCGCAAAGGTAAAGAACGACAGATAGGCAAAGAACCGGGGGCGATAGCTTTCGCCTTCGCGAAAATTGTCGTCATGGGCCATGTAGCCGAACGAATACAGATGGACGAGCGCCGAAACAGTCGTGATCACGATCAGCATGACCGCGGTCAGCCGATCCATCCGGATCGCCCAATCGGTTGCCAGCGTCCCGCTTTCGATCCAACGCAGGATCGGCACAGTATAACCACCATTGGGATGGGCGCCCGCATCAAAGGTCAGAAACACCACCCAGGACAGGATCGCCGCCAGAAACAACAGGCTGGTCGACACCCACTGGGCCGCCGTTTCACCAATCAGTTTCCAGCCAAACCCGCACAGGATGGCACCGACCAGCGGGGCAAAAAGGATGATGGTTTCCATAATTTATTCGTACTCCCTGCTCATCCTAAGCATTCCGCTCCTGTGCCGGCTCTTTGTCGCCCAGCATTCCCGGATAGAAAACAGCACATCCGCAGTCTTCTTGTTCACTTATCCGCTCTCTCACCACAATCCCAAGCTCTTCTGCCTTAGCTTTAACTTCGGCTAAGCTGGTGTAGCCACCTGCATCAAGGAAAGCCTCAAATTCCTTTCCAGCCTCGCCAGCATCGATTGAAGGACCATCAGAACTGAACGACGTAGCATATGGCCGGCCATCGACCCTTTCGGTTTTTTCAAAGACATCCAACAAAACAAACGTCGACGCGATACCTGTTTCACAGTCAACAACCGATCGAAAACTGGAGGCCACGCGATAGCGAGAATTACCATGGGAACTGCCTGACTTGTTCAGAACAAGACCGTTCCCAAGGTCTTCTGGCGGTGCGTCGAAGAAGTGATTATCCGCCTTTGCACATTCCTCTGGAGCAACGGTGCAGGCCGAAAACACCCCTGCGAGGCCGAAGGCTAGTCCACGCTTGGACATACCAACTAATGTGCTGGAAACCTGCAACGCGTCAGCCCTTCATCACGTTGACGTCTTCAACGTCGATGGTCCCGCGGTTGCGGAAGAAACAGACAAGAATGGCCAGACCAATCGCGGCCTCGGCGGCAGCAACGGTCAGCACAAACAGGGTGAACACCTGCCCCACCAGATCACCCAGATAGCTGGAGAACGCGACAAGGTTGATATTCACCGCCAGCAGCATCAATTCAATGCTCATCAGCAGGATGATGACGTTCTTGCGGTTCAGGAACAGACCGAAGATGCCAATGACAAACAGGGCCGCAGCCACCGTCAGATAATGTTCAAGTCCGATCATTGTGCGCATCCTTCTTGAGACGCGCTGTGGCACAGGCTCGAACAATCAAGAAACCCGTCACCCCATGTGTGCGCATCCGCTACCCAACCTGTGCTTAAGATCGCTTGGGTGACCTGCTCCAGGCTCGCATTGTCACTAATGGCAAGAATTTGATCTCTTAGGTCCTCAACCCTGTGTTGGACATCCTCAGAGTGATAACTGCCGAATTGGACTTCGACACGATCTCGTGATCCGCATTCGAGGACAGACCATGTTGCACCACCGCACTCGTGTATCAGCATTGAGTCGGTCAACGCCAAGCTCAGTCGCCGCTCGAAGTTTTGATCATATCCAATGCATGAACCAGTCTGCAGATCATCGGCTGCAAGAGATGATGAAGACGTGACGATCACTGCTGCGGCCACCGTCAGATAATGTTCAAGTCCGATCATTGGCACTTCCTTCAGCCTTCATCACGAAGAAATTCTGCAAAATTTCTTCAGTCCGGAAGATTTCTCGTAACGAAAAATCTTCCATCACAACCCCTGCCCCGGCTTCACGTCGCGCAACTCCATCGCCTTCGCCGGATCGCGATACATCTGCTCAAGCACGTTCTGGCGCTTGATATCGACCCGGTGGCGCAGCGTCAGCACGATGGCCCCGATCATCGCGACCAGCAGGATCAGACCGGCCAGTTGGAACAGCAGGATATACTTGTCATAGATCAGCAGGCCCAACGCGGCGGTATTATCCAGATCACCCGCGGGGGCTGCGATGCGTCCCTCAACCCCATCCGAAAAGCCCCATGCGCCGAACGCGATGGCCAGTTGCATAATGATCACCACACCGATCAACAGGGCCAGCGGCAGGTATTTGGTCATCTCGGCCTTCAGTTCGGCGAAATCGACGTCCAGCATCATCACCACGAACAAGAACAGCACCGCAACCGCGCCCACATAGACGATGACCAGCAGCATCGCGACAAACTCGGCGCCCAGAGTCACGAACAACCCGGCCGATGACAGAAACGCCAGGATCAGCCACAGAACCGAATGCACCGGGTTGCGGCTGACGACCGTAAACAGCCCGCCCACTACGGTGGTGATCGCAAACAGATAGAAGGTGAACGCGAAAACTGTCATTCCGTCTCGTCCTTTTCCAGCACTTCGGTGGCCAGTTCCATGGCCTTGGTCATGGCAGGCACCCCGCCGAACATGCCCATCTGGGCAATCGTCTCGGCGATTTCCTGTTTCGTGGCCCCTGCTTCCACCAGATGGCGGACCGTCAGCCTGATCTGCGCCTCGGCCTGCGCACCCAGTACCGTCAGCCCGGCAAGGGTCAGCAGCAGGCGCGTCTTGGCATCAAGCCCTTCTGGGTTCAACCCCTTGCCCATAAAGGTTTCCATCAGGTCCTTGGGCATGGTCGGGAAAAGCGCCTCGAACCCTTTGGGGGTAAAGGATTCCAGCGCCGGATTCATCGCCTTCGCCCAGTCCTGACCCATTTTCATCATGGCTTCAAAAGGGTTCTGGTCCGTCATGCGGCCTCCAATCGGGCGCGCAATTCGCGCACCTGTGCCGCCCAGGCATCGAATTCGCCCGACTCTTCCCACAGGTCATACAGCTCTGACGTCTCGGCATCGGACAAGACGGCGTCCAACGCCTTAGTGGTGCGCAGCTTCAGATCATCAATCGCCAGCAAGTCGGCCTTGTGGCGGGCCAGAGCCTCGCCAATCTGGTCATTCAGCGCCGGATTGGGCTTGCCCCGCGACGCTGCCAGCAATTCAGCAAGAACAACAACACCGCAGCCAACATCGGAATCGATATAGCCATCAGCCAGACTTTCATCGGTCGCGGCCAAAACCTCGACGGCTGCTGCGGCCCCCATATCGCCAAAATCAGCCAGCCAATCCAGGCTGCCGTCATTATCCAGTGATCCTACGCCCCAGGCACCCATCCTTCGCGTCCCTTACCGATACGGCGCGTCGAGTTCGAGATTGCGCGCAATCTCAGCCTCCCAACGGTCGCCGTTTTCAAGCAGTTTCGCCTTGTCGTAATACAGCTCTTCCCTGGTTTCGGTACTGAATTCGAAATTCGGGCCTTCGACAATGGCATCCACAGGGCAGGCCTCCTGGCAGAAACCGCAATAGATGCATTTGGTCATGTCGATGTCATAGCGGGTGGTGCGGCGGCTGCCATCATCGCGCGGTTCCGCGTCAATCGTGATGGCCTGCGCCGGACAGATCGCCTCGCACAGTTTGCACGCGATACAGCGCTCTTCGCCATTGGGATAGCGGCGCAACGCATGTTCGCCTCGGAAACGGGGGCTAAGCGGTCCCTTTTCATGGGGATAGTTCAGTGTCGCCTTGGGCGAAAAGAAGTATTTCATGGTCAGCCGGAAGGCAGACCAGAAATCCTGCAAAAGAAAGTACTTGGTGGCACGGGTGTAGTCGATTTGGGTCATATCAGCTAAAATCCTCGCATTTCTCTGCAATTTCTTCGGCTTCGAGGTAGTCCTCGTGCTGTTTCATAAGGCCGGCGACGAACTCTTTACGATCAGCAGGTGGAACTGCCACAAAGTCGGCCTCAACGTAGGATCTGGCTAGGGTGAGGAAGTCTATTTTGCAATTCGCAGCGTAGACAGACTTAGCAACCTCAATCCACATTTGCTGCCCATGCGCACCCCAACCAGAGGACATCCGCGGCTCTAAAACCTCGTCCGCCGAGGGCCATAAACACTCCATAAGTTGTAACGAAACATCAGCGCTTCGAAGCATCGCCGCTTCGGAGGCAAGATAGCCCGGTTTTGCCATTAGTGTTTCATCATTCACCGCGTTCATATACTTCAGCAGTTCGCTAAGGCCATAAGCCCCCATCAGCACGATGCCCATCACGCGCTTATCAAGATCAGACATCGACTGGGCCGCAACGTTCCTGCCTCGCACTTCCAGTAGGGTCCGCAAAGGCGAAGCGTCATCTTCGAACGAAGAATCCAACATACCTTGTAAGACCAAATGAATGCTCGTGTCTGCGGTGGTTGCCACAGGGCAAGTATCGGCGATGTAGAACCACACTGCGTCAGCCATCGCGTTCGAGCTAGGCGTGCCAGCAGCAGATGCTTGCGCCAACGCATTTGACGCAAAACCAATCGCGAGAACTGATATCGCCGCCCGAACAAGCATCACGCCCCCATCGTCCAGCGCGCCCAGAACCCGCCAAGCACTTCGTACTTTGCAAGGAACGCCACGATCACCACCCAGGCCAGCGACAGCGGCAGGAACACTTTCCAGCCGATCCGCATCAGCTGGTCATAGCGGTAGCGGGGTGTGATCGCCTTGACCATAGCGAACATGAAGAAACACATCGCCATCTTCAGGATCATCCAGAAAATCCCGTCGGGCAAGAACGGCACCGGCGACAGCCAGCCACCCAGGAACAGCAGCGACACCAGGGCGCACATCAGCACCACGGCCATCAATTCGCCAATCATGAACAGCAGGAACGGGGTCGATGAATATTCTACCTGATAGCCCGCCACCAGTTCCGATTCCGCCTCAGGCAGGTCAAACGGGGGCCGGTTGGTTTCGGCCAGGGCGCTGATAAAGAACAGGAACAGCATCGGGAAATGCGCGACCCAGTACCAGCTGAACAGCCCTCCATTGCCGTCCTGCGCGCTGACGATATCGCTCAGGTTCATGGACCCGGTCGAAATGATCACGCCGATGATGATCAATCCGATCGACACCTCATAGGAAATCATCTGCGCCGCAGATCGCAGCGAGCCGAGGAACGGATATTTGGAGTTCGAGGCCCAACCGCCCATGATCACGCCATAAACCTCAAGCGATCCAATGGCGAAGATATACAGGATGGCCACGTTGATATCGGCAAGCACCCAGCCTTCGTTGAACGGGATCACCGCCCATGAAATCACCGCCAGTACAAAGGCGATCATGGGGGCAAGGAAGAACACGAACTTGTCGGCCCCCGCAGGCACGACAATCTCTTTCACGATGTATTTGAGAAAATCGGCAAAGCTTTGCAGCAGACCAAAGGCACCCACCACGTTCGGCCCTTTGCGGATCTGGACAGCAGCCCAGACTTTACGGTCCGCATACATCAGGAATGCAAGAGCCACCAAAAGCGGGATCAACACCAGTAGACACTGCCCCAGAATGACAAGCACAATGCCAAGGTTGGTATTGGTAAAGAATTCAACCATCTATTCGCCCCTTATTCGGCTGCCATAGGGGCATTGGCCCGCGCTTTTGCATTCGCGCTTAGCTCTGCCATCAGGCTGGAGGCGCGCGCAATCGGGTTGGTCAGGTAAAAGTCGCTGATCGCATTGCGGAAGTTAGCCTTGCCCGGTTTCTTGACCGGGATTGGCTGCCATTCGTTTTCGGCCACTTCGTCAATCTTGCCCAGATGCGGATGGGCTTTGACCAGCGCCTGACGCAGCTGCGCCATGCTGTCGAATGGCAGTGTCGCGTCCAGTTCGGCAGAGAGCGCCCGCAGGATCGCCCAGTTTTCCTTGGCCTCACCGGGCGGAAAACTGGCGCGCAGGGCCAGTTGCGGGCGGCCCTCGGTATTCACGAACAGACCGTTTTCTTCCGTATAGGAGGCACCGGGCAGGATGATATCGGCACGATGCGCGCCGCGGTCACCATGGCTGCCCTGATAGATCACAAACGGACCGGGAGCGATATCCACCTCGTCAGCGCCAAGGTTATAAATCACCTCTGCATCCTTGACCGCGTCCATGCCACCCTCGGCCACGGCACCCACATCCATCGCACCCACACGACCGGCGGCAGTGTGCAGGATCATCAGTTTAGATTGCGCGGCCTCTGCCGCCTTCATCGCCAGGCTCAGCACCGCTTCGCCATCGGCCTCGTTCAACGCACCTTGCCCCACGATCATCACACCGCGTACGCCATGCTTGTCGGAATGATCCTGATTTGCCAGGTTTTCGAGCGCTGCGCGATCCGTACCAATGTCGATAACATCATAGGTCAGATCAACGAGTTCGCCGATCCGGGCCACCTTTGCCCCCTTCAGCCATGCCTTGCGGATACGGGCATTCAGCACCGGCGCCTCATCACGCGGGTTGGTGCCGATCAGCATGATCATCTGGGCGTCATCAATATCCTCGATGGTGGCCGTCCCGACATAGGCAGACCGGTTGCCAGTAGGCAGCTTGGCACCATCAGTGCGGCATTCAACAACACCGCCCTGCCCTTCGATCAGTTGTTTCAGGGCAAAGGCAGCCTCGACCGGGGCCAGATCACCGACCAGACCGGCCAGTTTCTTGCCTTTCATCGCGGCGGCCGCAGCGTTCAGCGCTTCGGGCCAGCTTGCTTTACGCAGTTTGCCGTTCTCACGAATATAGGGCGTGTCCAGACGCTGCTTGCGCAAGCCGTCCCAGACGAAACGGGTCTTGTCGGAAATCCATTCCTCGTTCACGCCATCATGGTTGCGTGGCAGAAAACGCATCACCTCGCGGCCTTTGGTATCAACACGGATGTTGGACCCAAGGGCGTCCATCACATCAATGGATTCGGTCTTGGTCAGCTCCCACGGACGGGCGGTAAAGGCGTATGGCTTCGACACCAGCGCGCCCACCGGGCAAAGATCGATGATGTTACCCTGCAGGTTCGAATCCAACGTCTCACCAAGATAGCTGGTAATCTCGGCATCCTCACCACGACCGGTCTGGCCCATCTGGTGAATACCCGCGACCTCGGTCGTGAAGCGCACGCAACGGGTGCAGGAAATGCACCGGGTCATGTGGGTTTCAACCAGCGGACCCAGATCAAGGTCCTCGGTCGCGCGCTTTGGTTCGCGGAAGCGGGAAAAATCAACGCCGTATGCCATCGCCTGATCCTGCAGATCGCATTCGCCACCCTGATCGCAGATCGGGCAATCCAGCGGGTGATTGATCAGCAGGAATTCCATGACGCCCTCGCGGGCTTTCTTGACCATGGGGCTGTTGGTCTTGACGACCGGCGGCTGGCCTTCGGGGCCGGGGCGCAAATCGCGGACCTGCATGGCGCAGGACGCGGCGGGCTTGGGCGGGCCGCCCACAACCTCGACCAGACACATCCGGCAGTTGCCGGCAATGGAAAGCCGCTCATGATAGCAGAAACGCGGGATTTCGATGCCCGCTTCCTCGCAGGCCTGGATCAGGGTCATGGCCCCGTCAACTTCGACCTCATTCCCATCAATGATGACTTTGCGCAGATCAGACATGGCGTGCCTTATTTGTTCCCTATCGCGCAGTGCCCCGCGTTGCGGTGGCTGCGCGTTGCCGCGTTCTAACGCGACATGGGGGGCGATGCCAGTCTGATCGGCAAAAAAGAGGTTAAATTTCAGCCCACACGCAGCGACTTATCGCAGCAGCCAGCCAACGCGCGTATTGCGTTCAATCTGATCACGGCCCACGGCGCAATAGCTGGCCTCATCACCTTCAACGACACCAAGGCGGGCGAGCTGCGTACGGGCGATCCCGATCAGGCGACGTTCTTCCTCTTTGTCTTTCACATAGGCCTCGACCTCGGCCTCTGAATACCCCTGCTCCAGGGCGTAATTCTTCAGCTCCTGCAGAAAACTGATGCCGCGAAAGGTGCGGGCGCGTATACTGCTGCATTTTTCGGAAATCTCATAGGCCATACCGACATGAACAATCCCGTCCCGCACGCGAATCTCATCCTTGAGCGCCGTTTGCGCAGACAGATTGCCTGCAAGTGCCACTGTTGCGACGGTAAGTGCCGCGATAAAGGCTGGGGTCTTGGTCATCGTCATTCTCCTGTCGGCCACTTGGGCGGGCCCTTTACGTTGGCATGACATCGGGCCTGACGCCGCGCTATTCAATATCAGCGGCGCGTTATCCGGTTTTTTGGCCCGTTTCCGCCAGCGCGGCGCGCTGCAACCCCTTGCCGCCAAAGATTTCGTAGGTATCGCCTGCCTGCATCAGATGCCGCCAGCGCGCCATGCCTTCGGCCACGTCAGGGCGATGGCCCGCTGGCACCCACCAGCAGACCAGAAAACCGCTGTCACCGGGCACAAACCACTGCGTGCGGCCCGCCATGATACGGGCATGCAAGGTTCTGGTCACAAACCGGTACAGAGGCGCGGCCCCGGTCCAGATCGACAATGTCGATGCGGTATTGGGCCGGTCGGCCAGCGGCCCATCCGGGTTCGTCTGGGCAGCATCCATATCGTCATCCGGCATGCGCCAGATAAACCCGGGACTACGGGCGGCGATGGCATTGACCTGATCCAGTGCGGCCTCAAACCCCGCGATACGCGGATCACCCCAGGGATAACGCAATGTGCCAAAGTTGAACTCAGCCAGATGGCGGGTCATTGCGCGGCCTGGGCGCGCAACCAGTCCCAGCCAAAGGCGTCGGCCGTATCGCCGTGCTTTTCGCGATGGGCGAGTTTTGCCATCGCCTCGTCCAATGTGGGGCGCGTGCCTTCCGGCACCCACCACATCACGAAATGCATCTGCACCAGATCTTCGAACCATTCCTTGCCGCGACGCATGAACTTGTCATGCAACGTGTTGAAAACAAAGGTCTCCAACTGCTGCGGGGTCTCCCAGACTGACAGATTGGCGACAAATTGCGGGTCGCCGTCGATGCAATTGTCGGTATTGCCACGGCCAGGTTCACCCGACCCTTCCATCATCCAGACGAAACCGGGCATCCGTTTGCCCAGCCCATTGATCCGGTCAAGATTATCCATGAACTCTGCCACCCGCAGATCGTCCGTGGGCGCAATCAGTCGTCCAATATTCAATTCAGCTAAATGCATATCAAATTCCAAAACCCGGATGGGTTGAAACCCATCTTACGTCAACGGCGCCGTTGTCTGGTAGGCGCAACCCCGGCGAGTGCCTTACGCCCGAAGGCCAGAGTCAGGATTGCTCCGATTGCTGCCAGCACGCCCGCCGCCGCATAGGCCCAAACCGGGGCGATATCGGCCCGCACCGCCTGCACCGTAAACCAGGCTGGCACACCACAGACGCCAGTCGTGACAAGGGCCGCACCCATACTTGCGGCCCCATCAAGGATATTGCGAAAGGACATCAGCCCTAGTTGACCGGCACCAGAACCGCCGCCATGGCGCTGTTTTCGGCATATTCGGCATCTGCCGCCGGACACAGATCACCGCCCGTCGACAGATCAACGCTATGTTTGGCGTTAAAACTACGCTGGCTGACATCGGTTTCGGCATCAATCTGGTTGCGCAAGCCAAGCGCGGACAGCGACCCGCGCCCGACCTCGTTGCGCCGTTCATTGACCTGCAGATCAAGCACACGGTCATAATCGTAGCGCACACAGTTCTGCGCCACCTGATTAGCGATCTTGAGGGTCGCGTAATATTGCGGCGTCGGCAGATTATAGAGCTTCTGCACCGCCGGATCGTCAAAAGATCGGGCGCCTTGAGGCCCGGTTGCACATGCGGCCAGTGTCAAAACCGCCCCGATTGTCAATGCACGCATCATCATTCTGCTGCCATCCCTGCTAGTCGTTTATCCTTGATCCGGTCCTCAATCTCGTCCCGGAAATTCTTGATCAGGCCCTGGATCGGCCACGCGGCGGCATCGCCTAAGGCGCAGATCGTGTGGCCTTCAACCTGTTTGGTCACATCCAGAAGCATATCGATCTCTTCAACGGATGCATCCCCTTTCACCAAACGCGCCATCACGCGCATCATCCAGCCGGTGCCTTCGCGACATGGCGTGCACTGGCCGCAGCTTTCGTGCTTGTAGAATTTGGACAGCCGCCAGATCGCCTTGATCATATCGGTGGAGTTATCCATCACGATCACCGCAGCCGTGCCCAGCGATGACCCTTTTTCCTTGAGCGCATCGAAATCCATGATCGCATCACGCATGTTCTCGCCCCGGACACACGGCACCGAAGAGCCACCCGGAATGACCGCCTTTAAATTGTCCCAGCCACCGCGAATCCCACCGCAATGCTTTTCGATCAGTTCCTCGAACGGGATCGACATTTCCTCTTCGACCACACACGGGTTGTTCACATGACCCGAAATGGCAAACAGCTTGGTGCCCGCATTATTCGGGCGTCCCATCCCGGCAAACCAGTCGCCACCGCGGCGCAGGATCGTCGGCACCACGGCAATCGATTCAACATTGTTCACGGTGGTCGGACAGCCATAAAGCCCCGCACCAGCCGGGAATGGCGGCTTCATCCGCGGCATGCCCTTCTTGCCCTCAAGGCTTTCCAGCAGCGCGGTTTCCTCACCACAGATATAGGCGCCAGCGCCATGGGTCAGGTAAATGTCGAAATCCCACCCGGATTTGGCGGCATTCTTGCCGACCAGACCAGCCTCGTAGGCCTCATCAATCGCCGCCTGCAGTGCCTCTTTCTCGCGGATATATTCGCCACGAATGTAGATGTAACAGGCATGGGCATTCATCGCGAAACTGGCGATCAGGCAGCCCTCGACCAGCGTGTGCGGGTCGTGACGCATGATTTCACGGTCCTTGCAGGTGCCGGGCTCGGATTCGTCAGCATTCACAACCAGATAGGCCGGGCGACCATCGCTTTCCTTGGGCATGAATGACCATTTCAGCCCCGTCGGAAAACCAGCGCCACCGCGACCACGCAGACCCGACGCCTTCATCTCATTGATGATCCAGTCCCGGCCCTTCTTGATGATGTCCGCCGTGCCATCCCAATGGCCACGCTCCTGCGCGCCACGCAGGGTACGGTCATGCATCCCGTAAAGGTTGGTGAAAATCCGGTCTTGGTCTTTGAGCATCAGTTCCCGCCCTTTTCATCCTGGCGCGCACGCCAGAGCCTAAATGTCTGCCATAGCGCAAACCCGAAACCGGCGAGCGCTGCAAGGTCAAAAAACGCGCGGGTCCGGTTGGACCAGCCATATTCTGCCCCGATCAGCGTCACCAATATCCAGAAAACACCAACACCGGCCAGGATCAACGCGACCCGTTGTCCTGCCTTGGCCTGTCTGGTGTTACCGTGTTGCGCCATGGGTCAGTGACGTCAGTAGACGTCACCCTTTTTCACTTTGCTGGAAAACTCGGTCGTGCCGCCTGCGGCCAGTGTCTTGGCCTGTTCAACCCATTTGTCACGGGTGGCACGGCCTTTGAAGCCCTTCAGGTTATCATCCATCCACGCCTGCTCCGCCGGACCCCATTCCGCGATCTGATCAAAATGATAGATCCCCATCTCGTGCAAAGTTTCTTCCAGCTTCTTGCCGACACCCTTGATCTGCTTGAGGTCATCGGGGCCGCCTTCACGCGCCTCGCTCAGAAAGGCCGGTTTGCCAGCGGCAGCCGGTTCTGCAGCTGCCTTCGTTGCAGCCGGGGCCTCATCCTTGGGGGCTTCGTATTTCCATTCGCCTTTCTTGGCGTCCAGTTCATCCTCACCAGCCAGCGGCGCGGATGGTTTCACCTTTGGCTCATCACTGGCGGCAGGGGCTTCGGCGGCGGGCTCTGGCGCAGCGGCCGGTTCGGGCGCGGCGACGGGCTCTGGTGCGGCGACCGTTTCAGGCGCAGCGGCCGATGCGGTGGGTGCGGCCGCTGTCGGCGCGGTGACCGTTTCGGCGCGCGGTGCCGGTTCACGCCAACCCAACATCAAAACAATTGCCGTAATCGCGGCGACGATGCCGCCAATGAATATGGCGCCGATAAACTGATAGTCATAAAGAACAAAGGCAACGCCCGCCGCGATGATCCCGAACAGGGCCGCAACGGCAATGATACCCAAACCTTTTGGTGCTGTATCTTTCATCTTGTCTTTTCTCCCTCAGGTGGCCGTGAGCGCGGCCTTCTTGACGTCAGCGTCACCACCCACAGACAGCAGCGCACCGAGGTCCCATATCACCTCTACCCGAAACCATGCCAAACCGTAAAGATTTTGTGTGATCCGGGGCAGTTAGGCGGAAGATGCGGGAAAAACTGTCACGGTTTTGGGCGGTCAGCCCTTCTTGGCCAGTTCTGCAGCCTGCGCCATCCAGTTGTCGCGTGCGATCCGGCCCTTGAACTTGAGCCGGCTATCAACCCATGCGATTTCTTCTGGCGTCCATTTGGCGATCTGATCGAAATGCCAGAACCCCAGCTCGTTCAGCACGCCTTCGAGCTTGGGGCCCACACCGCTGATCTTTTTCAGATCATCAGCACCGCCATCGCGCGGGGCGCTCAGTGTTTCGGGCTGTTTTTCGATCGTCGGATCAGGATGGGATTTGGACACCGGCTTTGCCGCAGATTTCGCTTTCGCCTGCTGCTTCGTCACGCCGGTTTCGTCAGTAGGCTTGTTCGCCGCGGGCTTAGGCTCTTTCGCCTTGGCCGGTTTCGCCTTTGGCTTTGTCTTGGTCGTGCCGTCATCAATCCAAGGGGTCAGCAGCGGCACCTCTGTGCCATCAATCCGCTTGACCGTATCGCCGATTTCCACGGCGGCCTGTACGCTGGCATTATACTGGGTCTTGCCGCTTTCATGACCGCGCAGGCTGGTCAGGCCTTTCAGCGGCTCGGCAGCAAACCGGCCATTCTGCGGGCCGGGTACAGGCACCTTGCCAGCGGCCAGCTCATCAATGATCTCACCCAGACGAGCGGCGGTCAGATCCTCATAATAATCCTTGCCGATCTGTGCCATAGGGGCATTGGCACAGGACCCGAGGCATTCAACCTCTTCCCATGAAAACTTGCCATCGGCGGACAGGGCATGGGGCTTGTCCGCAATCTTGTCCTGACACACCCCGATCAGGTCCTCTGCCCCGCAGATCATGCAGGACAACGTGCCGCATACCTGAATATGGGCGACCGACCCGACTGGCTGCAGCTGGAACATGAAATAGAACGATGCAACCTCAAACGCGCGGATATAGGCCAGATCCAGCATATTCGCCACGTATTCAATCGCCGGGCGGCTCAGCCAGCCTTCCTGTTCCTGCGCGCGCCACAAAAGCGGAATAATGGCCGAGACCTGGCGACCATCGGGGAATTTCTTCATCTGCGCTTCGGCCCATTTGAGGTTATCAGGGGTGAACGCAAAGCTGTCAGGCTGATCAGGATGAAGACGACGCAGCATAGGGACCTCAGTTAGCAAACATGGGCAGTCAGACGGGCAACCCGCAAACCTTTTGCAACGACCTACACAGGAAGCGGGCATTTGACAACGGCATGGAAGGCAAGCTTTTGTTATGGATGGCTTAGATCCACGGAGCCGGGCATCAACTATAAAAAATTAGATCTTTGGAAGCCATATCAGAACAGCAATTAACATCCATGCAAATGCATACGAAGTCGGATTGGGGCCTAACAAAGCAAATCCCAAAGCACTCGCCTCTGTTTCGTTCATGTTCCAAATAGAAAACACTTTACTGCACACCAGTCATGAACACGGCTGCGGTAGTTACTCCAAAGACCGCCATCGGCAACCCATTCGTTGCAACACCGCTCAGCAGGATCATGGCAGGCCAGATGCCCAATATCATCAGGCGCAGGCCCCGGCAGTCACCGCAATCCCCCTGCCCGGAATCACTTCGGCACCACCTTCGTTGCGAAGATCCTGCACCACCCGGCCCAGATCATCCTTGGACAAGGTCGCGCTGGCCATGATCGCTGATGAGGTCTGGGCATTCACCTCACATCCATTTTCGGCAGCCGCGCGCAGGAACCTTTCCTTGGCGGACAGTGGAATAACCGCCGTGGGCGGCTCGGGCTCCGGAGGAGGCACAAAAACCGGCACACCGCGATAATCCGGCACTGCGCAAGCAGCAAGGCCGACAAAGGCAAGAACGGGAAGCTTACGGATCATGACGGTCACCTCATTGAACAACGGCTTTGCGCCGACCTTACGGCCCGGCCCCCTGGATATCCAGCAGCGAAAACGAAACGCGAGGATTTGTGCCGATCAAAGCGAAATCTCAAAAATCTGAATCAGATTTTTGATTTCAAGACAGATGCGCACGCTGCTCCTGTCTTGTCACCGCGAAAATCTGCGTTGCAGATTTTCCGGACGACGCCCTAGAGAAGACCGCGCAGCAGGCTGGCAAGAAACACAATGACCGCGCCAATCACAGCGCCCTTGATCAGCCGGTTACTGCCCTTGGCCAGCAACACAGCTCCGGCGCCAGCAAGTGCGCCGTACAGCAATAGCCAAAGATCAAAATAAAGGCTCATGGCAGCTCGTCAGCAATCCTTGACAGTCACCTGAACGCCGTCAGCGTCCTGGCTTATGGTCAGATCACCGCGCTGTACCGCATCGTCCAAAAGATCTTCGATGCGGTTGTTCAGGTCATCGAACAACTCAGCACGGTCGGCAGCGGGCACGTCGACCATATCAAAAACCGTATCCATGACATCCTGCTGCATGCGATCGTCAATCTCGCGCGACATCCGCGCCACACAGTCGGTGCCTTCGTTCTTCAACCAATCCGTGGCCACGCTCACCAACTGCGCATCAGTCAACCCGTCCAGACGGGCCTGTGCAGCAGATTCATCCGCCACAACAGGGCTTGCGGCCATCAGGGTAAGGGCGGCAACAATCCAGCGCATCAGCGGTCAATCTCGCCAAACACAACGTCCATCGTGCCGATGATCGCAGCCACGTCGGCCAATTGATGGCCCGTGGTCACATGATCCATCGCCTGCAGATGCAGATAACCCGGTGCACGCAGCTTGGCGCGATAAGGCTGGTTGGTGCCATCAGCGACAAGGAACACGCCGAATTCCCCCTTTGGCGCCTCGACGGCGGCATAAACCTCGCCTGCAGGCACGTGGAACCCTTCAGTATATAGCTTGAAGTGATGGATCAGCGCCTCCATCGAGGTCTTCATCTCGCCCCGCGTCGGCGGGGTCAGCTTGCCCCGCGCCATCACATCACCCTTTTCATGGCGCAGCTTTTCGCAGGCCTGACGGATGATATGGGTGGATTGGCGCATCTCCTCCATCCGGCACAGATAGCGATCATAGCAATCGCCGTTCTTGCCGACCGGCACCTGAAACTCGAACTCGTCATAGCATTCGTAAGGCTGCGCCCGGCGCAAATCCCAGGCAAAACCGGACCCGCGGACCATCACACCTGAAAAGCCCCAGTTCTGGATATCCTCTTCGGTGACGATGCCAATATTGGCATTGCGCTGCTTGAAAATCCGGTTCTCGTTCAGCAGGCTCGCGATATCGTCAAGGATCTTGGGGAACTCCACCGCCCACTGATCGATATCCTCGACCAGCTGATCGGGCAGATCCTGATGCACCCCACCGGGGCGGAAATAGGCGGCGTGCAGGCGGGCACCACAGGCACGCTCATAGAACACCATCAGCTTTTCGCGCTCTTCGAAACCCCATGACAAGGGCGTCATCGCGCCTACATCCATGGCCTGCGTGGTCACGTTCAGCAGGTGATTCAGCACGCGGCCGATCTCGGAATACAGCACGCGGATCAGGCTGGCGCGGCGCGGCACCTCTGTCCCGGTCAGCTTTTCGATCGCCAGACACCAGGCATGTTCCTGGTTCATCGGGGCGACGTAATCCAGCCGGTCGAAATAGGGCAGGTTCTGCAGATAGGTCCGCGATTCCATCAGCTTCTCGGTGCCACGATGCAGCAGGCCGATATGCGGGTCACAGCGTTCGACAATCTCGCCGTCCAGCTCAAGCACCAGCCGCAAAACACCATGCGCTGCAGGGTGTTGCGGGCCAAAGTTGATGTTGAAATTGCGAATCTGCTGTTCGCCGGTCAGCGCATCGGTCGACCCGTCATCGTAAGTGTTGACCCGGATATCACCGTCCATCATGCTGTCATCCTCGCACGGTTGTCTTGCCAGTTCTGCGGCAAGGGGCCCACATTGCGGGCCACCCAGTCGTAGTGTTCATTCAATAGTTTCAACGCCCTGGGGCGCAGTTTGTCCAGCATCACAACCTCCGGCCCCTGATGAACCGGCTGCGTGATCGCTGGCGTTACGGCCTCAATACCAAGGAAGCTGCAAAGTTGCGAGAGGCCTTCTTGTCTCATCATGTTTTCCGTGAACAGGACCAGCAACCGGTCCTCCGGCACCACCCGGCGCAGCTTGCGGATGATCCCCGGATAGTCGCCGCGTTCCAGAATATGCGTCTCCTGCCCCCGGTTCAGAATACGGTAAAGGATATTGTTCGCCTTCTTTTCATAAACCTCGTGGCTTTGCCGCTGCCGCCGCGCCTGCATCCGGATATGCGACCACAACCGGTCCAGCGGATCGCGGATCAGAAAGACGAATTTCGTAGCAGGCGACAGGGCCACCATCCGCGCCAGCGTCTCATCCGGCAGCGTGGCGTAATTCGGGGTCATATCCGCATAAACCTGCGCCGCGCCACGATTCTCCGTCAGCCATTCCAGATAGGGCCTGTCCCCCGCCCGGTCCCCCTCAACCGCCGCGATCAGGCCGGTCATATCGGCGATCCGGCGGTCCACATTTTCCACCTGCCAGCCCCTACCCGCCGCATCAGCCTCCGCCCGCAACGCACGCAACTCCTCCAAGCGCAACGCAAACGCATCCACCTGTCGGCCACGGACATCCGCATCAAACGTATCCCAATAATGCGCCTCCTTCACAGCGGGCAGCGCACAGTCAGGATGATCGTGCAGATAACGATAAAGCCAAGTCGTGCCAGCCTTCGTGGCACCGACGCAAAATAGCAACGCCGGATCAGGCATCGTGGGCTTCGTCAAAGCAGTACTTCACCATCCCGTCACCTGGAATAGATGGCAATGAATACGAACAATTGCGCAATGAACAAGACAATCTTGATCGCCTGATAATTCATCTAGGACGGGTCCGCATCCGGCGCAAACATCGCAAACACTTCCGCCTCTGTCATCGTCTTTGTCTCACCCGCCAACGCATAGTTCCCCGGCTTCTTGTCGATAAACACCTGCACGCCAATCTCGAACTGACCGGGATCGTCAAACGCCTGAATGGACACATGCTGGTTCTGCCCGTCCTGCGTCTGCCAAAGCAGCGATGACCCGCATTCGCGGCAAAACAACCGCTCGCCCCATTCGGACCCTTTGTAGGACCCAACCGGCGCGCCCTCATCGAATTTCACCGACGACCCGCAATCCACCGACAGATACATGCCCCCCGACCATTTGCGGCACATGCCGCAATGGCAGGCCCCTGCGCCCAGCCCGCCAACGGTGGGCGTTGCGGTGGACTTACATGCACCACACATGCAACTGCCTTTCAAAGCTTCCGCCATTATCCGATCCCCCTTATGCTTCATCCGGCGCAAAGATCGCGATGCACTCCGCCTCTGTCAAACAGCGCGTCTCGTTTGCCAAAGCATAATTATCGGGCTTTTTGTCGATGAACCACTGGTTTTTCAGGGTGAATTGGGCCGGATCGTCAAAAGCATTCATCGACACACCCTGCCCGGTGCCGTCCTGCATCTGCCAGACAAGCGAAGACCCGCAGACCGTGCAAAACAGGCGCTCACCCCATTCGCTGCCTTTATAGGACCCCAGCGCATCCGTATCCTCGAACCGGACCGAACTACCGCAATCGACAGCCATATACATGCCACCGGTCCAGCGGCGGCACATGGCACAATGACAGACATTCGCGAAAGGTCCGACAGGTGTGGCGGTAAACTGGCAGGCACCGCAAAGGCAGCTCCCGGACAGGGGGCTGCCGGGCGTCATCAGCCCGCTTTCTCGTCGTTCTTCTCATCTCCCGGCAGGATGTATTCCGCACCCTCCCATGGCGACATGAAGTCGAACTGGCGGTATTCCTGCACCAGATTCACCGGCTCATAAACGACGCGCTTTTGCACCTCGTCATAACGCACCTCGGTGTAGCCAGTCGTCGGGAAGTCCTTGCGCAACGGATGGCCGCGGAACCCGTAATCGGTCAGGATGCGGCGCAGGTCCGGATGGCCGGAAAACAAGATACCGAACATGTCGAACACTTCACGTTCAAACCAATTGGCCGACGGGTGTATCCCGATGATCGACGGCATCATATCCTCCTCGCGGATCTGCACGCGCAGGCGGACCCGATGGTTCTGATACATACTCAGGAAATGATAGACGACATCGAACCGCTTGGCGCGGCTGGGATAATCCACCGCCGTGATATCAACTAGGGTCGAAAACTGGCACGCCTGATCGTTCCTGAGGAACTCGACAAAACTGACCAGCGATGACGGCGCCACATTCACCGTCAGCTCATCATGGGCCACGTCCCAGGACAGCACGCAATCCGTCCGCTTCAACTCCAGATGGGCGCCCAGTTCCTGCAATGCTTCGGTCATCTTACAATCGTCCCCGTACGCCGAATTTTTCGCTGCAGCTGCAGGATGCCGTATAGCAGCGCCTCAGCCGTGGGCGGGCAGCCCGGCACATAGACATCCACCGGCACGATGCGGTCACAGCCGCGCACCACGGAATAGCTGTAGTGATAATACCCGCCGCCATTCGCACAGGACCCCATGGAGATCACATAACGCGGCTCCGGCATCTGGTCGTAAACCTTGCGCAGTGCCGGGGCCATCTTGTTGGTCAGCGTGCCTGCGACAATCATCAGGTCCGACTGGCGCGGGGAGGCCCGGGGTGCCGTCCCGAACCGTTCCAGATCATAACGCGGCATGGATGTATGCATCATCTCGACCGCGCAACAGGCCAGACCAAATGTCATCCAGTGCAGCGACCCGGTGCGCGCCCAGTTGATGATGTCAGCGGTCGACGTGACAAGAAAACCCTTGTCCTGCAATTCCGAATTGATCAGCTGCGCGCCGTGTTCCTTGTCGGCGCCGACGGCGGTTCCGGTCATGACACCCATGGTGGCTCCCTCTTCTGGCAGGATAGCTGCCTTTGGCTTGGATGACATGTAGCCGCCCTACCAAGGGGCGTCAACGCGACAGAACCGCCAAAATCAACCGTGATAGAGGCGGACAGGGCTACCCTTGGCGCGCTTGATCAAACCGCGCGCCTCGTGATCCAGCTGCACCGCCTTGATCCACCAACCGGCCTTGTCACCGCCGGGGAATAATATCGGGTCCAGCCCGGGCAAAAGTGCGGCCTTGGCATCCGCCACAGTCATACCCGGCGGCTCTTGTGGCAGGACAGCCAGCAGGCTGGCGCGCATCGCCTCAAACTTGGCGCGATTGACCCGCCAGGGTTTGCCCTCCCGGGTCAGAACCTCCATCGTTTCCTCAGCCATGCAGGGTCATCTCCTTTTGCCCGGCGGTGATCTTGGGATTGCGAAAACCCATCGCGACCCAGGCCCCCAGCAGCCGGAACATGAACGAGGCCGTATGCGATTTGGGATTGGGCATGTCATTCGGCAACGGATCACCGCTGATACGGTCCTTGGTCATTGTGCGCAGATCCATGGCGGGCCGCTCACCATCCGGCCAGCGTGCCGCATAAAGCGACAGCCAATGCCCGGCAAAAAACTCCAGAAACATCGGGGTATTGCAGCATGTGGCGATGACCCGGCGGGTCGTTGCATTTGGCGTCAGACGAAAGCAGCGCAGCATGTCCTGATCGTCCGCAAATGTCACCCGATCCTTGCGCTGCAGCACAAACTGCGTCCCGCCTGTCGGCGCACGTTCCGGCACGGCATCGGGCAGCGCCTCCATCATCCCGGCAGCCGTCCGGCAACTGGTACAATGACATTCCGCCGCGATAATCGGTCGCCCCGCTGCCACCATCGCGGTTTGCCCACACCGGCATTTCAAACGAATCTCTTCCATGGCGCCTCGCTTTCCATAACCAGACTGGACCGTCCAGTTTGATTGTCAAGATCAAACACGCTATCAAACCGCATGACCACCCAAACCCAGCTCCCTCCCCGCGTCCAAAAAACCCGCGCCAGGATCATCGCGGCCGCAACCGATCTGTTCCTCAGCAAAGGATTTGTCGAGACGCGGATGGATGAGGTCGCCGCGCGGGCAAATGTCTCAAAACAAACGCTTTACGCGCATGTTGGCACGAAAGAGGCGCTGTTCATAGAAATGGCCGAAACCATGATCGCAAACGCCGTCGCCGCCCAGCGCAAAGCGGCTCCGGACCCCCAGGTTAGCGATGATCCGCAGGACTTCCTGCTCACCCACGCACGCGCGCAACTCCGCACAGCCCATGACGGCAAACTGATGCAAATCAGGCGGGTGGCAATTGCAGAGGCCGAGCGCTTTCCGGCATTCGGCAAAGCCATCTTCGACCTCGGTCCCGGCAGTTCCATCCGTCGGCTCGAACGGGCATTTTCAAGATGGCACAGGGCGGGCGCACTCAACACACCAAACCCGCGTCAGGCTGCCGAAACCTTCAACTGGCTGATCATGGGTGGTCCCACAAGCGAGGTCATGTTGACCGGGCATTCAACAACAATGGACGGCGAAAAAGCCGATGCGCATGTGCAGGAATGTGTCAGGGTCTTCTGGGCCGCCTACGGGGTGTGATGGATCACTCCCACTCCAGCGCGCCCTTTTTCCACTCATAGGCAAAGCCGATGGTCAGAACGGCCAGAAACACCATCATCGACCAGAACGCCGTCATACTGATATCGGCAAAGGCGACAGCCCAAGGGAACAGGAACGCCACCTCAAGGTCAAAGATGATGAACAGGATCGAAACGAGGTAGAACCGCACATCAAACTTCATCCGCGCATCGTCAAACGCATTGAACCCGCATTCATAGGCCGACACTTTTTCAGGGTCTGGATTGCGCACGGCGACAATAGCTGCAGCAAGGATCAGGATCAGGCCCAGCCCGATGGCAAGCCCCAGAAAAATCATGATCGGCAGATATTCAGACAGCATTTCCTGCACGGGGTGATCCTTTTCGGCGCGGCACGCCAAAAGGCGCGACTAAACTTGGCTGGGGCTTGCATACCCTTGCCCCCCGGAAGGGTCAACCAATCGCAATGTCGCAGAAGCCGGAAAAAACGGACCTAGTCGGCACCATCCACAACAGGCGGACGCGGTGACAAAACCGCATTGGCCACGGACAGAAATGACACGCCATGGGCCAGACCATTGGCGCGGCTGGGTTGGCCGGTGATCATATCGGCCGTCTCTGTCAGATTGTCCATCTGCTGATCTGTCAGCCAGAACATCAGATGCATGCCAAGGGTGAAATCACCGGGCAACTCTGAAATCCGGACGGTACAGCCGTTTTCGGTGGGAACAAAGGTCTCTGATGTCACCGTGACGCCGCCGCCGGGTACAACCAGCATGGTCTGCTGCTCGGTTTCGGTCAGGGCGAGCGTCTTGGCGGCGACATGGGCGACCATGGGCTGCGTCGGATTTTCCGGGTCAGCCACCTGCGGGGCGACAATCGCCACATCAAAAAACCCGTTATCATCAGGCTTGCCGGTCATGACCCGGCCTCGGCGCGTGCCGGGCTGCAATGCAAACTGATTGCGGGCGACAGAGGCCGAACAGGGCACATCGATCGCGGCACGCAGGCGCAGACGGATCGCCGGCCCAACCGACATCATCACATCAAACACAAACTGCAGCACCGCCATCAGGAAACCCGCCAAAAGCATCGACAGGGCCACCAGTATAACAAGGGCCGCGCTGGCATGCTCAACCGGGGCCAGCAGGCTCAGCGCCTTGATCCACGGGGCCGCAACCGCCAACCCGGTGACCACCAGCGACAGGCTGATTGTTTCAACAGGGGCGTTGGGAAATAGCACAACATGACCACCCACCAGCAACGCCACGGCAATCGACGCCAATGTGGCCCGGTCCGGTGCCATGAATGACGGATCAATCAGCGATCCAATCAGGAAAACACAAACGGGAATTGCCACGGCAAACGCCACAAGGCGGCGCAAACGGGTAATGCGATAGATCATCTGGTCTGGTGTCGGCCAATCAAACTGCATGTCTGTCCCCTTTCCTGGGTCCAGACAAACCGCCAAATCAGTCAGAAGTGAGACGGAAATCTGACGATTGTCTTATGACGCTGTGTTCCATGCGGGTTTGCGCTTCTCAAAAAACGCCGCAATCCCTTCCGCCGCCTCATCACCATTCCACTGCGCAATCAGCGCTTCAACCGACTGGTCCACGGTGCCTTGATCAATCACGGGGCCCAGCGACCGGGCAAACGCCTTCGCCGCGGCCACCGCACCCGGCGCGCAAGCCAGATAAGGCACAACCTCGGCCTCCACTGCCGCATCGAGATCATCCGCTGGCACGGCTTTGGCGACCACACCCAGCGTCACCGCCTCGGCCGCATCGAACACGCGCGATGACATGAACACGCGGCGCGCATGCGCCTCGCCCATCCGCGCCAGCACATAGGGGCCAATGGTTGCCGGGATCAAACCCAGCTTTGTCTCGGTCAGGCCGAACTTCACATGATCCGCCGCAATCGCGATATCGCAGACGCAGGCCATCCCGACCCCGCCACCAAACGCATTGCCGTGTACCCGGCCGATCACCGGCTGCGGCAGCGTGTTGATCGCACAAAGCATCCCCGCGATGGATTGCGCAGCGGCCCGCTTCATCTCCGCGTCACCCGCCATCTGGTCACGCATCCAACCCAGATCACCGCCTGCACAAAACGACGGCCCCTGCCCGGCCAGCACCACGACACGAATATCGCGGTCAGCAGCAATGCGGGCCGCCGCATCGCGCAGATCGTTGATCAGCGCCTGCGACAGCGCATTATGTTTCTCGGGCCGGGCCAGCGCCAATGTGGCCACACCCCGGTCATCCACGCTCAGATCAATCATCGCATCCCCCGCGCCAGTGTCGCCGCCTTGGCAATCACATCACCGTCAACCCCGGTCTCAAATCCCAGATCATGCACCCGCTCCAACACCGCTTCGGTCGCCACATTGCCCGGTGCGCCGGGGGCATAAGGACAGCCGCCCAGCCCGCCAACCGCACTGTCAAAATCGCGCAACCCGATGTCCAGCGCTGTTTCGACATTGGCCAGCGCCTGCCCGCCGGTATCATGAAAATGGCCTGCCAGCCCTGTTGCCGGGGCCACCTGCAACACGGCCTCCAGCATCCGGGCCACCGTTTCTGGCGTACCCTTGCCGATGGTATCACCCAGCGACACCTGCATCGGGGCCACCGCCAGCAGCATTTCGGTCGCGCGCGCCACAGCGGCAGGGGCTACCGGGCCCTCAAACGGGCAATCCGTCACGCAAGACACATAGCCGCGCACCGGCACGCCCGCATCTTCGGCAGCACGGACAACCGGGGGCAGCCGCTCCACTGATTCCGCAATCGAACAGTTCAGGTTGCTCTGCGAAAACCCTTCAGAGGCTGAAATGAACACCGCCACCTCATACATCACTCCCGGCACACGGGCGGCCACAAACCCCTCCCAGCCACGCATATTCGGCACCAGAACCGCATAGCGGACGCCCTCCACCGGGGTCATCGCCGCCAGCACACGGTCGGTATCGGCCATCTGCGGCACCCATTTGGGGCTGACAAAACTGCCCACCTCGATATCGCGCAGCCCCGATGTGCTCAGCAAATCGATCAGAGCAACCTTATCGGCCACCGCAATCACAGTCTTTTCATTCTGCAACCCGTCACGCGGACCAACCTCGTGAAGACGCACGCGCTCAGCCACCGGCCCACCCTTCTTCCGAGTTCAAATATCCCGGGGGAGCGCCGCAAGGCGCGGGGGCAGCGCCCCCTCCCACGCCGCACCGTCTCACGACGGGATCTCCCAAGGCGGATAAAACGCCTTGGCATATAGCCCCGGACCATTCGGCAACGCCTTCCGATACGCCTCGCGCGTCTGCAACCGGTCAAACCAGGCCGACAACTTTGGAAACTGATCCAATTCCACAAAATGCCCGGCCATGTAAACCGCCTGCCCGACCCCGATATCCGCCGCTGAAAACGACGACAGCAGATAATCCCCCGTCAACCCCGCCTCAACTGTGCGCAGGGTCTTGGCCAACCGCTTGGCCTCCAGCTGCATCACAATGGGCGAGCGCATGTGATCTTCAAAAAGCGCAACATGCTGCTGGGTCAGCGCGGCGGTATGCTGACTGATCGTCTCAGCGAAATGGATCCAGTTCAGCCAGGCCGCGCGGTCAACGTGGCCTGGGTCTCGACCCAGGGTCGCCTCGGGGAAACGCTCGCACAGATATTCCGCAATCGCCCCGCTTTCGGTGATCACCACGCCGTCAATCTCCAGCGTCGGCACCCGGCCTGTCGGGTTCAGCGACCGGTACGGCTCTTCGCGCAACGTCTTGTCGAACGGATAGACCTGCAGTTCAAAATCAACGCCGATCTCATAAAGCAGCCACAGGCTGCGCATCGACCGTGTCTGATGACAATGATGCAAGCGGATCATTCCACATCCTCCAGCGCGACCATCAGCGCTCCGGCGGTCACCTGATCGCCCGTCGCCACCGCAACCGACGCGACAACACCATCGCGCGGGGCGCGCAGCACATGTTCCATCTTCATCGCCTCCAGCACAACCATCCGGTCGCCCTCGGCCACCGCCTGCCCTGCGGCCACGACCACATCGCGCACCAGCCCCGGCATCGGGGCCAGCACCGTATCACCACCCAGACCGGCCCCGGCCCGATCCAGCGGATCGACGATATCGAATGTCAGCGTCTCCGCCCCGAACACAGTAACACGGCTGCCATGCCGGATCGCGGGCAGACCCCAGTGATCACCATGGCGGGCCAGTGTGACATCATCCTCCGCCTCAGCCACAGCCACCCGATCAGGGCCAGTGATCGTCAACCGCGTCGTCAACGGCGCACCGGCATGGGCCAGAACAATCTCGCGGCTCAGCGGCTCCCACAGGGTAAAGCCCGTCAGCGGCCCACCCCCGATATCAGCCGCCGTCACTGCCGCCACCGCAATATCACGCAGCGCGGGAACCGGGGCCGCACAAAGCACGGCCTCTTCCCGCGCAATCAACCCGGTATCGACATCACCGGCCACAAACCCCGGATCGCGCGACAGGTGCCGCAAGAACCCCAGATTGGTCACCGTGCCTGCCACCTGCGTGGCATCCAAAGCTGACGACAATGACCGCAGCGCGGTCGCACGGTCCGGGCCATGCACGGTCACCTTGGCAATCATCGGGTCATACCATGGCGAAATCTCCGACCCGGCCTCGACACCGCTGTCAATGCGGGCCGTGTCAGGAAACACCAGATGATCAATCGTGCCGGTCGCAGGCAAAAACCCCGCAGGCACATCCTCGGCATAAAGCCTTGCCTCGAAGGCATGCCCATTGATCGACAGATCCTCCTGCCGGGCGGGCAACGCCTCTCCTGCCGCAACACGCAACTGCCATTCCACCAGATCAACGCCGGTAATCGCCTCAGTGACGGGATGTTCCACCTGCAACCGCGTGTTCATCTCCATGAACCAGAATCCATCGGTACGCAGCCCATCAGACCCATCGACAATAAACTCGATGGTCCCGGCCCCGGCATAGCCAATGGCCTTGGCCGCCGTCACCGCCGCATCGCCCATCGCCTGACGCACAGCGGCGGTCATCCCCGGCGCAGGCGCCTCCTCGATCACTTTCTGATGGCGGCGTTGCAGCGAACAATCCCGTTCGAACAAATGCACCGCATCCGTGCCATCCCCAAACACCTGCACCTCGATATGACGGGGCGAGGTGATGTATTTCTCGATCAGCACATCGGCATTGCCGAACGCGGTGCGCGCCTCGGCCTGAGCCGACGCCAGCGCCTCGGCAAACCCTTTCGCATCCTCGACCAGACGCATGCCCTTGCCGCCGCCACCGGCGACAGCCTTGATCAGCACCGGATATCCGATCTGATCCGCCTCACCGGCCAGAAAATCCGGGTTCTGGTTTTCGCCATGATATCCCGGCACAACCGGCACCCCGGCCTCATGCATCAGCGCCTTGGCCGCATCCTTCAGACCCATAGCGCGAATGGCCTTGGCCGATGGGCCGACAAACACCAGCCCCGCAGCCTCCACTGCCTCCACAAACACAGGATTCTCCGACAGAAACCCGTAACCCGGATGGATCGCCTGCGCCCCGGTATCCAGGGCCGCCTGCACGATCAGATCACCCCGCAGATAACTCTCCGCCACCGGCGCAGGACCAAGGCGCACCGCCTCATCCGCCTGCCGCACATGCAAGGCACCCGCATCAGCATCCGAATAAACCGCCACCGTGCGCACGCCCATCGCACGGGCCGTCTGGATCACACGGCAAGCGATCTCGCCCCGGTTGGCAATCAGGAATTTAGTGAACATTGCTTACCACCATGATGTTGATCCGTTTTCCGTCAGATGGTTGCGGACAAAGGCAGGCAGCGGCCAGGCATCATAGTCCATGTCGCGCTGCGAAATCGGCCCGAATTTGCGGGCATGGTCGTAAAGCTCCCGGTGCAGGGTGACCTCCATGCCGGAAAGGGCCGTATCAACCTTTGTCTGGGTCTCGGAGATGCTGCTTTCCAACTTCTCTCCGTCAGTCTTCTCGCGCAGGAACCCCGGCAATGGCAGTGCCGACCAGACCATCTTGCCCGCCGACATCGCAACGAGCAGGACGATATTGGCGACAAACCCGCTTACCGCACCACCCAACAGGTCCTTGCCAAGGCTCCAGCTGAACCAGCCGTTTTTCTTGCCACCCCCGGCGGCAAGGGCAGCGCGGGCCGCATCGAACTCTTGGGCAAAGCTTTCGCGGAACTGGCGCGCAAATGCCGCGCGGCCGAAATCATGTCGCCCCGCCCACACCTTCAGCTTGGGACGCACGAACATGCCCGTGCGGGACCGTTCCACGAACTGCTCGAAATCGAAGATGAAAAAATAGTCCTCGGCGTCGGCGCTGTTGTGGATCACATAGACCGGGATATCGACGATCTTGCCAAGCGTCGGCATCTTCACCTGCGGCAGTTGATCCCACAGCCGCTCCCTGATGCCGCGCCCTATCATATGAATACATCCTTAACAGCCGGCCCCTTGGGGTCCGACGCTTTGCCGACGCAAATCCGACGCAACGCCGACAGCCCTTTTCGCCCCGAAACCATCACATCCGGAACACGCCGAAACGTGTCTCCTCGATCGGGGCGTTCAGGGCGGCGGACAGCGACAGTGCCAGCACCTCGCGCGATTTACGCGGGTCGATCACCCCGTCATCCCACAGCCGGGCGGACGCATAAAGCGGGTGCGACTGTTCGGCAAACATATCAATCGTGGGCTGCTTGAACGCCGCTTCTTCCTCGGCCGACCATTCCCCGCCGCCACGCTCAATCGCGTCGCGTTTGACCGTCGCCAGCACGCCCGCGGCCTGTTCGCCGCCCATGACGCTGATCCGGGACGTCGGCCAGGACCACATGAACTCCGGACTATAAGCCCTTCCAGACATGCCATAATTCCCGGCACCAAACGACCCGCCGACAACCATCGTGATCTTGGGCACCTTCGTTGTCGCCACCGCCGTCACCATCTTGGCCCCGTGCCGCGCGATCCCTTCATTCTCGTATTTCTGCCCCACCATGAACCCGGTGATATTCTGGAGGAAAACCAACGGGATACGACGCTGACTGCACAGCTCCACAAAATGCGCACCCTTCTGGGCACTCTCGGAAAACAGCACGCCGTTATTGGCAACAATCCCGCAAGGCCAGCCATCGATATAGGCAAAGCCACAGACCAACGTCTCACCAAACCGGGCCTTGAATTCATCAAAGCGCGAACCATCCACGACCCTGCGGATCACCTCGCGAATATCATAGGGCGTACGCAGGTCAGCAGGCACAACATCGAACAAAGTATCTGGGTCAAGGGCCGGAGGTTCAGGCGTCAACCGCTTGATATTCAACACCTTCTGCCGGGAACATGATGCAACCGCCTGCCGGGCCAGCGCCAGCGCATGGGCATCATCCTCGGCCAGATAATCGGCCACACCCGACAGGCGTGTATGCACATCACCACCGCCCAGATCCTCGGCCGACACAACCTCGCCCGTTGCCGCCTTGACCAGCGGCGGCCCCGCCAGAAAGATCGTGCCCTGTTCCTTGACGATAATCGACACGTCGGCCATCGCGGGCACATATGCACCGCCCGCGGTACAAGACCCCATCACCACAGCAATCTGGGGGATTCCCTTCGCCGACATCTGCGCCTGATTATAGAAAATCCGGCCAAAGTGATCGCGGTCCGGAAACACCTCATCCTGATTGGGCAGGTTCGCCCCCCCGCTATCGACCAGATAGACGCAAGGCAGATGGCAGGCCTCCGCAATCTCCTGCGCGCGCAGATGCTTCTTGACGGTCATCGGATAATAGGTGCCACCTTTCACCGTGGCATCGTTGCAAACGACCATGACCTCAACGCCATTCACCCGGCCCACCCCGGCAATCACACCGGCACAGGGGGCGGCGCCATCATACATGCCATGGGCGGCGGTCGCGCCCACCTCCAGAAACGGCGAACCGGGGTCGAGCAAGCCCGCCACCCTGTCACGCGGCAGCATCTTGCCACGGCTGACATGGCGCGCGCGGGATTTCTCGCCCCCGCCCGCTGCGGCAAGGGCGGCGGCCTTCTGCACTTCCGCCAAGGCGGACAGATGCTGATCTCGGGCAGACTGGATATTCATTTCGTTCAAAGTCCACGCTCCAGAAAAATGGTTTGTTCAGCCGTCGTCCGCATGAGGCATTCGGCAAATGCTGGTGATCGGCCGGTTCCCTCACCCCACGCCGCGAATACAGCGTCACAGCGCGCATCACGATAGCCGATCCAGGCCCGCTGCAGCCTGAGCAACGCGTCGGCCAGCGCCGGGTCACTCTCCCGCGCCGCGCTCATTTGTTCTTGGTAGATAGCGTTCAGCCGTGCGTCCCAGAAAACGCCTTCTTCACTGTAGCAAATGGATTCAACATACGATCCGCCCCCATCATCCATGCACGATCTGGCGGATGCCCCGATGCAATCCTGTCTCTCGCCGATCACGACAGCTTCCTGCAAGCAGCTTTCCGTCGCTAGATCGCTATATGATGGACCTTCAGCCGCCACCGGCCCGGCCATAAGAAGAAAGAACAGCACATGTTTCATCCCCGATACTCCGGGTTCTCAAAATCAAACCGTGTGCCCGCCTTCCAGGCCTCGCGGTCATTGCCCTGATTGGGGATACCGCCTTCCAACATCTTGGCCAGATGCATCAGGTTCCATGTCATGATGGTCGTGTTGCGCTGGGTGAACGCATTGTCGAAACCAACCCGTTTGCCATCCACCTCGTCACCATAAGACGGCCCTGGCCCGGCCTCGCCGATCCAGCCGCAATCAGCCTGCGGCGGGATGGTATAGCCTAGATGCGACAGGGCATAGCCGATGGTCATCGCCGCGTGTTTGATCCCGTCTTCATTGCCGGTGATCACGCAACCGCCCACCTTGCCATAATAGACGGACTGACCCTTGTCGTTCAGCACCCCGGACATGCCATAAAGCCGCTCGATCAGCACCCGGCAGACGCTGCTTTCCTCGCCAAGCCAAAGCGGGGTGCCAACGACCAGTATGTTCGCTGCCTTGACCTTCTCCCACAGTTCGGACCAGTCGTCGCGGTCCCAGCCATGTTCCGTCATATCGGGGTAGATACCGGGTGGGATGTCGTGGGACAGCATATGCACATGCTCCACCTGCACCCCATTCTTTGCCATGATATTCGCACTGGCATTGAGCAGCAGCTTGGTATGGCTCTCTTCCGGTTTCTTCTTCAGCGACGTGTTGATGAACAACGCCTTCAGGCTTGAAAAATCACTCATGTGGCAGGCTCCTCCGTCCGCGCAAATGGGATGGACTCACCACGCGGGCCGACCAGATAGGTCGTGATAATTCCATTCGGATGGGTACAGTTGATCACAATGTGGACCGCCTCATCAGGATGGATCGTCGCTGCGCAATCAGTCGGCTGCGCCCCCTCACCAGCGTTGGCGACATAAGCGGCGGCATAACGATTGATGATCTCGGTCTCGGTCGGCGATTGACCGGCGCGTAGGCCAAGATAGGCCGCAAAGACAACCAGCGCGCCCAGCGGCAGAAAAATCATGGCGCGAGTCATTCGCCGAACTCACACGCTGGACCATAGTGCGGCTGCAAGCGACTGCTGCAGTGGGCCCGCAAACGAAACTCAAGGTCCAACGCAAATCTTGCGGTCTGTGTATTCAGGCAAGACCATTCAACAATATCACCTTCCCGACCTCGGGACGGCCCGGTGTCGTATTGGCTTGTTTCATAACTGCACCGGATATCAACATAAGCCCGCCATGCCGCGACCATTGCATCCAATTCCGGGACTGTGCGGTTCAGAAATTGACGCTGATCTTGCGACAAAGACGCACCCGATAAACCGTCAATGACGCGGTCCATCCGCCAGCCCCAGTAACGGCGCTCAAGCCCGATACATCCCAAATAAGTTGGACGATCATATATGCCGTCAACCGATGCGTCCTGATTCCTTAGACAGCCGTCAACGCCGATGCCGATACATTGATTGCGCGCGTTTTCGGCGAATGTCTCTAACCGCCCTGACCCGACCTTTGTCACGCAATCCGAAAGCGCCTGAGCATCCACGGAAAGCCGATCCCGCGCAAACTCCGACGGCGCATCCAACGCGCCCGCTGTCAGCGACTGACCAGCCACCATAAAAAGGGCGGCAATCCACCTCACCCCATCGCCCCCACCAATTCGCGCCCGACCAGCATCCGGCGGATTTCGGACGTCCCGGCCCCGATTTCCATCAGCTTGGCGTCGCGAAAGATGCGCGCGACGGGGGCATCGTTCAGGAACCCGGCACCGCCCATCGCCTGGACAGCCTGATGGGCCTGCTTCATCGCTTCCTCGCTGGCATAAAGGCAGCAGGCCGCCGCATCCTGCCGCGTCACTGTCCCCCGGTCACAGGCGCGCGCGACCTCATAAACATAGGCGCGAGCGGAATTCATCGCCGTATACATATCGGCGATCTTGCCTTGCATCAGCTGGAAGTTTCCGATCGGTTCACCGAACTGTTTGCGGCTGGAAATATACGGCATCACCTCATCCAGACAGGCGGCCATGATGCCCAGACCAATACCCGCCAGCACCACACGCTCATAGTCCAGACCAGACATCAGCACGCGCACGCCCTTGCCCTCTTCGCCCAGAACATTCTCGAACGGCACCTGCACATCGTCAAAGACCAGTTCAGCCGTATTCGACCCGCGCATGCCCAGCTTGTCGAAATGAGGGGACGTGCTGAAGCCCGTCATCTCTTTTTCGATCAGAAACGCAGTGATCCCCTTGGACCCCGCATCAGGGTCGGTCTTGGCATAGACAACCAGCGTATCGGCGTCCGGCCCGTTGGTGATCCAGTATTTATTGCCGTTCAGGCGGTAATGATCGTTGCGCTTTTCGGCCCGCAAGGACATCGACACCACGTCGGACCCGGCGCCCGCCTCTGACATGGCGAGGGCACCCACATGCTGACCAGAAATCAACCGGGGCAGGTACTTTGCCTTTTGTTCATCATTCCCGTTCAACTTGATCTGGTTGACGCAAAGATTGGAATGAGCGCCATAGGATAATGAGACAGAGGCGCTGGCGCGCGCGATTTCTTCGATGGCGACTGTATGCGCGAGGTAAGACATGCCTGCCCCGCCATACTCTTCATCCACCGTGACACCCAACAAACCCAGTTCGCCCATCTCGGACCACAGCTCTGGCGGAAAGGCGTTGGAGCGGTCGATGTCAGCAGCCATCGGCTTGACCCGCTCCTGCGCCCAGGCATGCACCATATCGCGCAGGGCGTTCACATCCTCGCCCAGATCAAAGGTCATTGAGGCGTGAAACATCGGCTCGCTCCAGTTTTAATTGAACGCTTGTTCATTTATAGATGGATTTTTTCCACCCTGTCGAGTCATTTATGCCGACGCTTTCATCGCGAGGGAACGGAAACCTCACTGCTGCGTTATCGCGTTATGAAGCAGTTTATCCTCTCCGCCATCATCGCCCTCCTTCCTGCCGCCGGAATCGCTGATAAGGTGGGCCGCGTCGGTGTTGACTGGGTCGGCAACGACATCATCATTGAAGCCATCAACGACCCTGATGTCGAAGGTGTCACCTGCCACATCGCCTATTTTGAACGGTCCCTTTTTGATCGGATATCCAATGGCAACTGGTTCGAAGACCCGTCAAACGCATCCATCGACTGCCGCCAGACCGGACCGATCCGGATCGGCAATATCGACCGCAGCCGCAATGGCGAAAACGTGTTCCGCGAACGGCAGTCGATCATCCTGAAATCTCTGCGCGTGAAACGGATTTTTGACGAGGAAAACAACGTTCTGATCTATCTGGCCCATGCAAGTGAATTGACCCAAGGGTCGGCCAAGATGTCGATTTCCACAATCCCGCTTTACACACCGGGCGGCTGATCATTCAGCCGCAGCCAGGCCCTGATAGACCGCGCCCACCTCTGCGCGGATGATGCGGGCAATCAATGCACAATCGTCCAGCGTAAAGGTCAGCGGCAGCCGCATATCGACAATCCCCGCCAGCACCCGGTCAGACGCGGGCATCGGCTCTGACGGGGCATAGCGCCAGCTGTCATAGCGTGATGTGAAACCGCTGGGTTCAGCCCCGCCAAACCACTTCAACTCAACGCCGCGCGCCTTGCAGCGCCCGATCACATCGGCCACGCTGTCCGCCGACCAATCCAGCAGCAAAAACTGGAAAGACGACGCCACAAACTGTTCCTTCGCGGGCCGATCAATCAACCGCAGCCCCGGCACATCGCGCAACCCATCCTCGACCGCCCGGTAACGCGCGTTCCACGCCGCACACTGATCCTTCAACCGGCGCAATTGCGGGCGCAGGATGGCCGCCCGCAGATTATCCATCCGGCCCGAGATATTAGGCGTCTCATACTTGATTTGCGCAAACACCTCCGGCGGCGGGGCAGCGCGGTGTTTGTCGAACAGCATGTAACTGCCCGACAGCATGATCGCTCGCGCCATGCTTTCGGCATCGTCAGTGACTAGAAAACCGCCCTCGCCCGAATTCATATGCTTATAGGTCTGGGTGGAATAACAACCAAACCGCCCCCAGCGGCCACTGGGCACATTATCCCAGGCCGCCCCCATCGTATGTGCGCAATCCTCGATCACCATCACACCTGCGGCATCGCAAAGCGCCATCAGCCGCTCCATATCGCAGATATGGCCGCGCATGTGGCTCAGCAGCAGAACCTTGGCCTGATCCAGCTTGACCGCCAGATCATCCAGATCAATCACCAGATCCTCGGTCACACCCACGAACACCGGCACCCCACCCACGGCCGCAATCGCGCCGGGCACCGGGGCCAGCGTAAAGGCATTGGTCAGCACCCTGTCGCCATGTTTGACACCGGCGGCACGCAACGCGGTCGTCATGGCATACCCGCCAGACGCGACGGCAAGGCAATACTTCGCCCCAACCTCTGCTGCAAATTCCTCTTCCAACAGCGCCGCCTCTGCGATCTCGGCACCGGCCGTATTATACCGGTGCAATCGCCCATGCTGCATCACAGCGAGGGCCGCCGCGATCCCATCCTCGGGAATCGGTTCCTGCTGGGTGAAACTGCCTTTGAAAACCTCTGTCATACCGCGATTGTGTGGGGCTGATGCCTCCACGTCAATGGGACTATGACAGCGGTTTGATTTCGCCAAAATATCCGTTCAGCGAAGCTGCTGTCAGCCGATCAGGCGCGCCACCACGTCATGCAGTTCGCCATAGCTGTCGATGGTCGCGTCCGACTCCAGCGCCAGCACATCCTCGCGGCCCGGACCAAACGTCACCAGCACCGACGGAACCCCCGCATTGCGGGACGTATCACGATCCGTCGCCGTGTCCCCAACCAGCAGCGACCGGCGCGGATCACCCCCGGCGCGGCGCACCGCCTCGAAATGATGCTCCGGATCCGGCTTGCGGACCGGCAAGGTATCGGCCCCGATCAGCGAGGCGAAATCGGTGCGCACCCCAAGGCTGCGCAGCAGCATCTCGGCCAGCCCTTCGGGTTTGTTGGTAGCAATGCCCACAGCATATCCGTCACGCTTCAGCAGGGCGACAGCCTCCATCGCACCGGGATACAGCGTGGTATGCGTGTCGATATCGTCAGCATAAGCAGCCAGCAGGATAGGATACTGGCGATCCACCTCGTCCGCGCCAAAACCATCGACCCGCGAAAACCCCAGGTTCAGCATCGCCCGTCCGCCACGCAACGCCGTCGCGGCATCGCGTACCGGATCCAGCAGATCCCCCAGACCAAGCCCCCGAAAACAGGTATTGGCCGCCGCAATCAGATCGCCGCTGGTATCGGCCAAAGTGCCATCAAGATCGAAAATCACCGTACGCATGCCTGTCCCCTCATGGCTCCCCCTTTCTGTAACGATGCGTAAACTGATGTGAACCCCCAACTCTTGTGATAATCAAAAAGCCCGGTAGAAGCGGGTCAACAAAAGCATAAGGCGCAGTAATGGCAGTGGCATTGATTATTCTGGGTGCGGGCATGGGAACACGGATGAATTCCGACATGCCCAAGGTGCTGCACCCCATCGCAGGCGCGCCGATGCTGGTCCATGCGATGGCCTCTGGCGCAGCGCTCGATCCGGACCGGACTGTCGTGGTTGCAGGCCATGGCGCGGCAGCCGTGGAAAAGGCCGCCAAATCCTATGATCCAGACACCATCGTGACCGTGCAGACCGAACAGCTGGGCACTGCCCACGCGGTGGCGCAGGCCCGCGATGCGCTGGCGGATTTCCATGGCGATGCCATCGTTCTGTATGGCGACACCCCCTTTATCCAACCCGAAACGCTGGCCGCAATGACGGCAGCACGGCTGACCCACGATATCGTCGTTCTGGGGTTCGACGCCGACGAGCCGGGCCGCTACGGGCGGCTGATCCTGCAGGCCGATCAGCTTGACCGGATCGTCGAATTCAGGGACGCGACAGATGATGAACGCGCCGTAACCCTTTGCAACAGCGGCGTAATTGCGGCCAATGCGGCAACCCTCTTCGATCTGATTGATGCAGTCGGCAACAACAATGCGGCTGGCGAATACTACCTCACCGACATCATCGGCATCGCCCGCGCCCGCGGCCTGACCGCCACTGTCGTGCGCTGCGCCGAGGCTGAGACGATGGGCATCAACTCCCGCGCTGAACTGGCCATCGCCGAAGCCACGTTTCAGGGCCGCGCGCGCAAGGCCGCGATGGGTGACGGCGTCACCCTCACCGCCCCTGACACAGTGCATTTCGCCTATGATACAGTGGTCGGGCGCGACACGATCATCGAACCCAACGTGGTCTTCGGCCCGGGCGTCACCATCGAATCCGGCGCCACGATCCGGGCATTCTCTCATCTCGAAGGCTGCCATGTGTCGCGCGGCGCGGTGGTCGGCCCTTATGCCCGTCTGCGCCCCGGCGCCGAACTGGCCGAAGACGTCAAGGTCGGCAATTTCGTGGAAATCAAGAACGCGCAGATCGCCGAAGGGGCCAAGGTCAACCACCTGTCCTATATCGGCGACGCGGATGTCGGCGCGCGCAGCAATATCGGCGCGGGGACCATCACCTGCAACTATGACGGCGTGTTCAAACACAAGACGATCATCGGCGCGGATACCTTCATCGGGTCCAACACCATGCTGGTGGCACCCGTCACCGTGGGTGACGCCGCCATGACCGGCAGCGGATCGGTCATCACCCGCGACGTACCCCCCGGCGATCTGGCCGTGGCACGGGCGCGGCAGGACAACAAGGCGGGCTTTGCCACACGCCTGTTCGACAAACTACGAGCCAAGAAAGCAAAAGGATCCTGATATGTGCGGTATTGTTGGCGTTCTGGGTAATCACGAAGCCGCCCCCATTCTGGTCGAGGCGCTGAAACGGCTCGAATATCGTGGCTATGACAGCGCCGGGATCGCAACAATCAACAACCTCCGGCTCGACCGGCGGCGGGCGGTCGGCAAACTGGTCAACCTCAGCGATTTGCTCGTGCATGACCCCCTGCCCGGCAAGGCCGGGATCGGCCACACTCGCTGGGCGACCCATGGCGCGCCCAATGTGGGCAACGCCCACCCTCACCGGGCGGGCGGCGTGGCCGTCGTCCATAACGGGATCATCGAAAATTTCCGCGAACTCCGCGCGTTTCTGGCCGAAAAGGGGATCGGTTTTGAGACCGACACCGACACCGAAACCGTCGCCCTGCTGGCGCAGTATTACATCGATCAGGGGCTCGGCCCGCGCGATGCGGCGGCGCAAACCATAGCGCGGCTCGAAGGGGCCTATGCGCTCTGCTTTCTCTTCGACGGCGAAGACGACCTGCTGATCGCCGCCCGTAAAGGCTCCCCCCTCGCCATCGGCCATGGCGACGGTGAAATGTTCGTGGGCTCCGACGCCATCGCCCTGGCCCCCATGACCGACCGGATCACCTATCTGGAGGAAGGCGACTGGGCTGTCGTTACCCGCACCTCTGTCGAAATCCGCGACCGCGAAGGCAACATCGCCAACCGCGCGCTCAAGGTGATCCAGATCGACACCGCCCAAGTCGACAAGGCGGGTTACAAACATTTCATGGCCAAGGAAATCGCCGAACAGCCGACTGTGCTGCAAGGCGCGCTGGCGCATTACATCAACGCGGACGGCACCGCCGTCACCCTGCCCGACCCCGGCCTCGATTTCGCGAAAATCGAACGGTTGACAATGGTCGCCTGCGGCACCGCGTTCTACGCCTGCCTTGTTGCGAAATACTGGTTCGAACAGATCGCCGGCATTCCGGTCGAGGTCGATGTCGCGTCGGAATTCCGCTATCGCGAACCGCCGGTGACCAAGGGCACAGTCGCGCTGTTCGTCAGCCAATCCGGTGAAACCGCCGACACGCTCGCCGCCCTGCGCTATATGGATGGCAAGGCCGACAAGATCGTATCGGTCGTTAATGTCCCCGAAAGCTCCATCGCGCGCGAAAGCGACCTGCCCTTGCCGATCCTCGCAGGGACCGAAATCGGTGTTGCCTCGACCAAGGCCTTCACCTGCCAGCTGACCACGCTGGCCATTCTGGTCCTGCACGCGGCACATGTGCGCGGCCGGATCAGCGATGCAGAACTCGCCGATAAACTCTCCGCCCTGCGCGCGATGCCCGGCATTCTGAACCTCGCCTTGGGGATTGAAGAGAAAACCAGCAGCGTCTCGCGCAAACTGGCCGAAGCACGCGACATCCTGTTCCTGGGGCGCGGCGCGATGTACCCGCTTGCTCTCGAAGGGGCGCTAAAACTCAAGGAAATCAGCTATATACACGCCGAAGCTTACGCATCCGGCGAACTCAAACACGGGCCCATCGCGCTGGTCGACAAACACGTCCCCGTCATCGTCATGGCCCCCCGCGACGCGCTCTTCGACAAGACAGTGTCAAACATGCAAGAGGTCATGGCACGCGGCGGCAAGGTCCTCCTCATCACCGACCGGCAAGGCGCGAAAGAAGCTGGCGACGGCGTCTGGGACACCATCCTGATGCCCGAAATCGACCCCTTCCTCGCCCCGATCCTCTACGCGATCCCAGCCCAGCTACTGGCCTATCATACGGCCATCGCCAAGGGCACGGATGTGGATCAACCCCGCAACCTCGCCAAATCGGTGACGGTCGAGTGACGCCAAAACAGGCCACCGCCCTGCTCCGCGCCGCGGGCGACCCGGCGAAAGCGGCCGAAATGCATCGCTACCACAAGGTCGACCGCCCTTATCTGGGCGTCGCCAATCCGCAGATCGACGCCTTCGTCAAGGAATGGCGGGCGGCAACCGACCTCGACACGCGGCTGGCGTTGGCGCACGGGCTCTGGAAAGGCAACACCCATGAAGGGCGCATCGCTGCGGCCAAACTGCTGACGCAAGCCCGCATTCGTCCGGATGATCAGGGCGCATGGGGCCTGATCACCTCTTGGGTGCCCGATTTCGACGCATGGGCCATCGCTGATCACGCCAGCATCGCCGGACAGAAACGGCTAGTCGCCGATCCCTCACGGCTCGACACGGTCGAGACTTGGACAACATCAGACCACATGTGGACCCGGCGGGCCGCCCTCGTCATGACGCTCCCCTGGACCAAACAGAACCACCCCAAACCGGATGAACTCGCCACCCGCGACCGCATCCTCGGCTGGGCGGCCTCCTATGTGACCGACCACGATTGGTTCATCCAGAAAGCCATCGCCTGGTGGCTACGCGAACTCTCAAAACACGACCCGGCACGGGTCCGGGCGTTTTTGGAAAAGTATGCAGATGCAATGAAACCCTTCGCGGCGAAAGAGGCGGGACGGAAGCTCCCGTAAGATGGGTCTTGACCCATCCTACCGTGCAAAAACCGCAATCTCCGGCAGCCCCGTCAGCGGCGCATCCAGCAACCGCATGGCCGCCAGACTGATCTGGCTCCCCGACCCGGCAGCACCGCCAGACGGGCGCAACTCGATATTGATCGACTTGCCCTGATATTCCACGCGGCCCTCGGTCAGCGTCGTAACCAACGGTGTCTTCAGCCAAATCCCCGGCTCGGTCGGTGGGCCCAGTGACGCGATCGTCGTGCCCAAACTCTGCTCGGCGCTTGATACCTCCACCGCCGTGGCCTCGGCCCGGTCCTCGTCTGTCGTGGTGTCAAACTGTTCCACCGTTGTGGCATTGGTTGGCGGTGGCGGTGGCGGCGTAGGGTCCAGCGTCGGGGCCGGAACTGCAGCAACCGTCGGATCGGTGGCCGTATTGCCAAACAGACCTTGCATGGATGGCGACGCGCAACCGGCAAGCGCAAAAAGCGGAAGGATCAAAAGGGCGTTTTTCATAAACCAGACGTTATGTGCGACCGCTCTGTCATTCAATAGCAGGCTTGCCGCTTGCGCAGCCGCGCGCCCATCCTTAACGTGGCCGCATGACTGCCCCATTGATTGATCCCTTCGCCCGCGCCATCGAATATCTGCGCGTCTCGGTCACCGACCGCTGCGATTTCCGCTGCGTCTATTGCATGTCCGAAAACATGACGTTCCTGCCGAAAAAGGAACTGCTGACGCTGGAAGAGCTGGACAGAATGTGTTCCGCATTCATCCGGCTTGGGGTGAAAAAGCTGCGGATCACCGGGGGTGAACCGCTGGTGCGGCGCGATATCATGACATTCTTCCGCGCCATGTCGCGGCATCTGGACAGCGGCGCGTTGCGCGAACTGACGCTCACCACCAATGGCAGCCAGCTCGAAAAATTCGCCGATGATCTTTTTGCGGCAGGCGTCCGCCGCATCAACGTCTCGCTTGATACATTGAACGAGGCGAAATTCGCCCAGATCACCCGCTGGGGCCGCCTGCCCCAGGTCTTGCGGGGGATCGACGCGGCACAAAAGGCCGGGCTGCGGGTCAAGATCAACACCGTCGCCTTGCAAGGCTTCAATGAAGACGAACTGTTCGACCTGACCGACTGGTGCGCCTCACGCGACATCGACCTCACCTTTATCGAGGTCATGCCAATGGGCGATCTCGGCAACGAGGATCGGCTGGGCCAATACTGGTCCCTCAAGGACCTGCGCGCGCGCCTTGAAACCCGGTCCCCCCTCACCGATCTGCCGGAAAACACCGGCGGCCCGGCCCGCTATGTGCGCATGGACAGCACCGGGCAGAAAGTCGGCTTCATCACCCCGCTGTCCCATAATTTCTGCGAAAGCTGCAACCGCGTGCGGATCACCTGCACCGGCGAAATCTACACCTGTCTGGGTCAGGAAGGTCATTCCGACCTGCGCGACCCACTACGCGCGTCAGAGGCCGACGCCGAACTCGAAACCGCCATCCGGGCCGCCATCGCGCTCAAACCCAAAGGCCACGATTTCGACTACTCCCGCCAGCAGGTCGACGGGCAAGTCAGCAGGCATATGTCGCACACAGGCGGCTAACCCCGCAAAGCCTACTGCGACGGGATAGGCAAAACATAAGCAGATCCGGCCCGAGAGCCCTGACGATCATCCATGCTGATCGCAATTGCCAGTTGATCAGATGCAAGGGCAGTCGATACGTCATAAGGCGACCCCTCCGCCGCTTGATTGATGAGGGTATGACGATCGACAAGTTCGCCGGTGTCGAGTGCGAAGATCAGCACCTCAGCCTTGAAAGGGCCGCTACCCTGCCCGCCACCGAAAAAAGCGCTAACAACGGCATGATCACGGCTCAAGCTGATCCCTTCTCCAAAGCAGATAAAACCCTCTGCCTCCTCAGGATGAACAAAAACCCGACGCTGCTCGCCCGTCTGGACATCAAACAGATAGGCCGCACCACCAGGATAGTTATCATCACCGCAGGCGCCAATCAGGAGGTTCTCACCCGCTAGCGCGATTTCTTCCCCGAAATTGTCATAGCCGGCTGGTGTCGGGTTGGGGATCGTCCGCAACAGATCACCCGACGTGGTATCAAAGACAAAGACAGCACCAACCTGTCCGTCCAAACGGGCAGAGATGACAGCCAGACCATCCGCGACAGCAACCGCATCGCCAAAACCTGCATCGCTTGAGTCATCGGGCATCTCAAAAGTTTGCAGATGTGCTCCGCTTTCAACATCAAACAAAAACGCCTGACCTGCCGCGCCGGATTTTGGCGCGCCAATTAATGCGTATCTTTCCGAAAGCGCGACGGCATTGCCGAAATTGGTCGATCCATCATCCACCGGGTTGGTGAACTTGTGCAGCCTTTCACCAGTCGCATTGTCGAAAACATACGCCGCCCCGGCAAAGCTTTCGAATACGCCAGCCGGATCATCGCCATAACCACCAACAAGGCTCAACCCATTGGCGGCAGCGACCGAAAAACCGATCAACCCGATCGGACCCGGTGCTTCACCTTCGAGGACGTGAACCAAATCACCGGTTGCACCATCGAACAGATAGGCAAGGCCCGCCTCAACGCCTTCTTCATCACGCGCAAGCGGGGCACCAACAAGAACCTGATCGCCTGCAATGGCCACAGACCGGCCAAATTCACCACCACCGCGTTCATCAAAGAACGGGTTGTCGATCATCAGCATTTCGTCGGATTGACCCAGCACCGGGCCACTCAATATCAGGCAAGCTGCGCTCGCCAAAACCGTCAATCGACATAGCGACATCATGTATACTTCTCTTTAAGACATAAAAATGCAGGGACGTATCTGCCCTAGTTCGCCGCAGGCATCCGCTGCTCCACAATCTCGGCCCACCAGGAACATCCCGCCGGGATTGCTTCGTCGTTGAAATCATATTCCGGGTGATGCACAGATGCGGTGTCGCCGTTGCCCACAAGAATGTAAGCCCCCGGACGTTCTTCCAGCATAAAGGCGAAATCCTCACCGCCCATGACCAGCGGGGCATATTCGCAATCGCCAGACACCGACTTTGCGACATCGGCGGCAAAGGCCGTCTGGTCCTCATGGTTCACCATGCAAGGATAGCCGCGATAATAGGTCACCTCTGCAGTCGCGCCGAAACTGGCAGCAACCCCGGTGCAAATGGCCTTCAGACGATCCTCCGCCAGATCGCGCATCTCTGGTGACATGGTACGCACTGTGCCTTTCATATCGACCCGTTGGGCAATCACGTTGAACGCCTTTGAGGACGATTCAATCGACGTGACCGACACCACGATCTGATCCACAGGGTCAGCATTGCGGCTGGCAATGGATTGCAGCGCAGTGATCACATGGGCCGCAACTAGGGTCGAATCTACCGTCTCATGCGGCTTGGCGGCATGGCCCCCCTTGCCCTCAATCGTGATGTCAAACTGATCGGTGGCCGCAAAGAATGCGCCGGGACGAATGGCAAATGTACCTGCGGGACGACCCGGCCAGTTATGCATGCCGTATACTTCCTGAATGCCGAAACGCTCCATCATGCCGTCATCGCACATTTCCTTGCCGCCGCCGCCGCCCTCTTCGGCCGGCTGAAAGATCACGACAACCTTGCCATCAAAATTGCGGGTCTCGGCCAGATATTTCGCAGCCCCCAACAACATCGCGGTATGCCCGTCATGGCCGCAGGCATGCATAGCGCCATCCACCTTGGATTTGTAATCCAGACCCGTCTGTTCGTGGATCGGCAGGGCATCCATATCGGCGCGTAGGCCAATCACCTTGCCCGAACTGTCCGACTTGCCATTGATCACACCCACAACACCGGTCCGGCCGATCCCGGTGACAATCTCATCACATCCGAACTCCTTCAACTTGTCCGCCACAATGGCCGAGGTGCGGTGCGTCTCGAACAGGATCTCGGGATTTTCATGCAGGTCACGTCGCCATGCGGTGATTTCGGGCAGCAGTTCAGCAAAGCGGTTTTTGACGGGCATGGCATCCTCTGGGGTTTGATCGGTCTAAGCCCAACATAGACCAGTTTGCGCGCGTTGCTAGAGGCTGGGACCAGACACCAGCCGACTACCATCCGAAAATCGCGACAACCGAAACCGGGTCAGGTCGTGGCCCGGGTCCTGCCCGGTTGCCAGCCGGGCCGCGATGCGCCCCATCGCGGGCCCGATGCCAAAGCCATGCCCGCTCATCCCCGTGCAGATCGTCAGGCCCGGCAAGGCGTCACAGCGATCCACCACAGGAACCACATCAGGCATGATATCAATCATCCCCGCCCAGGCGGTCCTGATCGTCGTCGGTCCCAGATCGGGAAAAGTGGCGCTGAACCAACGCGCCAGTTCCGCAACCTTGGCCGCGCGCGGGGTCGGGTTTAGGATGCGCATCCGCTCAAACGGGCTGACGGCGTCGCCAGACCATCGTCGTGGCGTCCCCCACGCATCGGGATAGCCTTGCGGCGCGGCAGGCAGAATGCGGGTGCCCAACGGATCCCTGATCAGTTGCGGAACGAACCTGCGAAACGCGCGCAGGGCATCGGGGCCCACAAACAATTCATGATAATCCGCCGCCGCCAGTGTATAGCCGCCATCGCTGCGGCGTCGCCAGGCCAGCCTGCGGTCCACAGCACCGCCTGCATAGATGTCGGGCATCGGTTCGGTCTGCGCCACCGTCGCCCGGACCGAAAGCTGTGGAATGCTGACACCATGACGGAGCAGCAACAGCGATGACCATGCCCCACCTGCCAGCACCACAGCCCCGGCCTTGATCCGGCCCTTTTCGGTGATCACACCTGTGACCCGCCCGGCCTCGATATCCAGCAGACGGACGGCGCAATCCTCAACAATCACGGCCCCTGCCCGTTCCGCTGCCCTGGCGCAGGCGGGGACGGCTACCCAAGGTTCGGCGCGCATATCGGTGGGTGTATATAACGCACCGGCCCAGCGCGACATGGCGGCGGGCATCATCGCAGCGACCTCGGACGCCGACACAATCCGACTGCTCAGCTGATAAGCCGCGGCATCGTCAAGCCACCGCTGATACCCGGCCAGCTCGTCCTGGCTGTTCGCCAGATACAGCGTGCCGGTCTGCTTCAGCCCTATATCACCAGCATCCTTGGCAATCGCGGGCCACATCCGCAGCGCCTCAAGCACAATGGGCAATTCAGCCAGATCGCGGCCTTGCGCGCGAATCCACCCCCAATTGCGCGACGATTGTTCGCCCGCGATCCGGCCCTTTTCCAGCAGCACCACGCGGCTGCCTGAACGGGCCAGTTCCCACGCGGTCATCACACCGATGATACCGCCGCCAATCACAACAACATCGGTCGACGCAGGCAGATCAGGCGCAAATGCCGCCGGTTGCCCGGCATGGATCGGAAACATCACTCTGCCAGCATGTCCACCAGTCTGCCAATAAACGCCTCACCCTGCCGGAACTGATCGACGGTGATGAATTCATTGGGCTGATGCGCCTGCGCAATATCACCGGGGCCGCAGATCACCGCAGAATAGCCGCGTTCCTGAAACTGCCCGGCCTCGGTGCCGTAACTGACGACATGGCTGGCATTGTCACCGGTCAGGCGGCGGATCATGGCCTCGGCCTTGCCATCCTCTTCGGGGCGCAGACCGGGGACGCTGAAATACTGTTCTGCGGCAATCCCCGCCTCTGGCCGAACGGCTTTCATCTCGGTTTCGATCTCGGCCACTTTTTCCATGAAACGGGCCTGCCATGCGCCAATATCCTCACCAGGTACGATGCGGAAATCGAAACCGAAATAGCAATCCTTGGCGGTGATGTTGTGGGCGGTGCCGCCGCTGATCGTGCCAATGTGCAACGTCGTATAAGGGGGCACAAAATCCGCAGCCAGATCAGACGGGGTCTTGGCTGCGTTTTCGGCATTCACCTCATTGGCCCAGTTGATCAGCTTGGCGGCCATCATGATCGCGCTGACACCCTGCGGGGCCAGCGACGAATGCACCTCGAAGCCGCGAAAATGCATCTTGTAGCCGATGCCGCCCTTATGGCCGGTCACCACCTTCATCATCGATGGCTCACCCACCAGCACGGTATCGGCGCGGGGCAAGCCGTGGCTGACCATGTGGTCAATCATCGGGGGCGCACCGACGCAACCGACTTCTTCGTCATAACTCAGCGCGATTTGCAGCGGGCGCTTGATGCCACGTTCAAGGGCCAGCGGCACCGCCGACAGGGCCAGCGCATCAAAACCTTTCATGTCACAAGTGCCGCGCCCGTACAGTTTGCCCTGACGTTCGGTCACCGTGAACGGGTCCGTATCCCAGGCCTGCCCATCGACGGGAACCACATCGGTATGGCCCGAAAGAACAACACCGCCATCCACCTCCGGCCCGATATGGGCATAAAGGGCAGCCTTCGTGCCATCCTCATTCGGAACCCGGGTCGATGCGACGCCAAAGCCGGACAAATAATCCTCAACAAAATCAATCAGATCAAGATTGCTGTCACGACTGACGGTCGGAAACCCCACCAGACGATCCATCAGGTCTCGGGCAGTCAGCGTCATCATGTTCCCTTTCGTGCTATAATTGCAGCCAAACGCCACATGCGGTTGCGTAACAGTCCCGCATCGACAGTCTTGCGGCTAACCGCACCGATCGTAAACAGGAATCGGGTTGCGGGTTCCGAAATTGATGCTACCGTTCGCCCAATTGCTGCGCAAAAGCATAAAGCTGCAGCTAACAACAAGAAACGTGAACCACCTGGGAGGTTCTATATGCCCGATGGGGCGCTGCCTGTTCTGGATGTCCGGGACCTCAAAACTGTGTTCAAAACGCGCGCGGGCGAAGTGCACGCGGTTAATGATGTCAGCTTTGATTTGAAACCGGGTGAGTTGCTTGGCGTTGTCGGCGAAAGCGGCTCCGGCAAATCCGTCACCATGATGTCGCTCTTGGGCCTGCTGCCCTCACCACCCGCCGATATCCGGGGCGGTACCGTCAGCTTTGACGGCAAGGACCTGTTGAAAGTCGACGCCGAAACCCTGCGGTCTGTGCGGGGCGGCAAGATCGGGTTCGTTTTTCAGGACCCGATGACATCGCTGAACCCGGTTTACAACGTTGGGCTGCAGATCATGGAGCCGCTGCGCAAGCACATGGGGCTCAACAAACGTGATGCCGCCAATCGCGCGCAGGAACTGCTTGAACTGGTCGGTATCCCGGACGCCGAGCGCCGCCTGCAGGACTACCCGCACCAGTTTTCCGGCGGGATGCGCCAGCGCGTCATGATCGCCATCGCACTGGCCTGCGACCCGCAGGTGCTGATCGCGGATGAACCCACAACAGCACTCGACGTGACTATTCAGGCGCAAATCCTTGAATTGATGAAGGAATTGCGCAGCAAACTGGGCATGGCCGTGATTTGGATCACCCATGATCTGGGAGTGATCGCAGGCATCGCTGACCGTGTGATGGTGATGTATGGCGGACAAGTCGTTGAACACGCCCCGGTCAAGGAACTCTTCGGCAATCCGCAGCACCCCTATACCCGCGCCCTGCTCAAGACGATCCCCACAATCCATGGCGAACGGGCCGCCCGTCTGACCGTGATCGAAGGACAACCGCCCCTGATGGTTGGCCCACCCTACGCTTGCCCGTTCCGCGAACGCTGCGATGTGGCGTTCGACCGGTGCGAGCGTGAAAACCCACCACGTTATGATGTGGGCCACGGGCACGATGCGGCCTGCTTCTTCGACGCACGCACGGGGGCACCACGCGATGCTTGACCAGACCACCAAACCATTGGTCAGCGTGCGCGACCTCAAGATGCATTTCCCGATCTATGCGGGCCTGTTCCGCCGGCGCGTGGGCGAGGTGAAGGCCGTCGATGGTGTCAGCTTCGACGTCATGGAAGGCGAAACACTCGGTCTGGTCGGCGAATCCGGCTGTGGCAAATCCACCTGCGGGCGGGCCGTACTGCGGCTTTACGATATCACCTCCGGGTCTATCACCATCGACAACCGCGAAATCGGCAGCACACCGCAGCCGCAATTGCGCAGCATGCGCCCCACCATGCAGATGGTGTTTCAGGACCCACAGGCATCGCTCAACCCACGCATGACGGTCGAGGCGATCATCAAGGAACCTCTCGACGAACACACCAAACTGTCCGAGGCCGAAAAGCGTGAAAAGGTCGGCGAGTTGATGGATGCGGTGGGGCTCAACCGCAAATTTGCCAAACGCTACCCACACGCCTTTTCCGGCGGGCAGCGGCAGCGGATCGGGATCGCCCGCGCGCTGGCGCTCAACCCGAAATTCATCGTCTGCGATGAACCGATTGCGGCACTGGACGTGTCCATCCAGGCGCAGGTCGTCAACCTGCTCGAAGACCTGCAGGAACAGTTTGGGCTGACCTATCTCTTTATCAGCCACGACCTGTCCATGGTCCGGCACATCGCCACCCGCGTGGCGGTCATGTATCTGGGCAAGGTGGTCGAACTCGCCCCGCGCGAGGCGCTTTATGCCGACCCGCTGCACCCCTACACCAAGGCGCTGCTGTCAGCGGTCCCCGAACCCGACCCCAGCCTCGCCGCCACGACCGAACGCATCATACTGCAAGGCGACGTGCCCTCCCCCTCCAACCCGCCGCAAGGCTGCAATTTCTGCACCCGCTGCCCGTCGGTGATGGATATCTGCAAACAGATCGACCCCGAATACCGGGAGGTGCGACCGGGCCGTTTCACGGCCTGCCACCTCTTTAACGAAGAAAACGACACTGCGGGCTGAACCGCAGGTCCCGAGGCCAAGAGCACAAACAACATGAAGACCAACAAGGAGAGAAAAAACATGAAACTCAAAACAGCCCTGATGGGTGCTGCGGCCTGTGTCGCCCTTGCGCCGATGGCTTTTGCCGACGCGCATGAAGGCGAACGCGCCCGCGACGGCGAACTCAAGATTATCTATTGGCAGGCGCCATCCATTCTGAACCCCTACCTGTCCGGCGGAACCAAGGAAATTGAGGCGGCCAGCCTCGTGATCGAACCGTTGGGTCGCTATAACGAAACCGGCGCGCCGGTTCCTTTCCTGGCGCAGGAAATCCCGACCGTCGCCAATGGCGGGGTCAGCGAGGATCTGACACAGATCACCTGGAAGTTGAAAGAAGGCCTGGTCTGGTCCGATGGCACGCCCGTCACCTCGGCTGATGTGAAATTCACTGCCGACTACTGCATGGACCCCGAAGGCGGCTGCGCGCAGCTGGCCAAATTCGATGGCGTCGAAAATGTCGAGATTGTCGATGACCTGACGGTCACCGTCACCTTCGACAAGCCGACCCCGAACCCCTATGGCCCGTTCATGGGTGGTCAGTCACCCATCATTCAGGCAGCCCAGTTTGCCGAATGCACAGGCGCGCGTGCACCTGAATGCACCGATGCCAACTTCATGCCAATCGGGACCGGCCCTTTCGTTGTGACCGAATTCCGGACCAATGACGTCTGGACCGGCGTGGCGAATGAAAACTACCGCGATCCAAACAAACCCGCCTTTGCGTCACTGACCTTCAAAGGTGGCGGCGATGCGACAGCAGCCGGTCGCTCGGTTCTGGAAACCGGCGAATTTGATTACGCCTGGAACCTGCAACTGGCCCCCGATGTGATCGCCTCCATGGCAGAGGCTGGCGTCGGCACACCTGTATCAGCCTTTGGTACACTGGTTGAGCGTCTGGAAATGAACCTGACCAACCCATCACCCGATCTGGCCGAAGGCGAACGCTCCACGGTTGCACACCCGCATCCGTTCCTGAGCGATGAGGCGGTGCGTCGTGCCCTGTCCATGGCCATCGACCGCGAATTGCTGGTTGAGGTCGGCTATGGTCAGGCAGGCCGCCCAACCTGTAACCTGGTGCCCGGGCCGGAGATCTATGCCTCTGACAACACTGGCTGCCTGACGCAGGATATCGATGGCGCCAAGGCGCTGCTCGACGAAGCAGGCTGGGTCGACAGCAACGGTGACGGCATCCGTGAAAAGGATGGTGTGGAACTGCGTATCCTCTACCAGACTTCGACCAACGCTGTGCGTCAGGACTTCCAGGCCCTGATCAAGGAATGGTGGAGCGAGATCGGTGTCGAGACCGAACTGCGCAACATCGACGCCTCTGTGTTCTTCGGGGGTGACCCAGGCTCGCCTGATACGTTCCAGAAGTTCTATGCAGATGTCGAAATGTACGCCAACAACTTCGACGGCACCGATCCACAGCCTTATCTGGCCATGTATCGCTGCGGCAACGAACCCAAGCCTGACAGCCAGTGGCAGGGCGAAAACATCAACCGGTTCTGCGATCCGGCATATGACGCCCTGATTGATGAACTGGCCCAGACCGCTGATATCGCACAGCGCGCCGAACTGGCCAAACAGATGAATGACATGCTGACCAAAGACAGCATGACAATCGTCCCGCTGGTCGATCGTGGCCGTGTGTCGGCACATGCCAACAGCCTGGGCGGTGTGATCCTGAACACCTGGGATTCCGAGCTGTGGAATGTCTCCGATTGGTATCGCATCGGCGACAACCGCTAAGCAAGAAACACCCGTTCCGGGGCATCGCTCCGGGACGGGCACTCTTCAACCGCAAAGCTATTAACCAAGGCGTCGCAATGCTGACCTATACCCTTCGCAGATTGCTCGTGTCGATCCCGACGCTTTTGTTCATTGCTTTTGTCATCTTCATGCTGCTGGAACTCGCCCCGGGCGATCCGATGGCCAGCATGCCGCTCACAATCCCGCCCGATGTGCGGCAACAAATGCGTGAAGCACTTGGCCTGGGCGAGCCGTGGTACATCCGCTTCCCCCTCTGGCTGAACCAGTTTTTCATCGTCGAACCGCAATACTGGATCGACAACGCCTTCGGCACCAATTTCGCCGATGGGGCGCAGCGGATCATCAGCTTCCAGTCGCGCAGCCCGGTTTTTGACACCATCGCCGAACGCCTGCCCCAGACACTGTGGGTCGTGGGCATGTCCTATGTGGTGGGCGTCCTGATCGCCCTGCCCATCGGGATCATCAGCGCCTACCGGCAATATTCGGTCTTTGATCAGGCGGGGACGTTCATCAGCATGATCGGCTTTTCGGTCCCGCCCTTCTTTTCCGGCGTCCTGCTCATCGTGATCTTTTCAGTGCAACTCAAATGGCTGCCCTCGATCTACGACACGACCCATGTGGTCGATGACTGGGCCAGTTTCAAAATCCAGCTGCAGCAGATGGTCATGCCGGTCATGGTACTGGCCCTGCAGACGACTGCTCAGGTCAGCCGGTACATGCGGGCCTCCATGCTGGACAATCTGGGGCAGGATTACGTGCGCACCGCGCGGGCCAAGGGCATGTCGGAAAGCGTCGTCGTGCTGAAACATGTGCTGCGCAACTCCATGATCCCGGTTGTCACGGTCATCGCCCTTGGCATTCCGTCGATCTTCGGTGGGGCCATCATCACCGAACAGATCTTCAAGGTGAACGGGCTGGGGCAACTTCTGATTATCGCGCTGCAAGGGTCCGACATCCCGATGGTGATGACGATCACCTTCCTGCTCGCGATCCTGATCGTGCTGATGAACCTGATTGCCGATATCCTCTACGGCATTCTGGACCCGAGGATCCGCTATGACTGATCGCGCACCCCAAGCCTCTGCCGACAACCTGCTGCCATCCGGCGATCCGGTCGCACCCCCCAAACTCAAGGTCGACAAGCCGCGCAACCAGTGGCTCGATGTCTGGGATCAGTTCAAGACCCACAAAGGGGCCGTCTTCGGACTGATCTTTCTGACCTTCATCACGCTTTTCGTCACCGTGGGCCCGCTGATCTGGGATGTGGACCCGGGCAAGCTGGATATCCGTAACAAGGATGTGCGTCCGATCTATATGGGCCTCTTCGACAGCAGCGCCAAGGTCAGCTGGGGCAACCCCATGGGCACCGACAATCTGGGCCGGGATATCATGGCCAATATCATGCAAGGCGGTCGGATTTCGCTCGCCGTCGGTTGGACGGCAATGGTCCTGGCCTTGCTTCTGGGCACTACCATCGGCGTGCTGGCAGGGTATTTCCGCAGGCTTGACGGGCTTCTGATGCGCTTCACCGATCTGGTGCTCGCCCTGCCTCTGCTGCCATTGCTGCTGGTTATGATGCTCTTGTTCCGCGATCCGCTGCGCGCGGCATTCGGGCCGGAAAACGGGATCTTCATCCTGATCGTGACAGGCATCGGGATCACATCCTGGATGCAGACCGCCCGCATCGTGCGCGGCGACGTGATGGCACTGAAAGAACGGGAATTCGTGCTCGCAGCGCGCTCCATCGGAACACCGGCACGGCGGATGATCACACGGCACCTGCTGCCCAATGTGCTGTCACCCATCATGGTCTCGGCCACACTGGGGCTGGCCACCGCCATTATCACCGAAAGCGCGCTGTCCTTCCTCGGGCTTGGCTTTCCGTCCGATTTCCCCACATGGGGCAAGATCCTGTTCGACAGCGTTGACCGGATGACGGCCTTCCCCGAACGGGTCATCTGGCCGGGGCTGGCGATCTCGCTGACGGTTCTGTCGGTCAACTATATCGGTGATGGGCTGCGCGACGCGCTTGATCCGCGCATTCGGGGGCTATGACGGAACCATATCGTCTCTCGTGCTTTAGTGTCCCACGGCAAAGGGGACCCCATGGCGGAAAATACTCGTGATCTGACCAAGGGCCCGGTGTGGCAAGCGCTGGCGCTGATGTCAGCCCCCATGGTCATCGGCATCCTTGCTGTGCTCAGCGTCGGGTTGGCTGACGCATATTTCCTTGGGCAATTGGGCGGCGCGCCACTGGCAGCCGTTGGGTTCATCTATCCTGTGACCGCTGCCGTGACATCCCTGTCGATTGGGCTGTCGGCGGGGGCCAACGCACTGGTCAGTCAGGCGATCGGCGCAGGCGATGATGATGCCAAGGCGGCGCGTCTGGCCTTCCATGCCGTCAGCATCGCGGTCGTCCTATCCCTGATTGGCGCTGCCGCCTTCTTTTTCACCTTCCCACCGCTCTTCAAACTGCTCGGGGCGAACGAAGCCGTCATGGCCGAGATCGCGCTGTTCATGCCATGGTGGTGCGCGTCATTCCCCTTTCTGGTCCTCATGATGCTGGTCAATGCGATTTTCCGGTCGCATGGCGACAGCAATGTATCCGCGACACTCATGGTCATCTCTGCGGTAATCAATGTAGGGCTGGACCCGATACTGATCTTCGGCTTCGGCCCGATCCCGCAAATGGGGACCGAGGGGGCAGCACTGGCGACCTTCATCGCACGGGCCTCCATCGCCGGTGTCGCATTTGCCTATGCACTGCATAAAGGCATGCTCTATCTCTGTGCAAACCCGCTCAAGGGGTTGGGCCAATCCGCATGGCGGCTTGCCAAAATCGGCGGACCAGCGGCCTTTTCCAACGCGATCAACCCCGCCGGTATGGCTGCGGTCACCGCAGCCGTCGCCACAGTGGGCGAAGCGGCAGTCGGCGGCTTTGGTGCCGCAACGCGCGTGCAACAAATCGCATTGGTGCCAATGCTGGCGCTGTCGTCGGGGATTGGACCCGTGATCGGGCAAAACTGGGGGGCAGAACAGAAAGACCGGGCCGCACAGGCCCTGCAAGCGGCCTTTGCCTTTTGTCTGGGATACGGCGTTGTCGTGGGGCTGTTACTGGCCGTTTTCGCCCAACAGATCGCGTCACTATTGGCGTCTGATCCCGATGCAGCAGGCTATGCCGCGACATATATGCGGATCGTCGGCTGGTCGCTCTTCGGCTACGGGTTTGTGGTCGTGGCAAACGCGGCCATGAACGCACGGGACAAGGCCGTCTGGTCCATGAGCCTCAGCCTTGGCCGGATATTCCTGATCTACCTGCCCGGCGCATGGCTGGGTGTCACGCTGCTCAGCTTCACTGGCATAACCTTTGCGGCTTTTGCAGCCAATGTCATCGCCGCAATAGGCGCGGTCTGGGCGGCATGGAAAACCGGTCTGCTGCGCCCGAAAGCACTGCGCGAGACCTTCGCCTAGTCAAGATGCTTGCGCAGCCGCTGGACCAGCATCCAGACCAGTATCAGGATCAGTGGGGTGACACCTGCGGCCAACAATGTCTTTGATACACCAAATGCGGTTTCCAGCGGCCCCAACACGTACAAGGCCAGATTGACCGCGTAATAGGTAATCGCCACAACCGACAAACCTTCCACCGTGCGCTGCAACCTCAATTGCAGATCGGCGCGCTTGTCCATACTGGTCAAAAGTTCCTGATTTTGCGCCGACCGTTCCACATCCACCCGTGTCCGCAGCAGATCGCCAGCGCGCAGCGCGCGTTCCGACATGGCCTGCAACCGGCGCTCGGTCGATTTGACGGTACGCATCGCCGGATCAAACCGGCGCATCATGAACTCACCAAAGGTCTGCCTGCCGCCAAAACGCTCTTCGCGCAGCACAGCAATGCGCTGGTTCACAATCGTCTCATAAGCCCCTGTCGCGCCAAAGCGAAAGGATGATTGCGCCACGGTATTCTCCAACTCTGCCGACACCTCCAGCAGGCTTTGCAGCACATCCGCCGGGTTCGCCACCGGGCCGCACATATCGCCCAGCAGCTTGCTCAGCGTGGTGTCCACCTTGGCCATCTGGGGGCCAAGCGACCGCGCCCGCGACAAACCCAGCATCGACATCGCCTTATAGGTCTCGATCTCGCACAGGCGCTGCACAACCCGACCCACACGCCGCTCACCCACATGCGGGCGGGCAAACACGGCAAAACGCATATGACCTGCGTGATCAATCCGGAAATCACCGGCAACCACCAGATCATCCTCCAGCACCCGGCTGATGGCGAGGCTTTCAGGCACCATCCAGTCCTTGACCTTGTCGGCAATCCCTTCGTCGCCATCTGCCACCTCAACCCGGATCAGGGCAGAGGTCACGCGGGTGCCCGGTGCAGTAGCCAGCCAATCCTCGGGGAATATGGCAAAGGTCGCGGCATCAAAGGGCCGGTCGGCCACCCCTTCGCCAAAAATCGTATAGGTCACAAATTCTGTATGGCTTTCCCATTTCAGCGTGTGCTTGCCGATCTCGCCGAAATAATGCGTTGCATCAGGCGCGGGATGCTTTGCCCCGAACCGGTCCAGCAGATCAATCAGGTGTGCACGATCCGCGGCCCTGTCGCGCCCGGCGGCGTTGCTGGCCGGCTTTATTGCCAGATAGGCGGCCCGGCTTGGTGCCGGGACCGATGGAAAGGGCCGCGCATGAAGCTCATTGGCCATGGCATAACGCAGCGGATGGTCGGCAATCGGGGGCATTTGAGGCGCCTTTGCAACTGTCTTTGATTGCAACCTAGCGGGGTTTCGCGCCCTGTAAACAAAAAACTGTGTATTTATAAAGCGTTAGCGGCGCACAACAGTATACCGTGCGCCGCAAAAAGCCTTAGATGACAACCACATCCAGTGGCGGAAAGCCGTTGAAACACACGGTCGAATAGGTGGATGTATACGCGCCGGTATTGCGGATCAGCACCCGATCGCCCGATTTCAGCGTCTGCGGCAACAGCACGGGGCGCTTTTCATACAGCACATCCACGCTGTCACAGCTTGGGCCGGCCAGAATGCACGGTCCCATTGGGTCGCCATCACGGGCGGTCTCGAACTGATAGCGGATCGCCTCGCCCTCGGTTTCGGCCAGACCAGAAAAGCGACCGATATCCAGATAAACCCAGCGGTGCATATCGCGATCCGACTTGCGGCTGACCAGCATCACCTCGGCCACGATCACACCCGCCTCGGCCACCATGCCGCGACCTGGCTCTGCCATGATGGTCGGCACATTGGGGAACCGGGCTTCGACCATGGCAATCACTTCAGCGGCATAGGCCGTCGGCGCGTCGATATCCTCACCATAAAAGGCCGGGAAACCACCACCGATATTCAACAGGCTCAACGCATGACCTGCGTCAATCGCCGCGGCCCAGATGCCCGCCATCTCATCCAGCGTCGGCGCCCACATTGCCGCATGGCGGGTCTGGCTACCCACATGGAACGAGAAACCAACCGGGTTCAGACCCAGTGCCTTGGCATAATCCAGCAGGCGCAGCGCGGTATCGCGGTCACATCCAAACTTGCGAGTCAGCGGCCAGTCACCGGGCGATACCTCGACAATCAGACGGATGTAAACGGATGCACCAGGTGCATTGTCAGCGATCTTTTCCAGCTCTTCCTCGGCATCAGCAGCAAACAGGGTGATCCCCTGATCCCACGCCCAGGCAATGTCAGAGGCACGCTTGATCGTGTTGCCAAACGACACTTCGGATGGGTCCGCACCCTCTTCCAGGCACAGCGCAATCTCGGCCTTGGATGCGGCATCAAAATGCGACCCCAGATCAACCAGACGGGCAATCACCTGACGGGCGGGGTTGGCTTTAACGGCGTAGTGGATATCGGCGCGACCCAGACCGGCGCGCAGCGCACGGTACTGTGCCTCAACCAGATCAAGATCCATGACCAATGTGGGCTTGTCAAAGCTGCGATTAGCAACAAAACCGTCCAGACGGGATGGGCGTGCGACAGGGAATGACGGCGCGTCGGCCGCGAAATGTACAGTCATGGTCATCTCCAGTAGACCCGGCCATGACGGATTCACACCGCCCCAGACCGCTCAGTTCCAAAAGAGACGTTACCGTCGCTACGTAAACACGTGTGCGTTGACTGCTACTCGGCCAGAGGCGCGTGCGTTGGCGTCTATAACCGCGCATTTGGGGCAAGTTGGGATTCGGATCAAGAGGGAAAATGCATCGCATTGAAAATTCATAACTGCATGGACGACAACGCATAACTCGGGCTAGTCAGGCACATGGCCCGCGTGATCCTGTTCAACAAACCTTTCGGCGTCCTGTCGCAGTTCACAGACGCGCGCAGCCCGTCACCACGGCCCACCCTGTCGGCCTATATCGACGTGCCCGGCGTCTACCCCGCAGGCCGATTGGACCGGGATAGTGAGGGGCTGCTGGTCCTGACCGATGACGGTAAATTGCAGGCCAAGATCGCAGACCCCAAACACAAGCTGACCAAAACCTACCTTGTGCAAGTCGAAGGGGCGCCAACCGATGCCGACCTGCAGCCACTCCGGGACGGGGTAACGCTGAAAGACGGGCCGACACGCCCCGCCAAGGTCCGGCCAATCGACCCACCCACCCTGTGGGAGCGCGACCCACCCGTCCGTTTCCGCAAATCCGTCCCTGATACGTGGATCGAGATCACAATCAGCGAAGGCCGCAACCGGCAGGTCCGCCGGATGACAGCCCATATCGGCTTTCCAACACTACGGCTGGTGCGCTGGCGGGTCGGATCATGGACATTGGACGGTTTGCCCCACGGCACATGGCGCGATGCATGACTGCGCTAGATTGTCCTTTTGACATTTCCGACTAAAATAATCAGATAAAGCGCATCAAAGACCTACCACGCTTCGATCAAGACACAGGACTCCATGGCCAAAACACCCAACCCCTGCATCGATGTCTGCAAATACAAGCGGCAGGGTCATTGCATTGGGTGCGGCATGACCAAGGCGCAGAAGTCGCTTTACAAATCGCTCAAGAAATCCGGGCACAAGGCCGCGTTCGTGGACATGCTGGTCAACCAGCAGGATGCGCTCGGCAAATATGCCCACTGGCGCAAGGCCTACGCGAAAAAATGCACCAAGAAAGGGGCATCTCTTCCAACGGGGCTCTGACACTAAGTCAGATGTGACCGCAGCATCCAGGCGAATTTTTCATGCGTTTGCCCGCGCGCAATGCACAGATCCTCGGTCAGCGTATCGCCATGCTCTGCGGCCAGCTCGCCCGCCGCGGCCAGTGTCGCGGCCAGGGTTTCCTGTGCCACCTGCATCGCCTTGATCATGGTCTTGTCGTCCGTCTTGCCATCATGTTCGGTCACTTTGGACCGCTTCAGCATCCCGGCCAGCATCCCCTCGGCATGGGCGTCCAGGGCCTTGATCCGCTCGGCCAGATCGTCCTGGGCGACAAAATGATCCTCGTAAATCTCCTGAAACAGCGCATGCAGCGGGCCAAATGCCATACCTGTCACGTTCCAGTGGAAATTCTGCGCCAGCATGGTGCTGACAGCGGTTTCCGCCACGCATTGGTTCAAGGCCTCGGCAATTGCGCCCTGTGCCGACGGGCTCAGATCAGATGCAGTCTGGGTCATGGATGTCCCTCTCCTATTGTATGAATTTGGCTGGCGGCGGCTGGCTTGCCCCAAGGTAACAAATCAGGCGGCGGCGTGAAGATGTTGCGCCGCCTTGCAGAACAAAAAATGCATCGCGGATGCCTTTTCCCGCGACATCCGGCTGAGCAAGGCAAAGCGATAGCGATCCGTATCGCCCTGCCGGATGGCATCAAAGATATTATCCAACCACGCTTCGTCAAATGAACGCTCGACCGCGCCCGGCTCATAAAACCGTAAGCGGCGGCCAATGGCCGTGGGCAGCGCATCAATCAATGCTGTCATAGGGTCATCTGTGCTGCCCCGCGCCAGACGGGCCCGCCTGCCAGCCTTGCGCAGCACAAGGTTCGGCGCCGGCGCAGCGGCGGGGACCAACGGAACAGTACGGGCAAGTGCAGTGTGCGACATCAGCGAATCCTATTTCCGACCAATATAGTCAGATTTAAACCCCTGCCAAGAGACATGCACACACAGGCAAGCGGCACCCGATCGCCCGACAATCGTGATTTGCCAATTGATGCGCCCCCGATATTGTCACCTCGGGTGACGCTGCGTCACCACGCATTGGAGGATGCAAGATGAACCGGATGACCGCCAAGGATTTCGATCAGGAACTGCTCGACCTTTATGACTTCTACGCACATGGCAAGATCACCAAACGCGAATTTCTGGACCGCGCGGGCAAATTCGCCGTAGGCGGGGTGACCGCCGCCGCCTTGCTGACCATGCTCAGCCCCGATTATGCGCTGGCACAGCAGGTCTCGTTCAACGACCCCGATATTGTGCCCGAATACATCACCTACCCTTCGCCCAACGGCCATGGTGAGGTCCGCGGCTATCTGGTCAAACCTGCCAATGCCACCGGCCCCCTGCCCGCCGTCCTCGTTGTCCACGAAAACCGCGGGCTGAACCCGTATATCGAAGATGTCGCGCGGCGCGTGGCCAAGGCGGGTTTCATGGCCCTGGCCCCGGACGGGCTGACATCCGTGGGCGGCTACCCGGGTAATGACGCCGAAGGGCGCGATTTGCAGCGTACCGTGGATGGAACCAAACTGATGAACGACTTCTTCGCCGGGTTCGAACATCTGATGACCCGCGATGACAGCACCGGCAAGGTGGGCGCGGTGGGCTTCTGCTATGGCGGCGGGGTCTGCAACGCGCTGGCCGTGGCCTATCCTGAAATGGCGGCCTCGGTTCCGTTCTACGGACGACAGGCCGCTGCGGCGGACGTGCCGAAAATCGAGGCGCCGCTCCTGTTGCATTTCGCCGCCCTTGACGACCGGATCAACGCAGGTTGGCCAGATTACGAGGCCGCGCTGATCGCCAATGACAAGGTGTTCGAGGCGCATATCTACCCGGACGTGAACCACGGGTTCCACAATGACAGCACCCCGCGCTACGACGAAGCTGCGGCAGAACTGGCCTGGGAACGGACAATCGCCTGGTTCAACACCCATCTGGTCTGACCCCGCGGGATGGGTGATTTCACCCATCCCACACCTCCCCCATTGACCAATGTCAACCGCGCCCGGGCGCGGCACCGCTATCATGCGGCCATCGCAACCAATTGATGGAGACGCATGATGACTGATGCCCAGACACCCGACAAAGAAACCGTGGTTGAAGAAATCAAGGTCGACGGCAAGAACCTCGTCGACCGGGTCAAGGAATTCGCCAAGCAAGGCAATGTGCGGCGCATGCGGATCATCGCGGATGATGGTGACGTGTTTCTCGACACCCCGCTCAATATCGGCCTTGTGGTCGGCGGGGTGGTGACCCTCGCAGCCCCGTGGCTTGCCATCCTCGGTGCCATCGCGGCGCTTGTGTCACATGTCAAGATCGAGGTGGAGCGTGACGCTGACACGTCTGAAACCACCACTGATGGGGAAACCAAGACACCGGAACCAACCGCCTGATCAGGCGACCGGGATCAGTTCCGACTGATCCCGGATGATCCGCTCAATCTCGGCCCGCGCAAATTCGGCCAGGATGGCCTGATCATCCCGCGCCTGCCCCGGCGGCAGATCCAGATCGCCCAGCACGATGATATTCTCGTCATTCACCAGATTGGCGGGACCAGTATAATTGTAGCTGCCAACAATGGTCAGCGCGTCGTCAATCACCATCAGCTTGTGATGGATCTTGCGCACACCCGTGCCGGTCTTGTTGCGATGCAAGGTGATGTCACCCTCGACCAGCGTATCCTTTGACGCCCATTTCTGGTTCGCCTGCCTGCGGTCCAGCACACCCTGCACTGCCAGCCCCTTCTGGCGGGCATTCACCAGCGCATCGTCGATCCCGGATGACTGGGCAAAGGTGAAAACCGCAAAATCAATCCGGGTCTCGGCCTTGATCATCTGCTTGATGAATTCCATCTCCGGCGCATGGTCGGGCGCAAAAAGCGGCTTGGTCCGCACACCACTGACAAAATGCCCTTCCAGCGGCTTGCGCGGCGTCTCAAGGCTGCGCTTGCCGAAAATACCTTTGCGCATCTGGGCAAACTCGCGGCGGTATTCGCGGGCGACCTCCACATCATCCAGGATCACAATATGGTTGAGGTTCTTGGACACCCCGGTCGTGGTAAAATTGGTCGAGCCGGTCAGAAGGGCGGACCTGTCGCGCACAATAAATTTCTGGTGAAAAATGGCCGGATTGTAATCCGCCTTGGCATCCACCCCCACCCGCAGGATCAGGGTCAGCAATTCGCGGTTCAACTCCTGCAGGCCAACACCATCCCCGTCAGGTGTCTTGCGTTCGCGCAGGTAATCCTGCTCTAGAATGACCCGCACATGCACACCCCGCCTGCGCGCAGCAATCAGCGCATCAGCAATTGGGCGATGGTCCAATTCCTGCACCGACACCAGCAACTCATCCTGCGCAGCATCAATAAAATCAATGATCGGTGCCTCAAGATCATCCGGCGCGCCAAGCGCCGCAGGCCCCATGAACAGCGTAATCGCGCCAACGGAAACGGGCATCAAAATACCTCCATACTCAAAATATGGGGGCAAGCGTGGCAGCGATGCGCGATTCGAACAAGTGCGGTACATTCACCCGATGGCAAGGTCCACGGCGCTACAACGCCAATACGTTAACAAGACCTATCGTCAACGCGCGAAGGGGTCCGACGTTTTGCCGACGCAAGTCCGATGCATCGCCGACAGTCAAATCTTAGCGTAAGTGACTGATAACATGGCGCGTTTCAGGATGTCGCAACCAAACAACAAAAAACCGCCCGCTGGTAAGGCGGGCGGTCCATTTACCAGCTGTCAACCGGCTCAGTCGATCTTGGGCAGCAGCGTATCAAGGCTCGCCTTGGCGTCCCCATAGAACATCCGCGTGTTGTCCTTGAAAAACAGCGGGTTCTCGATGCCCGAATACCCCGTGCCCTGCCCGCGCTTGGACACGAACACCTGCTTGGCCTTCCAGCATTCCAGCACCGGCATGCCGGCGATGGGGCTGTTGGGGTCGTCCTGTGCGGCCGGGTTCACGATATCATTGGACCCGATGACAATGGCGACATCCGTATTCGGGAAGTCGTCATTGATCTCGTCCATCTCCATCACAATGTCATAAGGCACCTTCGCCTCGGCCAGCAGCACGTTCATATGGCCCGGCAAACGACCCGCCACAGGGTGAATAGCGAAACGCACAGTCTTGCCCTTGGCTCGCAGCTTCTTGACCAGTTCAGCCACCGCCGTCTGCGCCTGTGCCACCGCCATCCCGTAGCCGGGAATGATGATGATGCTGTCAGCCTCGTTCAGGGCCGTAGCAACGCCATCGGCATCAATCGCCACCTGCTCACCTTCCACGGCCATCTGCTCACCCGCTGGGCCGCCAAAGCCACCCAGGATCACGCTGACAAAGCTGCGGTTCATCGCCTTGCACATGATGTAAGACAGGATGGCACCAGACGACCCGACCAAGGCACCGACAACGATCAACAGATCATTGCCAAGGCTGAACCCGATCGCCGCCGCCGCCCAGCCGGAATAGCTGTTCAGCATCGACACAACGACAGGCATATCCGCCCCGCCAATGCCCATGATCAGGTGATAACCGATGAACAGGCCCGCCAGCGTCAGCAGGACCAGCGCCCAGGACCCGCCACCGGTCAGATAGACAAAGAGCAAAAGCACCGACAAAGCCGCCGCAGCCGCATTCAGCAAATGCCCGCCCGGCAGTTTCTTGGCACTTGTGTCCACCTGAAACGGCAGCTTCGACGACGATCCCGCCAGCTTGGCGTAAGCAATCACAGACCCGGTGAACGTCACCGCACCAATCCAGATCCCCAGCACCAGTTCAACACGCAGAATACCAATCTCGACACTCGACTTCTTGGCAATCAACTGACCAAAGGCGCTCAGCCCGTCATAGGCCTCTTTCGGCAGCCCAATCGCCGTGATGCCATCATCGCCCACAACACCCAAAACCTGACCGTTGGCCTCATAAATCCCGCCGATATAGTTGATCATCAGATCAGCGTTAAAGCCGACAAAGACGGCGGCAAGACCCACCAGCGAGTGCATGATCGCCACAAGCTCCGGCATCTGGGTCATCTCGACTTTGGTCGCCAGTTGATACCCCACAGCCGCGCCCAACGCGATCAGTATGATCGAAACAATCCCCAGACCGGATCCCGGCCCGATCAGCGTGGCAAAGACCGCGATCGCCATCCCGACGATGCCGTACCAGACCGCGCGCTTGGCACTTTCCTGCCCTGACAGCCCGCCCAGCGACAGGATGAAAAGAATACCCGCGACAACATAGGCCGCAATCGTGAATGCATTTTCCATTGCCCTGTTCCTCTCAAGATTTCTGGAACATGGCGAGCATGCGCCGTGTCACAAGGAAGCCACCGAAGATATTGATCGCCGCCATAAAGATACCAAGCGCGGCCAATATGGTAATCAGCACGCTGGTCGATCCAATCTGGATCAGCGCACCCAGGATGATGATCGACGAAATCGCATTGGTCACAGCCATCAGCGGTGTGTGCAGCGAATGGGCGACATTCCAGATCACCTGAAAGCCGACAAAAACCGCCAGCACAAAGACGATGAAATGCTGCATGAAGCTCGCTGGCATCCCCGGGATCATCCCGATGCCAAGGATCAGTGCGGCACCAACGGCCAGCAGCGTCACCTGATTGCGGGTTTCCGCCTTGAACGCCGCAACCTCTTGCGCCCGCTTTTCCTCGGCCGTCAACTCCTTGGGCGGCGCCTTTTTCGGCTGTGCCGCAATCGCGGCCACCTTGGGCGGCGGCGGCGGGAACGTGATCTCACCCTTGTGGGTGGCGGTCGCGCCCCGGATCACGTCATCATCCATATTGTGATTGGCCACACCGTCTTTTTCCGGTGTCAGATCCGTCATCATATGGCGAATATTGGTGGCATACAGGGTCGAGGATTGGGCCGCCATCCGGCTGGGGAAATCGGTGTAGCCAATGATCGTCACACCGTTGTCGGTGACGATCTTTTCATCCTTCACAGTCAGCTTGCAGTTCCCGCCACGCTCAGCCGCAAGGTCCACAATCACCGAACCAGGCTTCATACTCTCGACCATATCCTTGGTCCAAAGCTCCGGCGCGTCACGGCCCGGGATCAGCGCCGTCGTGATCACGATATCCATATCCGGCGCGATCTCGCGGAACTTCGCCAACTGGGCCGCCGCGAATTCCGGCGAAGATACAGCGGCATAACCCCCTGTCGCGGACCCGTCCTGCTGTTCTTCCTCAAAATCGAGGAAAACAAACTGCGCCCCCATCGATTCAACCTGCTCAGCCACTTCGGGGCGCACGTCGAACGCATAGGTAATCGCACCCAGCGACGTGGCGGTCCCGATCGCAGCAAGCCCCGCAACACCGGCCCCAACAACCAGCACCTTGGCAGGCGGCACCTTACCGGCGGCGGTCACCTGACCGGTAAAGAACCGGCCAAAATTGTTGCCCGCTTCGATCACCGCACGATAACCCGCGATATTCGCCATGGATGACAGCGCGTCCATCTTCTGCGCACGGGAAATACGCGGCACCATATCCATCGCGATGACGGTGGCGCCTTTCTTGTTGGCGGCCTCCATCAGCTTTTCGTTCTGGGCCGGATAGAAGAAGGAAATCAGCGTTTGGCCTTCGCGCAAGCGCTTGACTTCGGCATCTTCGGGGGGACGCACCTTGGCGATGATATCGGCCGCCTTGTAAAGGGCAGCGGCAGTTTTCACGACCTCAACGCCGGCCTCTTTATAGGTGTCGTCGGAAAAACCAGCCTTGAGGCCAGCACCCGTTTCGATCACGCAATCATAACCCAGCTTCTGCAGATCCTTGGCCGAGGCCGGGGTCATCGCGACCCGATCCTCGCCCGCAATAATCTCTTTTGGTGTGCCGATTTTCACGGACCATCCCCCGTATTTGTGCTTGCAGTCCCCGATGGATTATAGCGCGCCATAATATTTCACAAGGGAGGGGCCGTAGCGTTCTTTTGTTGTCAGGCGCTAACAGTCACACCCAACGCCGCGTCTTTTCGCAATAGCGGGCAAATTCGGCGCGGAACTTGCGGCGCAAGCGATCTTCTTCGGGAATGATGAACCGCTGCGTGATCGTGAACATGAAAAGTGGGACGAGAATCAGCGCAATCGGCGCATCCCAACGCAAGGCAAGCCCGGCGAGGATCAGTGTGTCACCCAGATAGATCGGATTGCGGCTGCGTTTGAAAATCCCGCTAGTGACAAGATGGCTGGCCTCCTGATGCGGGATCACGGTGGTCTGGCGCTTGCGCATCTCGGCGATGGCCAACAGCAGCAACACGATACCACCACCCACCAGCAGCCCGCCCAGCAGGTCAAGGATCGGGCCACCAACACGCAGCCACAAAGGCTGCACATCCGCCACAACCCAGGTCATCGCAACAGCCAGCAACAGCCAGACAGGGGGAATATCGATCCATTTCATAGTCATCTGCCGCACATTAGATGACTATGACCTCCACGTCATCCACCGACACGATCCATGCAAACCGCCGCCCACAGAGAAGGTCTGTTTTAATCTGAACTCACCAATGCTGCAGCGTGATCGAATGTCCGTTCTAGAGTCGGCATCTACGCCTCGCACCGATTTGGTCAAGCATGTCGAAAAATGAACGCAGCCTCCACAGCTCTCGACGGCGATTGTGAGCACATGGTTGGGGCAGCCTATTGTTCGACCGCCCCATCACAATCAACCGCTCATCTTAACGTCACTATGAAATCAGCGACTTCGTCACGCACGGCGGTTGCGGCTTCAGATGCTGTCAGGAGCCAGGCGTTGAATTCGTCCAGAGGGATCGCATCCGGGTGCTGTGGGATATCGGTGCGTGACAGATAGTCACCGGGTACATAAAACGGCGCAAGGCCGGGGCCGCCGAATTCGGTTTCATCACCCATCATGAAATCAATCGCCAGACGCGCGGCAGCAGGGTTGTTGGGCTTGTCAGCAATCGCCAGGATCGCAGGAAAGATGATGCCCGGGGATGGCTTTACATCATTGGCGACTTGCAGTGCCCAGCCTTCTTCCTCGTTGTCACGCCGGTCGGAATAGCTGGTGAAACCAAGCGGCGGGTTTTCCTGGCCAATGGCGCCCACAGCTGCGTTCACATCATCGGTTGAATCAACCAGAACAGGGTCATTGGCAAAAAAGTCCGCAATAAACTGCTGACCTGCGTTTTCCACACCATCCAGCACGATGGGTCTGCCGAACTCCTCTTCGTAGGCGGCGGCCATCTCGTCCGCGTGCAGGAAAATCTGGGTCATCAGGTCAAGGTAGTCCCCGCGCTTGAGCGGATCGACCATAAAAACACGGCCGCGCCATTCTTCACGGGTGAGGTCCCACAGGCTGTCCACAGGTGGGCCGTCTGGGTGGGCTTCTTCATTATACATCAACACTTTGGTCGACAATCGCTGCGTGAGGATAGGATCGCGCAACGCGGGCGGTACACGGTCGATAATACGCGGCGGAATGTAGGGCTGGATGATGCCGCCGTCGAAGATTTTTACCAGAACCACAGGTGTGTCCGAGATATAAATCACGTCGGCGTTTGTGATGAAGTCTTCGCTCTCTTCAATGAGAAGTTCAATTTGTTCCGTCGATGATATGTCGAAGCCCTTCATATCTATTCCGGGATAGGCCGCCTCAAACGCGGCCTCGACTTTGCCGATCCGGCTGGTGAAGGAATAGACTGTCACCGTGCCCTCCGCCAAGGCGAGCGGCAGCAGCTCTTCCGGGGTCATCTGGTTCAGTTTGTTGATCTCGTCCAGCGTCTGCGCCATCAGCGGCGCGGGCATGGCGAGTATGGCTGCGGCCATCAGGTTTCTTAGCGTGTTCATAAATGTGTCCTCATACGACGGATACTGACGGACCGTCTTGACACGTCTGTGTCAGATCCGTGTTGATTTGGGTGTGTTTGGGTGGGTGTCGCATCAGTTGCGTGCGACGACATCCCGGACCCAGACCTCGACACGGCGGTTGAT